>JAAYHU010000106.1 GCA_012735245.1 Tissierellia bacterium
CCTGGTTTTAGCATATCTAGGTCCACATTTGGATTGGCTGCTTGAAGGTCCATATAGGATAAGTTAAATCTTAGGAGTATGGTTCCTAAATTATCCTTTTCTCTAACCGTATACACCGTTCCACCTGGACAGGATATTGGTGGTGGCATAACTTTAGGGATACAGATTTGTTGACCGATTTGTAGATTGTTTGGATCTACTCCTGGATTGGCTGCCATTAATGTTGATAATGGTATGTTAAAGGCTGCTGCAATGCTAAACAAGGTATCTCCTGGCCTTACTGTATAATAGAAGCCATCACATGGTGGCACTGGCATGCCGCCTCTAGGTATGCAGATCACTTGACCAATTTGCAGGTTATTTGGATTAATTCCTGGGTTTACTGCCATAATTGCCTCAACAGTAGTATTATAGGTAATGGCTAGTTGATATAGGGTATCTCCTGATTTAATAGTATAGGAGAAGGTTCCCACTGGACATGTTGGTGGCGGTGGCACAACAGAGCCAGGTATGCAGATTACTTGACCAATTTGTAGATTATTTGGATCTATTCCTGGATTTACTCTCATAATGGCCTCAACGGTGGTGTTATATCTTATGGCTAAGTTATACAGTGTATCTCCCGACCTAATGGTATAAGCGAAGGTTCCTGCTGGACACCTTGTTGGCGGAGCTTGTGAACCAGGTATGCAAATTCTTTGGCCTATTTGTAGGTTGTTTGGATCTATTCCTGGGTTTATTGCCATTATTGCCTCTACTGTTGTATTATATCTCATGGCTAAATTAAAAAGAGTATCTCCCGAACGTATAGTATAAGGGAAACTACCCGATGGACATGTTCTAGTATTAGTCATACTTACCCACCCTTCTTATATATTCTTTGCATTAATATACTATGCGTATCTATATTGAAGGGTGACTTAAGTATTAATATTTTTGTACTTTTCTCCCTGGAAGGTCTTCCTTATTTTCAACTCCTTATCTATGGAAGATAAGACCCCTAGTTTATCTAGGCTCCATTTAGGCTCAAATAATAGTTCCCTTTTTCCATCTCCAGTTAATCTGTGAATTACCATATTGGGTGGAAGTAATCTAAGACATTCTACCACCAAAGATACATATTCCTCTTTGCTCATTATGGGAAAGGGGTTTTTCAAATAATACCTATACAAATCCGTGTCCTTCTGTATATATAGGGAATGTAGTTTAATGCCCCAGGTTTCAGTTTTCCCCACATACTTAACAGTTTCTAGGATATCTTCTTTACTTTCTCCCGGCAGACCCAAGATTATATGGGTAACCACCCTTATATTTCTAGCCTTTAATTTTCTTACGGCTTCATCATATACTTCTAAAGGATAGCCCCGCCTAATGAATTTTGCTGTTTTTTCATGGATAGTTTGAAGGCCTAACTCTATCCATAGATAGGTTCTCTCATTTATTTCAGATAACAAGTCCACTACTTCATCCCCTAAGCAGTCAGGCCTTGTGGCAATGGCTAGGCCCACTACTCCTTCTAAACTCAAGGCTTCATAATATAGCTTTCTCAACCTATCTATAGGGCCATAGGTATTTGTAAAGTTTTGAAAGTAGACAATGAACTTATCCGTATTCCATTTCTTAGATAAAAGTCTTTTTTGGCTTTCTACCTGAACCCTTATTGGGTCATGCCTTGAACCTGCAAATTCTCCTGAACCTTCTTCACCACAGAATATACATCCTCTATGTCCTATGCTACCGTCCCTATTGGGGCAGGTAAAGCCTCCATCTATGGACAATTTCATTACCTTCTTACCAAACTCCCTTTTTAGTTCCTCATTTAAAGACTTGTATCTTTTCATACTATCTATCTCCATTGAAAACTTATTATATTTTACTTTCATGATATAATATAAATAAACTTGTCTTTATTAATCTTATCAGATTACCTAATAGCTAGCAATCTCTTAGGATGATATTGTAAGAAGGATGATAAAATGGATAAAATACACCATAATTTAAAAGAAAAAATAAATAGTATTCCAGCCCTTCCAGGCATTTACAAAATGTTAGATTCCCATGGGAAAGTGATCTATATTGGAAAAAGCATTTCCTTAAAGAAAAGGGTAAGGTCATATTTTACAAGAAACCATAATTGGAATAAGATAGAAAGGATGGTATCCTTAATCCATGATATTGAATATATAGTAACAGATACCCATCTGGAAGCACGGCTGCTGGAATGTGAACTCATAAAGGAAATGAAGCCAATATTTAACAGCCAGTTTAAGAATGATGAAAAATACATATATTTAAAAGTTGAAGATTACAATATCCACAATCCCTTGTCCCTTGTATATGACAGGGAAGATAATTCCTACGGCCCCTTTAGGAGAAGGTCTTTTTTGATAAATATAATTGATTCCTTGAAAAATCTATATCCAATAGTTAGGGATGGTGAAAGTTATACTTTTCAATATAATCTTATGCCAAAAAACATGGATAGGGAGACCTTTGAGATGAATAGAAAAACCCTATTAAATATCCTCTCCAAGGAAGAAGAATTGACCTTATTTGTTAATGAACTTGAGAAAAGGATGTATGAAGCGGCTTCAAATCTTGAGTTTTCCTTGGCCACTTATTATAGGGATTTAACCTATGGTTTAAATTATTTGAAGAAGGGAATCCATGAATATAAGTCCCTGTTATCTAAGGACATCCTTTTGAAAATACCCCTTAGCAAGGGATATAAATTGTTTTTCATATCTGAGGGTCAGATACTATTAAAATCTACTTATACTAATCTAATGCAAGCTGATATAGAAAACTTCCTTAGTATGGGAAGGAGTTTAAAATCTTCATCTACTGGTGAATTTAATGAAAAGACCAACTTAGATTTTAGAGATATTTTATATTCTGAAATTAAAGCCTTGCCTAAGGAAATGGTAAAATATATATAAAATAAATAAAATAATATGCCAGAGGAGAAGTCCTCTGGCAGCTATTTAATATTATATTTTTTTAATTTATCATACAGGGTAGTTTTGCTAATATTTAAGGCTTCCATTACCTTCTTTTTATCTCCTTTAAAGTAACTCAAGGCATAGGCAATGGCCTTCTTTTCCTGTTCTTCTAGGTAAGATTTTAAATCCTTTATTTCCCTAGAACTATCCTGTGAGGCCCTTCCAGCTATGTTTATATGTTTAGAAAGTATATTGTTTCCTTCTGCTAAGTTAACTGCCCTTTCCAAAACGTTTTCCAGTTCCCTTATATTTCCAGGCCAATCATAGGTTAATAATAGATTCATGGCTTCAGCAGATATCCTCTTAGTATGGCAGCCTAATTCATTGCAAATCTTTGGAAGCAGAAAATCTACTAAGGAGATAATATCTTGTCTTCTTTCCCTTAAAGGCGGTATCCAAATGGGAAAGACATTGATTCTATAATATAGGTCCTCCCTAAACCTTCCCCTCTGCATTTCCTTCTCTAAGTTTTTGTTTGTAGCAGAGATTATACGAATATTTACAGTAATTCTTTCAGTTCCTCCCACCCTATAAAAGCTTTTTTCCTGTATTGCTTCCAATAGTTTAACTTGAAGGCTTAAAGGTATCTCCCCTATTTCGTCTAAAAATATAGTTCCTCCATCGGCTAGCTCGAATAAGCCCTTTTTACCCTCTGAACGGGCCCCTGTAAATGCCCCCTTTTCATAGCCAAATAATTCAGATTCCAATAAGGTTTCTGGTATTGCACCGCAGTTCACATGGACAAAGGGCTTATCCCTATATTTACTGTTCTCATGGATTGCCTTAGCTAAAATGCTCTTGCCAGTACCACTTTCACCTAATATCAATATATTGGAATTGGTCTTTGAAGCCCTTAAAGCCATCCTCTTTACGTTTTCAATTTGCTGGCTGTTGCCTATAAATTTTGGAAATGCCTTGTTTAATGCCTTTTCATTTAAGAGCTTGTACTCTGCCTCTTCCAGTTCTCTTATGGCCTGGTCCCTTTCTGCTATGATTTTCTTAATCTGGGAAATATCCTCTACTTTTAGGGCTGCACCTATTCTTTTTCCATTTTCCTCTACAGGCAATAGGGTACACATGGTGGGGTAGCCATTTATTTCTTCAAATTTATCTACATATGTGACATTTTCCCCCCTAGCCACATTGTAGAATTGCTGTATCATGTAATCGGATTTATGTATCTCAAAGATATCCTTACCTATTACATCCAGGGATTCGGTACCTGCCCCTTTGGCCATATATTCCCTTCCCTTTAGTAAATCGTTGATGCTTTCTCCCCTAGCTGTATATCCATAGGTTTGGTAGAATTTCATTTCCATGGTCTTGCCATCCAAGACCACCATATGACCTATGGCATTGATGTAGGTCATCTTGTATTCCTTATTATCTACCTGTATGGAGATTATCTTGTTTACAAATTCGATTTTAGCCTTGATGTAGACCCCCTTTATTGTAGTTTCCACTTCCAATACTTCTTCATTATGGCCCTTTTTCAGTAGTTTTAGTATGGGTTCAAAATCCCCTGCCCTTTTATAGGTACCTATGGCAATTATTGAATCCCCTTCTTCTATATTGGTATTCTTTATACCTATAACTTTTAAAGATTGGCCAGTCAAATTTCCATCATCTTGTCCAATGGAATTATCTCCAATGATTACAATATCTCCAGCCCTAAGCCTTCCACTCTGGTGTTTAATCTGTGAAATATTGCTAATACCAAAGATTTCCTTTGCCTTACGGTTATAAACTTGAATTTTCCCCTCTTTATCTATTACAATAAAGCCTTCCGACATCATATCGGTAAACATCTTTACGAAGTTTTCAGATTTAAAGTCCACAATACCACCCTCAAGTAAAATTGTCGAATCTTAGTAATTATTATACTACAATAATTGTCTTTTCCAAGTAGAAAAAAAGACCCTAGTTATTTACTAGGGCCTTTTATATAAAAAGAATTAAAAGACTGTTCCTATGCCAGTTATGGTTTTGGCTAAATCTTCCTTGTAATCCTCATGTTCTGGATTTAGACTATTGATTTTTACTCCATTTAAGCTGGAGCTGGAATGAATATATTTATCATTGCCTATATACATGGCCACATGGCCTGGGAAGTATAGAAGATCTCCCGGCTTTATCTCCTCCATGGATATCTTTCTCATATATTTTTCTTTCAATTTGGCATCTCTGTAAATAATAATTCCGTTTAACAGATAGGATATGGAACATAGGCCTGAACAGTCGATGCCTAAGGGGCTTTTCCCTCCCCACCTGTATTGGGTTCCTAAGTATAGCATGGCAGTATCTACCAAATCTTTTCTCAACTGTTCTTCATTGTTTTTATCAAAGCTAGTTATCTTATCTCTTAGAAAGACACTTCTGACCCATCCGGTACTATCATCGGCCAATTGTATTTCAGTCCAATTGTCCTCCTCATTACCAGTAGTTATGACAGTGGCCCCCCTAGTTAATATGCCTTTTACATAGCCCTTGTAGCTTGCTTCAGACATTATATCTACTACTGAATGGAAGACCACCTTATTTGCCTTTTCCTTCCAAGCCCTTGCTTTTTCATCGTCCATTATCATATTTGAACTATGTACATAACCATAATAATCGTAATGGGTTTCTACATAATACCAGTTATCTTCCTTCTCCTCAAGGATTTTAACTACCATGCCATATAAGCCTTCATCAGCCATTTCGCTGTCAAACTTTGGATGTAGGTTTATGGGAACTAGTGCCTTTGATAAGATTCCCCATTGTGGTTTATTCAAATCCATCACCTCGCCAATTGTTAATCTATTTTAAAAAGTAATCATAGGCTATTTTTGAAATCCTTCCTATAATTTGGCTACCTTTAACGTCATCTTTGGCATTTTTTGTAAAGACCCCAATTAAATAATCAGGGTCTAGGAAGATTCCTATATCATGGTTTATACCGCTTAGGCTGCCTGTTTTGTGAGCTATAGTTACATCTTCATGTAAATATCTTCCCAATTTATCCCTATATTTTTGCTTTGTGAGTATATCTAGCCCTATTTGACACCAGTGGGGTTTAAGTATGGTTTTATTGTAAATCCCCTCCATAATCAGTGCCATGTCCATAGGGCTGGTAAGATTATCTATTCCCTTCTTTGCTTTTTCAAAATCTAGCATCTTTCTCTGTAATATGGTATCCTTACAGTTTAATTGCCTTAGCCTTTCATTGATATTGTCAATGCCAAGCAAATCAATTAATACATTGGTGGCAGTATTATCGCTTACTATTATCATCAGGGTAATTAAATCAATTAATGGATATTCATCTATTGACAAGTCCGACACTATACTATATTTTATCCTATCCTCTAGCCTTATCTTTATTTTTTGATTTAAGGTATAAACCCCCTCCTCCACCTGATATAGGGCTTCAACCATTATGGGAACTTTAATAAGACTAGCTGAAGGATATATTTCCCTTTCATTATATTTAAAAATCCACTTATCCCGGGTTAAATCCTTTATAATAACCGAAATATCCCCCTGGAAATTTTCAATTTCTTTCATAATATTATCTATCATATATTTCACCTTCATCTGTTATAGGAATAGGACTTCTTAAATAGAAAATCTAATCAAGCTCATGGCATAATATATATACTATCCTATTCCATGCCCTTTCAAATTCAGAAACCTTATATTCTCTCCGAACAGTTTCTACTTCCTTAGCTGCAGGGTCGTTTACTATTATATATTCTTCTCCATCCTTAACCGTAAATCCCCTTATTACTATTAGGTGGCCGCTGGGATAGGCCTGAGGGGCTCCACTAATTTCATCTTCTGTCTTAGTCCTAATGGATGCTATAAGTGGAATACCCTTAGATATTTTTTCCTTTATATCATCTACTGAAGTAAACCTTTCTACATAGGAATATTTACATTTTGTACCGCCATAGGCAGCATTAAAAGACCAATTTCCATAAATATTAAATTCCTTATCTAAAACATTTGCTGCTACTTCCTCCGTATCTATCTTGTGGCCATAGTATTCCAGTACCATGGATAAGGAAGTTGGGCTGCAGATTACATTTCCTATTTCAGGTACTACCATTTGAGACCTTTCAGGCACCTTTAAGTCTACTAGGTAGGTCTTATCAGCAGCAAATACCGGCTTACTCTTTTCCTCTAGGTTTAAGGCTATAAATACATTTCTAAGTCTAGGACCCGGTATATTGGTATCCTCCCTACTTAATCTTATGGAATACCTAAGGGCTTCAGCACCCTTATCCCCTAGGACTTCTAAGGTATCTATATTCATCTTGGCTATTTCATCCTTTTGATTTCTTATACTGCCCCTAAATCCATTTAGGGACCATTTGCCACAGGAAAACCATTGGGACCAGTTTTCCCCCACCCTGACCTTTACCAAGATTTCTATTTCCGTACCATCTGGTGTATCTACATTCCAAGACATTACCAAGTCTTTAAAGGCTTTAGTTTTTATAATGGGAGAAATATATTTCCCCTTAATAGATAGATTGTCTAAGATGATTTCCCCTTCCCTATTTATTGTTATATTTTCTTTTTCACCCTTAATAAAATCTTCTCCCTTATTTATAATCAATCTAGAATCATAAAAGACTTCCTCAGCAATCTTAGTACATCCTGCCATCGATATCATAACCCCCAGTAATATAAGAACTATTTCATATAAGCACCTGTACCCCATTTTTCTCTAAGATCTTTTTATACCCCTCCAATTCTCTTTTATTAGCAAGGACAAAGTGTTCAGGCTCTATTTCAATCCACTTTGGTGGATCTTCATCATAGTCGAAGTGACAGTTAGGATCATAAACTTCTAAGTTCTTAGACCTTTCCAACTTAGGATCAGGTATTGGAATTGCTGAAAATAGAGCCCTGGTGTATGGATGTAGTGGGTTTTGATAAAGCCTTTCCGTCTCTGCCAATTCTACTATCTTACCCTTGTAGATTACTGCAACCCTATCTGTTATGAACCTGACTACAGACAAATCATGGGCTATGAATAGGTAGGTTAAGCCCTTTCTCTTTTGCAAATCGGCCATTAAGTTAAGGACCTGGGCACGAATGGAAACATCTAGGGCTGATATGGGCTCATCTGCAATTATAAGGTCTGGCTCCATGACAATGGCCCTTGCTACCCCAATTCTCTGTCTTTGGCCACCAGAGAACTCATGGGGAAAGCGGCTTAGAAACTCTGGCAGTAAGCCTACGTCTAACATGGCCTTTTCTACCTTAGCCTTTCTTTCTTCATCGGTTTTGTAGTTTTTCAAGTTGTATAAGCCTTCAGATACTATATATTCAACCTTGGCCCTTTCATTTAAAGAGGCCATAGGGTCTTGGAATATCATTTGAATCCTTCTTGTTACTTCCTTATCTAGTTCCTTGTCTATGTTCCCATTTATTTTTTTGCCATCGAAGATAATCTCTCCTGCAGCTGGCTCAACTAGCCTAATAATAGCTCTTCCTATGGTGGTCTTTCCTGAACCAGACTCCCCAACTAGGCCAAAGGTTTCTCCCTTGTAGATGTGGAAGCTGACATCATCTACTGCTACAAACTTCTTTCTCCTCTTGCCAAATTCTACTCTTAAGTTTTTAACCTCCAACAGGATTTCTTTACTTCTCTTATCCATTGCTTTCAACCTCCCATTGCTGCCTTAATGCCCTTATGGACTCTGGGGGTTCCACCTTTGGAGCCCTAGGGTCTAAGAGCCAAGTTTTTGCCTTGTGGGTAGGGCTAACTTGGAAATAGGGCGGCCTCTTTACAAAATCTATCTTTAAAGCCCTGGGGTTTCTTGGAGCAAAGGCATCTCCCTTTATATCGTAAAATAGGTTTGGTGGAGTTCCCTTTATGGTAAAAAGCTCCTGCCCCTTAACTCCTAGTTGTGGTAAAGATGATAGTAGGGCCCAGGTATAGGGATGTTGAGGATTATAGAATACTTCTTCACATAGGCCTATTTCAATTATGTCTCCTGCATACATTACTGCTATCCTATCGGCCACATTGGCTACTACTCCCAAGTCATGGGTGATGTATATGGTGGTCAAATTATATTTCTCTTTAAGCCCCTTTAATAATTCCAGTATCTGAGCCTGTATAGTCACGTCTAAGGCTGTAGTTGGTTCGTCACATATTAGGATCTTAGGATTACAAGCAACTGCTATGGCTATTACTACCCTTTGCCTCATACCCCCTGAAAATTCATGGGGATACTGGTTATACCTTTTTTCAGGATCATGTATACCTACATCACTTAAGTACTGTATGGTCAATTTCTTGGCTTCCTCTCCCTTAATACCTTGGTGGAGCTCAATGGCTTCTTGCACCTGTTTCCCAATGGTTTTTAGAGGATTTAGAGATGTCATTGGGTCCTGAAATACCATGGCTATCTTTTTCCCTCTAATCTTTAGCCAGTCCTTTTCTGATTTATATTGGGCTAAGTCTTCCCCTTCAAACATAATGTTGCCAGAATCTATCCAGCCATTGGCATCTAAGAGCCCCATAAAGCTTTTGGTAAACACCGATTTTCCAGATCCCGACTCACCAACTATGGCTAAGCTTTCTCCTTCGTACAGGTCTAAAGAGGCTTCTCTAATGGCAGTTAGTATTTGTCCTCTTAGTCTAAACTTGATTACTAAATCTTTTACTGATAATATAACTTTCCTATTGTCCATATAGTACACCTCCTAAACATGGTTTTTGGGATCTGCTGCATCGGAAAACACGTTGCCCAAGATATAAAAGGAAATAGTTATTACGGACACAACTATTGAAGGGAAGATAAGCTGATATCTTTGTGATGGATTTAATATCAAAAGCCTTCCCTCATTTACCAGGTTACCTAAGGAAGGAGTTTTAACAGGTAAACCTAAGCCTATATAGGTGAGGAATACTTCGTACCCAATTGTTGAAGGAATTGATAGGGCTATGGTTAGCATGATTACAGAGACTAAGTAAGGTAGTAAGTTCTTTGTAATTATCCTTCTTGTTGGAGTACCTAAACACTTGGAAGCTAAGTTGTATTCCCTGTCCCTGATGATTATGGTCAAGTTCCTTACGAAACGGGCCATGTCTATCCAGGAAGTCAAGCAAATGGCAAATATCATGGTGAACATACTTGGCTTCATAATATAGGTCATCAATATCAGAATTATGGTCTTAGGTATATTATTTATAATATTGTAGATTTCAGTTATAGGTCTATCTAGCCATCTTACATAACCCCACAAGGCCCCTATAGTTATTCCTACTATTGCCTCCCATAGGCCAACTATTATGGCAATCATAAGTGAGGTCCTAGTACCACTCCATACCCTGGCCCATAAATCTTGGCCGATGGAGTTAGTTCCAAACCAGAACTCCTCATTTGGTCTTAGATTCTTTAGAGGCAGGTTGGTTTCTGGATGGTTATGGATTTTGGTAGGTGACTTCTGGTTAGGCAAGTATGGCTGAATAAAAGTAAATAGAAGTAAGACTGCCATTAAAATCAAGAGGAAGGCAGCTAGCCTATTTGAAATAAAGACCTTCCAGGTAGAGCGCCAATATGAATAATTTGAATAACCACCACGTTTAGCCTCTTCTTCATCGAATTCTGCAAATTCAAATAGTTCATCTTCTTTTATGCTGTTTTCTATACTATTTCTCAGTTTGTTTACTGCACCTTTACCCATAATCTAGCGCCCCCTTAGCGTTCCAATTTGATGCGAGGATCAAATAAGGCCATTAGTATATCTCCTAGGAACAATCCTACTATACCTATTGATGAATAGATAAGCACTAAGGCCTGTACTAAGGTGTTATCTTGCCTTTTGATTACTTCAACTAAGAGCCCACCCATGCCTGGTATAGAATACAAGGACTCTATATAAATAGAACCTGAAATGGTAAATAAGATGGTAGCAGGCAGATACTGGGCCATGGGAACAAAGGCATTACGGAAGACATGCCTTACCATGATTTTTTTGCTGTCTAAGCCTTTTGCCCTAGCCAATTTTACATAGTCCTTGTTTAGCTCATCTACCATGTACCTCCTTATCCACATGGCATAGCTGGCTATTCCACCTAAGGACATGGAAATAGTTGGCAAGATCCAGGTCTTAGGGTCATCTATTTTGAATAGCATAGGTAATTTGAAAATATCTGTTATATAAATTTGTATAAATAGGAAGTATACTGCTGCAGGTACAGCCCTGACAAATACTATATATCCAGTACCTAGTTTGTCCCAGAATTTAGACTTGTTTCTGGCCATAGCAATACCTAAACTTATCCCTACTATCAAGGAAATAGCTATGGAAGCCAATCCAAAGTACAATGAATAAGGAACCTTGTCCTTTATTATCTCCATAACAGGCACCCTTGGCCTAAAGGTTATGGATTCGCCTAAGTCGCCCTTTAAAAGATTCTTGTAGAAGTTTATCAACTGTATGTGTATAGGGTCTCTTAAGCCCATGCTGGTAAGTATGGCTTCTCTTTGTGCTTCGTCTAACTTTTCATAGGCGTCGCCAAAGTAGCCTTCTTCAGGCAGTAGCCTCATAAGCAAGAAGACAACTGTAACTATGATGAATAGGGTAAGTAGGGACTGAAATAGCCTTTTAATCGAATATTTGAGCATTTTTTCCCCCTCTTTCTAAGTGTCAACTTTTTATGCAAAACAATATCCCAAAGGAATATGTAATTTGTGAAATTAATTTTTAACCTAGGATTACAGAAGTAATCCTAGGTTAATTTATCTATTATTGGCTAGCTTTTTTTAAAGCTTCAACACGTTCTTGCTCCCATTTTTCTAGCTCTTGTAGGAACTCTTCTGTATTCATTGGTTTGTCTAACAATTTATGGCCTTTATATCTTTCTGGTGATACACCAAATGGTGAATACATTGATTCAAATGGGTTAAGTCTGCTGGCTGAATATCCGCCGCCACCTACTGCATATGGTATAACGAAGGCTTCTTCTATTAAGAAGGCTTCAGCTTCTGCAAACAGTTCATATCTCTTTTCTATATCATTTACTTCGGCCCTAGCTGCATCTACCAGATTTGTATACCTCTTTTCTCCATTAGGATCATTATAGCCTTCCACATATTCTGGGAAGTTATATGTTCCGCCTGGATAGAATGGATCTGTGTAGGTTTCAGGGTCAGCATAGTCTGGGCCCCAGTTACATTCTAGGAAAGCGTATTTACCAGACCTTCTAACTTCTGATAAGAAGTTTGTTGGTGGTCTAGCATCTATTACTATGTCTATATAGTCTGTACCTAATAGGTTTTCCATTTGCTGTTCTACAACTTGTGCCCTGTTAGCCCATTCAGTACTACCTGAGTTATATGGCATGTAGACTATTATTGGGAATTTTACCTTTCCTTCTAATTCCTTCTTAGCCTCATCCCTATACTTCAATGCTAAATCTGGATTGAAGGAGTCTGTATTGGTAAATTCTTTAAGCTTGCCAAACTCTACATAGTCTTTTCCTTCAAAGTTGACGAAGTTCTTTGGAGTAATAGTATTGGATAATCTTTGTTCTGGGTTGTATGGTTCTGCAGTTGTCATGGCCGCTACCCTGTCTAAGGCATGGAACAATGACTTACGGAAGTTGCGGTTGTTCACTGCAATCTTCCAGTTTTCTGGTTCGTACTCTTCATCAAACTTAGGATCGAAGTTTAGTGCATAGAAATAGGAGTAGAAGCTGGTCCTATTAGGCCTGATTAAATCTTTTCTCGCTGGGTCCTGCATCCATTCTTCTACTAAGGATGCTGGTATACCTGAATAGTCAACTTCTCCACGGACGAATAGTTCAGGACCTAGGGTTGCTGCTTCCTGGTTATATGTCATTACAATCCTGTCTATGAAGACATTGTCCTTATCCCAGTAGTTTTCGTTTTTTACTAGGATTCTCCTGCTTTGTGGCTCGAATACTTCCATAATGTAAGCTCCATTGTAAAGGAAGTTTACATTGTCTGTACCAAACCTATCTCCTACTTCTTCTAAGAAGTCCCCGTTGGCTGGTAGGAAGCATACATAGTTTAGCATGGATAGGAAGTATGGAGTTGGTTTTTTCAGCTTATATTCAAGTACATAGTCTGAAACTGCCCTAACTCCTACTTGGCTGAAGTCAGTAATTTCGCCCTTGTAGTACTCTTCTGCATTTTCAATAACGCTATAGAATATATTAGCAGTTTTAGACTCATTGGCAGGATTTAGTAAGTACTTAGCAGCATCTACCCAGTCATGGGCTGTAACTTCTGCGTATTCTTCTCCGTCATGGGTTACCCACTTAACCCCTTCGCGGATCTTTAGGGTCCATACTAAGCCATCGTCTGAAACTTCCCATTCAGTTGCTAGTCCTGGTACTGCAACTCCGTATCTATCAAAGTCGATTAAGCTGTCTACAAAGTTTGCTGCCAATGCGAATTCTGCAGTAGTTGAAGTTACCAGGTAGTTTAATGTAGTTATTTCACCTGAATAAAGAACTGAATATTCTGCAATCTCATCTTCTTTGTCTGTTGAAGTTTCATCTGTCTTAGGTGAACAAGCTGACAAAACTAAGATTAGCACTAGCATTAAAGCTAATAGTCTTTTCATTTTTCTCCCCCTTTTTATTAGTTTAATAATTTAATATTAAAAGGAATTATATTAAAATTTCCCTCCTTTCCTTTTTTTATAGCAGTATGGTTGTGGAGTTTTTTGATTGAGTTTTATTGTTGTAACTGTCTAAATACTCTTGATGGCCTTTCCCTTTGTAGGAAAAATCTATTAAAATTTTAAGTTGCCAATTTCCTTAAAGCCTAAGCCAGGCTCATTATTTAATGTAATCCTGTAATCCTTAAAGGTAGGTCCGCCTACAATTGGATCTTCCTTACATAGTAAGGGCCCATCTAAATCGACCTTGGTGATTACACTCTTTGCTGCTGCCAAATGAACTGCTGCACTGACGCTTAGTTTGCTTTCTAACATACAGCCTATCATACATTCTACACCATAGGTTTCGGCAATGGAGCAAATCTTTAAGGCATTGTGTATACCACCAGTTTTCATCAGCTTAATATTTATTAAATCAGCTGCCCTGTTTTGGATGATTTTTATGGCATCTAAGGGAGAAAATACTGCTTCATCTGCCAAAATAGGAGTATATACATTATCTGTTACATATTTCAAGCCTTCTAAATCGTTGGCATGAACAGGTTGTTCTACTAATTCAATATTAAATCCCTTATCCTCCATTTTTCTAATGATCCTAACGGCTTCCTTAGGAGACCAGCCCTGGTTTGCGTCTAATCTTAAATCTACATCGTAGCCAACTGCCTCCCTAATAGCTTGGATTCTCTTCATATCCATTTCAGAATCAAGGCCTACCTTAATCTTCAAAGTTCTATATCCTAGCTTTACGGCCTCAATACTATCCTCTGCCATTTCCTCAGGTGAGTTTACGCTTATTGTAAGATCTGAAATAATTTCATCCCTATAACCACCTAAGAGCTTATATAGTGGAGAATTATGGTATTGGCCAAAGAGATCATATACAGCTATATCTACAGCTGCTTTGGCACTAGTGTTTTTAAGTAATGACTTATCAATTCTTTTCATTATTTCTTCAATGTTCTCTATTTCTAGCCCTATTAGATTTGGCTTTATATAGTCTTCTATGGCAGTTTTTATAGATCCAAAGGTGTCTCCAGTAATTACTGCCGTTGGAGCAGCTTCACCATAGCCTATATGGCCTGTATCCGTTGTTATTTTTACTACTATATCTTCAATGCTATGGACAGTTCTTAAGGCTGTTTTAAAGGGTTTCTTTAAAGCTACAGTTATTTGTCCTACCTGTATGTCTTTTATCTTCATGAAAATACACTCCTTTATAACAGTTAACGAAGAAATGCCTCTAAGGGAATATCCAAATAAGGAGTTGGTTCCTCTATATTATCTACAAAATGCCACCATTCGTTTTCATAAGACCTGAAGCCTACGCTATTCATGACTTTATGTAGGTAATCTACGTTTTTTCTAGCTTCCTTAGTCATGTACTTATAGCTGAGTTTTCCCCTTTCAGAAAAATCATCGAAGTCGCTGGGCATTTCTAGCTCATTTCCATCTTTATCTACTAAGGTAATGTCTACAGCCATCCCATTATTGTGCCTCGGCCTAAATCCAGACGTAATTGGTTTTTCAGGAGGCTTAGCAACATAATCGTTGTAGGGACATGCTTCAAAGAGGATTCTCTGTACATGTAACGGCCTATAGGCATCCCATACTTTTATGCGAAAGCCATCTTTTTTAAATATATTATGTGCTTTTACTAGTTTCTCTCCCGTTTCTTTCCTTATGGCACATACGGGTACTGGATATATTATTTTTCCTGTAAAATTATTGGTACTTGCATATCTTAAATCTATAATGAAACTATCATCTAAGTCCTTCAACAAGACTAAGCCCTCTATTATCCTTATTGTATTCTCCCCCTTTAATTGCAATTTCTTTATGTTTTGGAATACATATATTATAACACTTTACATTATCTAATTAAAGTGATTAATTGATACTATAATATAAACATCCTTGCAGTAATTAAATCTAGGACATCCTTAGCCTGATATTCAACAGTATAGCCATCAATTAATTTTGCTCCAGGATAATATTTTGCCCTATAGGCATCCTGGTGGTCCTTAAATCTAATTTCCAGTACTGGATTTTTAGGCGGTTCAATCCTACATAGGTCAATATTTTTAAGGGCTTTTTTTACTCCCTCTTTTATTAGTTCGCAGGCCCTATCTGGATGAATATTAAATGTGGCGCCTCCAACTCCAGATTTCACTGCAACAGTTTCTATATTGGCAACTAATCTTTTACTATTTTCACAGAGCATTTTGTCTCCAGACAAAAATACTACCGGTACTCCATAATATGCAGCAATTAATGTATTTATTGTAAATTCTGAGGCAATTTCACCATTTATTTTTAACCAGGTACATTTTTTGCTGTCCATGGTATGGGCTAGTGGATTTCCATTTTCTCCAGAAGCTGAATGATATCCTATAAATATTACAGCATCAAAACTTTCGTCTATGCCAGCCATCATAGATTCTGGAGAAGATGTCCATCCTCTGATTACAGACGCTTCCTTTGGCAGCTTAGATATATCAAGATTTCTTGCGTAATCATGGGCATCCTTTATTATAATTTCCTTTGCTCCTGCTTCCAATGCCCCTTGGCAGGCTGCTATTGTTTCCTTAATCATCTGGTTTACTGCCCAATTATACTCATGATGGCCTAATTCAGTTTCATTCCAAGATGTTACGCCTGTTATACCTTCAATGTCAACACTTATAAAAACCTTCATCTTATCAACTCCTTTTCGTCTTATTGTCGAACCTTCCTTTATATATCATTTCTTAAAAGGTCTTCATAGGTTTCCCTTTTAACTATAAGCCTGTCTTTTCCATCCCTTATCATAACCACCGCAGGTCGTGGAAGCCTATTATAATTACTGGACATGGAATAGTTGTAGGCACCAGTGGATAAAACTGCTAAAATGTCCCCCCTCTCCACCTCAGGTACCTTTAGGTCCCAGATTAGAATGTCTGCAGATTCACAGCATTTTCCTGCTATGGTTACTACTTCAGTAGCTTCTTCATTAATCTTATTAGCCACTACAGCTTCATATTTTGCTTGATATAGGCTTGGCCTTGGGTTGTCGGGCATACCTCCATCTATGGAAACATAGGTCCTGATTCCCGGAATTTCCTTAATGGCCCCTATGGTATAGAGGGTAATTCCTGCTTCTCCCACTATCCATCTGCCAGGTTCTATTATAATAAGGGGCCTTTCTAGACCGTATTCTTGACAGTTTTTTTCTACTTCTTCCATTATGGCATCTGTAAAATATGATATGGATTTTCGCTTCTCATCTTCTGTATAATGTATGCCATAGCCTCCCCCTGTATTTAATTCCTTAGTGATAAAACCATATTTATCTTTCACATCCTTCATTAGCCTGGTCATAATCCTAATTGCCTTTATATGGTTATCATTTTCTAAAAGCTGAGAACCTATATGAAAATGGAAGCCAAGTAATTCTAAATTTTCCATACTTAGGGCCTTTTTTATAGCCATTTCGATAGTCTTCTCAGTTAAGGGGATACCAAATTTTGAATCTACCTGGCCTGTTTGGATATACTTATGGGTTTGAATATCTAAGCCCGGGCTTATTCTAAAGAGAATATGGGCCTTTTTATTATATTTTTTTGCAATATTGTCTACTATTTGGATTTCATCTATATTGTCTACTACTATTCTTCCTACATCATTTTCTATTGCCATTTCCAGTTCTTCTATGGTCTTATTATTGCCGTGAAAGATTATCTGGTCCATGGGAAAGTCAACTTCTATGGCAGTATATAATTCTCCTCCAGATACTACATCCATTCCAAGGCCTTCCCTCTTTATAATCCTGGCCATTTCCTTGGTCAAAAAAGCTTTACTGGCATAAACAGCCATGGTTTTTGGGTATTTTTCCAAGAAGTCTTTTTTTATCTCGGCACATCTATCTATAATATAATCTTCAGACATTACATATAGGGGTGTTTTATATTTTTTTGCTAATTCAACTGTATCACATCCTGCAAAAATAAAATTACTCATCTTTTCCATCTCCTTCATTAGTTAGTCCCTCATTTATGAATTGCAAAAAATATGCCAAGATATGGGTTGTATTTTTCAACATTCTTTCAAGACAAGTGAAAATTTTCTGAATAATCCTTCCTTTTTTCGGGACTGATTTCCTAATTTCCGGAAAATTTTATAGTTTTTTATTCTTTCTTCATATCCAGGAGCCTTAAAATTCCCTTAGTCTGCAATAGTAGGCCTACCCTTAAACATTCTTCATCTACTATAAAGTTTTCATTGTGTATTGGGGCTGTCCAGCCTTTAAGCTTATTTCCACATCCTAAGAAATAGTAGGCCCCCCTGGCTTTTTCTAAAAAGAAGGAAAAGTCATCTGCTCCTAAGCTTGGAAGTTCTTTAAAACTTACCTTATCCTTCCCAAGGGTTTTTTCTGCAATATCCTTTAAAATATCCACTACTTCATCATCATTGATAAGGACTGGATAACCCTCCTCAATACTTACAATGGCCCTTGCCCCATGGGCCTTAGCAGTATTTTCTGCTATTTCCTTTATCCTTTTAATTGCAAACTTTCTAGTATTTTCATCTAAGGTTCTAAGGGTTCCTGATATAGTAGCTTCTCCTGGTATTATATTGTTTTTTACACCTCCATGAATCTGGCCTATGGTAACTACAGCAGGGTTTAATGGAGATATATTTCTACTTACTATGGATTGTAAGCCTAAGACTATATGGGCGGATACTACAATTGGATCTATAGATTGGTCAGGATAGGCTGCATGGCTAGATTTACCAATTACCTTAATGGAAAATTCATTGGATGAAGCATTTAGCTTCCCATATTTTAATTGTATGTAGCCTGCATCTAACTGAGGTGTAACGTGGAGGGATAACATAAAGTCTACCTTGGGATTATTTAAATGGCCTTCATCTATCATTGGCTTTGCTCCGCCAACGGTTTCTTCCGCAGGCTGGAAAAATATTTTCACATTCCCCTGAAGTTCATCTTCCATTTCCTTTAAGATTTTTGCTACACCTAAATGAATTGCTGTATGGACATCGTGGCCACAGGCATGCATTACTCCTTCATTTAGGGATTTATATGGCAGATCATTTACTTCCCTTATGGGTAAGGCATCTATATCTGCCCTTGCCCCAACGGTGATGCCTTCTTTCTTTCCCCTAATAATGGCAACAACTCCTGTCTTAGCCACACCATTTATATGCTCTATGCCCCAATTACTTAAATATTCACAGATTTTACTAGAAGTTCTAAATTCCCTTTCACTTAGTTCAGGGTACATATGAAAATCTCGCCTTATTTCTACTATTTCATTGAATAATTTATCAACCCTTCTTTCTAAATCCATATCTCTCTCCTATCCAATACTATTTATATTATGAAGCATTTAAATAATAGAGGTGTTTTTACAGTATATATAAACTATACTTTGAGTTATTTATATATTATAATATATTAACAGATTTTTTGCTTTATTTGTACAATTAAAGGATTTTTCTTCCGTGGAATATTTTCCCTGTTTCCGGACTAGCCCAAATAAAAAATTACCAGGTAGTTCCTGGCAATTTTCTTCCATATTTTTTTTCCTTATTTTTATAATTTCATGGCAAAATTCTTTCCAAATTCCCTACACTTTTCTAAGGCTTCTTGGTCTGGATTCCATAGGACCCTTATTCCCTCTTGTACAACTTCTATTTTAGCGTCTTTAAGCTTTCCTTCTATAATGGCCACTGATTCACCAGACCATCCATAGGAACCAAAGGCTGCAGCCTTCTTATTTTTAAATCCTAAGCCTCTTAGCATTTCAAGGAGGCCCCCTGTAGCATTCATTATACCCTTATTCACTGTAGAAGACCCGAATAACATGGCCTTAGATTTAAACAGTTCTGTAATTATATCGTTTTTATCTGTTTCAGCTGCATTATATAGTTTCACTGCTGTGTCTGGGCTTACAGATTTAATACCCTCAGCAATGGCCTCTGCCATTCTCTTGGTACAGTTCCACATAGTATCATATACTATAGTTATCTGATTTTCCTGGTAGCCATCTGCCCATTCTAAGTATTTTTCTACTATTTGGGCTGGATTATCTCTCCAAATAATACCGTGGGATGTGGCTATCATATTAAGGGGTAAATTAAAACTTAATACCTCTTTAATCTTATTTGTCACTAGGGTGCTAAAAGGAGTCAGTATGTTGGCATAGTATTTTATGGCCTCTTGATAGAGTTCACATTGGTCTACTAAATCATTGTACATTAAATCCGAGGCATAGTGTTGTCCAAAGGCATCGTTTGAAAATAGGATGTTGTCTCCATCCATATAGGTCATCATACTATCAGGCCAGTGGAGCATTCTGGCTTCAACAAAGGTTAAAGTAGATTCACCAATATTTAGGGTATCACCAGTCTTTACTTCTACAAAATTCCAGTCCTGATGATAATGTCCTCTCAGGATTTTAGCACCATTAGATGTACAATAAATTGGAGTATCCGGTATTTCCCTCATCAACAAGGGTAAGGCTCCACTATGGTCTACTTCTCCATGCTGGCATATTATATAGTCTATTTCCTTTAAGTCAATTTCCTTCTTCAAATT
Organism: Tissierellia bacterium; assembly: GCA_012735245.1. Lineage (GTDB taxonomy): Bacteria > Bacillota > Clostridia > Tissierellales > Tissierellaceae > JAAYFT01. The sequence goes on from JAAYHU010000106.1 coordinate 20,257, forward strand.
GTCTACAAATTCTTGAGCAAAGGGCCCCCAAACCGTATCAATAAGTACTGTCTTCTCATCCCTAATTAAGTATGAATTATAGGAAGACCCCTTATGAGTTGAATATTCGTCACCATGAAATGTCCGCAATTCCCAGTCAATTTTCCCAACCCAGGTAACCTTATCTGTAAGTTTAAAGCTCATGGTTTTACCTCCTTTTGTTTTCTTAGTAATAGATATACCCATTTTACATGGTTTGATTCTTTAGCTACAAGTTTCAATAAATTAAATAAATTTAATAATTATCCATATTTTAGTTGATATGGGTAATAATTATAATACAAGTAAAAAAGAGGTGAATAATTTGGAAGCTATTGAAATAATGGTTAAGGAACATGACAATATTAGAAGAATGCTTAAGGTAATGAGAAAGATTTGTTATAATTTAATGACTAAATCTGATTATGATCTAGGAGATTTTCCTAAAATAATAGATTTTGTTAGGAATTACGCTGATAAACACCATCATGGTAAAGAGGAAGACATATTGTTTACCACCATGAATAGGGAAATAGAAAAGCTAGCAAAATCTGGGGCCATTACTGGAATGTATATTGAACACGATAATGGCAGGCTTTATATGAATAATTTAAAAACAGCCCTAGAGGAATTTAAAAAGGGCAATGATGAGGCCAGATTAGATATTATAGCCAATGCCATTTCCTATACAGACCTATTGGATAGACATATAGAAAAGGAAAATACTGCCATGTATAAATTTGCTGAAAGAATGCTAAATGACAGGGTGAAATCAACAGTGGATGCTGAATGTAGGAAGATAGAGAAGAAGGCAGCAGAAATGGGAATTCAAGAAAAATATTTAAAGCTTTTAGATGAATTGGAAATAAAATACCTTAAATAGAATAAGGGTCTTAGGGATATAAAATGCTTATCCATAAGACCCTTATTCTATTTCCTTAAGAGCCTCCATGTCCAATATTACAATTCTCCTATGGCCTATCAATTTTATAATTCCCATATCCTGAAAGGCAGCTAATTTCCTGCTTAAGGTTTCTTGACTCATACCTAAGTAGGAGGCCAAGTCCCTTTTACTCATCTTTAAGATGATTTCATTTCTCCCCTCTGCCATATTGATTAAGGCCTGTGCAATTCTTTTTTCTACTCCATGAAGGCTAATATTCTCTATCAGGCTTTCAGACTTTTCCAGCCTCTTACTTAATTCTTCTATAACTTTAAGGGCTATGGTAGGGTACCTTTTCATAAGCTCCTTCAGCCTTTTCCCGTCTATGACACAAACAATAGTCCTGGTCAATGCTTCTGCATTGTCAGTTAATGGCATGGAGCTAAAGAGGGATAGCTCTCCCATAAATTCTCCCTGGCCCAATACCCTGATTACCTGTTCCTTGCCAGAATCTGTAATCCTAGTAATCTTTACTTTGCCTGAATGGATTACATAAAGCTTCTCCCCCTTATCCCCTGCCATATATATCATTTGGCCCTTTTCGTATACCCTTTCCCTAGTTATTTTGGCTATTTCCATCATCTCATCATAGGTCAAATTGCTGAATATGGGGACTATCTCTATACAAGTCTTCCCTTCCCTATTAAAGCAATTACAGTTCATCTTATCACTTCCTTAAAATAATGCACCTTTTGCTAAAATCATTTCATCGATTTTCTCCTTTTCTACAGGCATACTAAAATGATAGCCTTGAGCTATATCGCATTTCATCTCCCTTAGAATGGACAATTGTTCAAAGTTTTCAACACCTTCAGCAATTACCCTTAGTCCCAACTGCTTTGCCAATAATATTATTGTACTAGAAATCAGTTTGTTTTTGTTGTTCTTTTCAATATCCCAAATAAAAGACCTATCTATTTTAACCTCGTTGACGCTCATTTCATTTAAATAGCTAAGGCTTGAATAGCCAGTGCCAAAATCGTCTATGGCAACTGCTATTCCAAGGCTTCTTAACTTATTCAAGACCTCTATAGTATGTTTGATATTAGATATGGCTATAGTTTCTGTAATTTCCAAAGTTAAGTTCTTAGGATTTAGTCCCGATTCATCTATGGCTGCCATGACTTTATCTACAAAATTATCCTGCTGGAACTGTTTAGATGAAATATTTACTGAAACTATTATATCATGTCCCTCATCCTGCCATTTTTTCCCATCCATACAAGCCTTTCTTAATATCCATTCTCCCATCTGTATAATAAAGCCGCTTTCCTCTGCCAGGGATATGAATTCATCTGGGTATAATAAGCCCCTTGTTGGATGCTGCCATCTGACTAAGGCCTCTACACCCCTTATTTCCCCAGTTGGTATATCTACTTGAGGCTGATAGTGCAAAATTAACTCGTCCTTCTCCACTGCATGCCTCAGTTGATTAAGAAGCATCATCCGGTCTAAGCCTTCAGATTCTATTTCTTCCCCATAGATATAATAGGTATTGCCGCCTAATTCCTTAGACTTATATAAGGCAAGGTCTGCATTTTTAATTAAGGTATTTGCATCTACTCCGGCGTCAGGAAAGGTGGCTATTCCAATACTGGTAGTTAAATATAAAGTATAATCCTTTACTATATATGGAGATTTAAAATCTATTAAAATCCTTTCTGCTAAATCAGTTACTTCCTTTATGTTTTTATAACGGTTTATCAGTATATAGAATTCGTCTCCACCTGCCCTAGCTACTATATCTCCCTCTTTAACTAGTTTGCTGAGGCGGTTTCCTAGCAGTTTCAATAAATAATCTCCCACATTGTGGCCTAAGGTATCATTTATATTTTTAAACCGGTCAATATCTAAAAACAAAATGGCAAAGTTAGATATTATTTCATCTGGGTTTTCAAACTTATTATTTACTTCTTCTACAAAATAAGTCCTATTGGGCAAAGAGGTAATTGGATCAAAATAGGCTAAGTTATAAATCTCCTTCTGCTGTTCCATTAAGTTCTTATTTGCCATTTCTAATTCATAAGTCCTTTTGGACACTTCTCTTTGTAATCTCTTGTTATATATATAAATGGAAATAAAAATTATAGCTAAAATTATAATTCCAAGTATTAACTTGTCCTTATAGAGGTCTAAAATCAATTTAAGACCACTTATGCTTTCACCAAACCATTTATTATATATGTTGTTATAGGTATTGTTTTCTTTAAGAAGCCTAAGCCCTTCTTCTAAGATATTTAATAGTTCTTCATTGTCCATGGAAACTGCTGGACCATATTTAACTGCTGAAATAGGTTCTCCTACAATTTTTATCTCATCTGTTAATTTATTTCTCTGCAAATGGTACAAGCCAACTAATTTATTTCCAAGTACTGCATCTACTTCTCCATTGGCTAAGGCCATTAGGGCTTCTTCTTGATCTATTTTAGGAAACAGGCTTACATTGGGAACTTTTAGTAGGATTGATTCATTATAGTCTCCTCGCTGGTAGGCAACTTTAAATCCGGCAAGCTCTTCAATATTGGTTATATGAATAGTATCCTTATGGACAAAAATTACTTGCTCATTTAAGACTGTAGAAGAGGTAAATTTATATTTTTTCAACCTTTCCTCATTTTGAGACATGCCAATAATACCATCTATTTCTCCATTATCTAAGGACCAAACTGCATTATCCCAACTCATGGGTATAATTTGAACTTCTATATCCATAATATCTGCAATGGCATTTATGATATCTACATTGAATCCAGTAAATCTTCCATTTTTATCTACATATTCATAGGGGGGATGGTTATAGTCACCTGCAAACTTATAGGCCCTTTGGCTATCTTTTGGGGTATTTTCTCCATGGACAAATAAACCATGACTTAGGATCACGATTATACAGGAAAGAATTATAATTCTATGGTACTTACTCATAAATTCATCCCCCTAATGAATTTATAGTATACAAAAAAATATGTTAAGAACCTAGACAGTTTTTAATATAAGCTATAAACTCATCGATGTCTTCCTTAGTGGTATCAAAAGACGTAACTAATCTAATAAGGCCAGTTTCTTCATCCATTACATAGAAATCAAACCTTTCACGTAAAGCCTGGATTAAATCCTTATCCATATGTGCAAATATTATATTGGTTTCCAAACCTTCTTTAAGTTTAATTTGGGGAAATTGAGATAGCTGGTTCACAAAATACTTACCCATTTTATTGGAATTCAAAGCGTTTTTCTTCCAAAGTTCATCTGTCAAATAAGCTACAAACTGGGCTGATACAAATCTCATCTTTGATATAAGTTGCATTCCCTGCTTCCTGTGGAATTTAAAGGATTTGCTTATATCTTCATTGAATGAAACTATGGCTTCTCCCATCATCATTCCATTTTTGGTGCCTCCAAAGGATAATATATCAACTCCCGTATCCCTTATCATTTCTTTGAAACTAGTATTTAAGGCCACTACTGCATTGGCAATCCTGGCCCCATCTACATGAAGGTACATATTATTTTCATGGGCAAAATTAGCCAGCTCCCTAATTTCATCTATTGAATATAGGGTTCCCATTTCAGTAGTCTGAGAAATAGATATAACCCTAGGCTGTGATTGGTGCTCATCCCCTATGGAATGTAGAAATTTCCTAACCCCTTCTACATTTATCTTTCCATTTTCATTAGGCACCTGCAGTATCTTAGCCCCACTAAACCTTTCTAAGGCTCCACATTCGTCTACGTTTATATGGGCAGTATCTGCACAGACTACTGCCTCATAGGGCCTTAATATTCCACTAAGACTGATAACATTTGCAGCTGTTCCTGTGGTAACGAAATATACATCTACATCTTTCCCCATTAATTCACAAATTTTTTCTATGGCCTTTTCAGTTGTCCTATCATTTCCATAGGAATAATCATGACCATCATTGGCATTTACAATGGCTTCCATTATCTTAGGATGGACTCCAGAGTTATTGTCGCTCATAAACATTTTCATATGAAAACCTCCAAAAATTTCGACATTTCTTTTATTAGAATATCATATTTTTTGACATTATCAAATAGGCATATTGTCGTAATATTATACTACTATATGGCAGTATTATTCTATTTATTTCTGTGGTATAATTTATCCATAAAATCCCATAGGTGGTGAAAGAATGAAATCATATTTGATAGTTATAATAATTGGATATCTATTTGGATGTCTCCAATGGTCTTACTTTTTAAGTAAGGGAATCTTTAAAACTGACATTAGGACCCTGGGAGGAGGTAATGCAGGTGCATCAAATACAGTTGTCTCCTTAGGTTGGAAATGGGGGGTATTGGTAGCCATATTAGATATATTAAAGGCCATTGTCTCCATAGCCTTAGTAAGATATCTATTTAAACTTGCAATAATAGAGGGAGGTATTCAACATCTGTATCTAAATGGGCTCTTTGTAATCCTTGGCCACGACTTCCCATTTTTCATGGGCTTTAAAGGAGGTAAAGGCACCGCATCTCTTCTAGGCATGACAATAGCCATAGACTACAGACTTGGTGCCCTGGGTTTTTTAGTTATATTTATGGTTACTGTGCTAACAGATTATATAGCCTTAGGTACCCTATCCCTGGTTACATTCTTCATCTTAGGAACTATCTTCCTTGACTTTGGCCTATTCCCTATAATGATTGCCGTCTTTATTGCCTTGTTAAGCCTATATCACCATATACCTAATCTAAAGGCCATAAAGAAAAAAGAGGAAAGAGGTCTGATGGAGGCCTTGAGAAAAAAATCAAAATCTAAAACTTAAATTTTGCTACCAATTGCTGCATATCATCTGCTA
>JAAYHU010000107.1 GCA_012735245.1 Tissierellia bacterium
AGCAAAATTGCCCTTTGAGGGTGAAATAAGAAATTTAAGTCAAATGAGGCCCTTTATGGAATCTAAGGATAGGAGTATGAGAAAAAGGGCAGCTGAAACTGTATCCAAGTTCTTTGAAGAAAATGAAAAAGAATTTGACAGGATCTATGATGAACTAGTTAAGGTAAGGAACAAAATGGCCAAGACCTTAGGATTTTCCAGTTTTGTGGAAATGGGATATAAGCGATTAGGCAGGTCCGATTATAACTCCTTCATGGTTGCTAATTTTAGGGACCAAGTACTAGATGACTTAGTTCCCTTGGTAGCTGAACTTAAGGATAGGCAAAGGCAGAGGCTGGGCCTTAAGGAGATGAAATATTATGATGAGACCTTAGAATTTTTGACTGGCAATGCAACACCCAAGGGCGGGCCAGACTGGATACTTGAAAATGGTAAGAAAATGTATGAGGAATTATCTCCTGAAACAAATGACTTCTTTACCTTTATGGTAGAAAGGGAATTGTTAGACCTGTTGAGCAAAAAGGGCAAGATGGCCGGCGGATATTGTACAGTAATACCCGATTATAATTCTCCCTTTATCTTTTCAAACTTCAATGGTACTTCTGGAGATATAGATGTTTTAACCCACGAGGCAGGCCATGCCTTCCAAGTATATTTGAGCATGGACTATGAATTGCCAGAGTATAAGTTTCCCACTTATGAGGCCTGTGAAATCCATTCCATGAGTATGGAATTCATCACCTGGCCCTGGATGGACCTGTTCTTTAAGGAAGATGTGGATAAATATAAATTCAGCCACTTAGCTGGGGCAGTAAACTTCATACCCTATGGGGTCCTAGTCGATGAGTTTCAACATTTTGTGTATGAAAATCCCGAGGCCACTCCTGAAGATAGGAAGAATAAATGGAGGGATTTGGAGAAAAAATATCTGCCCTTTAGGGATTATGATGATAATGAGTTCTTAGACAAGGGCACCTATTGGTACAGGCAAGGCCATATCTTCAGCAGTCCATTTTATTATATAGATTATACCCTAGCCCAGGTATGTGCTTTTCAGTTTTGGATTAAGTTTATGGAGGACAGGAAAACAGCTTGGGAGGACTACATTAGGCTCTGTAGGGCAGGAGGCAGTATGTCCTTCCTAGACCTAGTCAAGCTTGCTAATTTGGAAAGCCCCTTCCAAGAAGGGGTAATTAAGAAGGTAGTTGGGCCTATTAAGGAATGGTTAGATAGTATTGATGATAAAGGCCTATAATATTAGCTTCCCTTTGGGAGCTAATTTTTTTATTAAAGTATAGTGCTTCAACAGCCGATATATTCAGTAGAAGATTTTATGAGGGGGTAAAAATTATGGTCGAAGCAATAAGCACCAGCACCATGTTAAACTCATCTACTAATACCAAGATTGGAAATATTCAAAGTGGCCAACTAGGAGTCAAAGGAGAAAAGCTTCCTAATCAAATGAAAACTGTAGAGGAAAAGAGGCCCGTTGAAGAAAAGAGAATTACCGAGGAGGAAGCCATTAGACTAATAGAAAAGGCAAACAAGGAATTTATTGTCTATGACAGGAGATTTGAATTTTCAATACATGAAACTACTAAGCAAATAATGGTGAAGATTATAGATGTAAATACTGAAGAAGTAATCAGGGAACTTCCCCCAGAAAAAATCCTAGACATAGTTGCTGCAATATGGGAAGTAGCAGGAATTATTGTGGACCGAAAAATTTAGGTGGTGATTAAATGAGCGTATTAAGAATATCTGGTTTAGCATCAGGTATGGATACAGACATGATAGTTGAGTCTCTCATGAAGGTAGAGAGATTAAAGGTAGATAGGTTTGAGCAGAACAAGCAAATTGCCCTTTGGAGGCAAGAGGCATATAACAATATGAATAAGTTATTTGCCAATTTCATACTAAATACTAGAAAGAATATGGGCTTAACTAGGACAAGCAGTACAGGTGTGGCACTTAACTATTCATATACTAGTATAGATTATTTAAGGAAGGTAGTTTCATCTAATGAAAATGTAGCTAGTGTGTCTAGCACTAACCAGACTATAAATGGCAGCTTCAGTATAGAAGTTAAAAGATTAGCCAGTGGGGCAAGCTTTACCAGTGCTGAGCTAGATGAAGGCATTTTAAAGGATAAAGATGGAAACAGCTTGAAGGAACTAGGATTTAAAATAGGCGGAGTAGAAATCAAAGTAGGGGATGGAAGCAAAACAATAACAATGGATGATGTAGTTAAGGCCATAAATTCTGCTAAGAAGAAGGAAGGAAACAAGGAAGTTTCCCTAGGAGTAACTGCATTTTATGATAAGGAAAATAAAAGGCTGTTTATCCAGACAAGTGAAACTGGAGAAGGTGTAACGCTTGGACTAGTAGCCATAGAAGGGGATGAGAATAGCGAGGCTTTCATCGATAAATTGAAATACGATATAAAGCCACAGGGAGCAGCAGGAGAAGACCATAAGGGAGCAGTGTATACCATAGGGAAGGATGCTGAAATCCTGTTCAACGGAGTAAAATTAACCTACTCATCTAACAATATCAATCTCAATGGCTTAAATATTGAGCTAAAAGCAGAAGGCAAAACTAACATCAATGCATCGACCAATGTAGATGGCATAATGGAAAAGATAGAGCAGTTGATCAACGACTATAATGAGCTAATCGATAAGGTGTCACAGGTACTAAATGAAAAAAGATATCCTGAATACCATCCTCTATCCCAAGAGG
>JAAYHU010000108.1 GCA_012735245.1 Tissierellia bacterium
AGGGCACCGCTACCTCCCCATCTAGCACGGCATAATTTTCTAATGGCGGAGAGAGAGGGATTCGAACCCTCGAGACGCTCATCACGCCTACACGATTTCCAGTCGTGCGCCTTCGACCAACTCAGCCATCTCTCCATATAATACTATCTCGCAGATTTATATTATAACTAAATTTTTGATAATTGTCAACAATTAATTCAAAGTTCACAATTATATAGGTGTAATCTTAGGTTTAATCTGATATAATATATTATATTATAAATATGAAGGTGACAATATGTATCAGGCTTTATATAGACAGTATAGACCCAAGACCTTTGATGAGGTCCTAGGTCAAAAACACATAACTAATATATTAAAAAATCAAATAATAAAGGGAAATATTGGTCATGCCTATCTTTTTTCTGGCACTAGGGGTACAGGTAAAACCTCTACAGCTAAGATATTTTCTAGGGCTGTAAATTGTTTAGAGCCGGAAAATGGCAATCCTTGCAATAAATGTGAAATATGCCAGGGAATCTTAGATGAAAGCATAATGGACGTTATAGAAATGGATGCTGCCAGCAACAGAAAAATAGACGATATTAGGGAGCTAAAGGATAAGGTAATATATCCCCCTACCAGGGCTAAATACAAGGTATACATTGTAGACGAAGTCCATATGCTGACTACTGAAGCCTTCAATGCATTATTAAAAACCTTGGAAGAGCCTCCAAAACATCTAATATTTATACTGGCTACAACAGAGCCCCAAAAACTACCTCAAACAATTCTATCTCGATGTCAAAGATTTGATTTTAAAAGAATAACCACAAAAGACATTATTGAAAATATGAAGAATATATGCAATAATCTTAAGATAGAAATAGAAGATGAGGTCTTAAGGCTTATTGCAAGAAATACAGACGGGGCCATGAGGGACGCCTTAAGCTTATTGGAGCAATGCCTCTCCATAGGAGAGGAGAAGATAACTTACGAAGATGCCATTAGCATTTTGGGAATTGTAGATTTCCATATTATATTCCATATTGTAGATAGCATAATAGATAAAAATATTGAAAAAACCTTAGAATTGGTAAATCAAGTTATTGAAGATGGCAAGGATATACACCAATTCATCAAGGATTTTACATACCATTTTAGAAACCTAATGATAGTAAAAACAACCAAGGATCCCAATGAATTAATAGAAGTAGAAGAAAGCTCATTGAAAAGGTATATAGAACAGAGTAAAAATATGGATATAAACTTCATACTAAAAGGACTAGATGTCTTAACTACAGCAGATGAAAAGGCTAAATGGTCAACTCAACCAAGGATAATATTGGAAATGGCAGTAATTCAATTAACTAAACTAGAAGAAGAATTATCCCTAGAGGAAAGGGTTAAAAGGCTGGAGATGGGTCTGAAAATCCAAGATACAAGGCCAGCAAGTGAAAATCCAGCCATAAAAGAAACTCCTGTTATAGATAAAAGGCCAAAAACAATCATAGAAACTCCAATTAAGAAGGCAGTAGAAGCCCCTCCAAGGCAAATAGGAGGGGAAAAAGCTGAAGTCATTGAAGATAGTGGAGGAGAAATAAGCTTTGAACAGATTAAAGAAGATTGGGGCAAGATACTGCAAAATATTAGGTCTGTGAAAGTAAGCTTATATGCCCTCCTAGTAGAAGGAGAGCTACTTAGCTTTTCAAACAGTCTGCTTACCATAGGGTATAAAGATGGATTTGGTATTCATAAAGAGGCAATTAGCATGCCTCAAAATAAGGGGTTGGTAGAAAAGACAATTTCTAGCTTTTATAAGAAGAATATTTCTGTCAACTTTACAATGCTTAGTGAAAAACCAAATATCAAAGAAGAGAAAAAAGATAAGGACCAAGCTATTAAAGAAGTCATAGACTTCTTTGGTGAAGATATAGTAGAAATAAAATAGAAAGGAGAATTTGATATGGCTAGAGGCTTCCCAGGAATGGGTGGAAATATGGGCAATATGATGAAGCAGATGCAAAAAATGCAGAAGAAAATGGAGGAAATGCAAAGGCAGTTAGAGGAAACTGAATTAGAAGCCAGTGCTGGTGGAGGGGCTGTTACTTGCAAGGTAAATGGTAAAAAGGAAGTCTTAAACATTACCATAGATGAAAGCGTAGTAGACCCTGAAGACATAGAAATGCTACAGGACTTAGTAATAGCTGCAGTAAATGAAGCCCTAAGAAAGGTAGACGAAATGATGGAAAGCGAAATGAGAAAACTAACTGGAGGTATGAATATTCCAGGATTGTTCTAATAGAAAGGAAGTAAGATAATGGAGCAGTATCCAATACCCATAGGAAACCTAATAGAGCAGCTGTCAAAATTGCCAGGTATAGGTAAAAAAACTGCTCAAAGGCTTGC
>JAAYHU010000109.1 GCA_012735245.1 Tissierellia bacterium
CCATGGTTCCAGCCCGCTTAACTCTGGCTCTTCTTCTGCAACTGGCTTATCAGGAAGAGATATAGTATACTCATCTGAAGTTATAGAGCTTTTAAAGCAATTGGAGCATGAAAATGCTTTAGAAAAAGGTAATTCTAAACCCTGGGCTATAGTTGCCTCCTTCGTTAACCCTCATGATATAGCATTGTTTGGAGCAATTACAAGACGCTTACCTTCTTTTAACTTTGAAATTGACAACTCTGTACCCCATATACCCCCTGCACCTACTGCCCATGAAAATATAGATACAAAGCCAAAGGCACAGGCCAGCTATAGAGAAGTATATCAAAAACTTATTCAACCTCTGGCAGATACTGAAACCTACCGTAGACTCTATTACTCACTCCAGCTAAAGGTAGATCAGGAAATCTATAAAGTTCTAAAGGTTCTAAGGGAAACTGATTTTTATGAGGATACCATAGTAATTTATACCTCTGACCACGGAGATATGTTAGGTGCACATGGTGGACTATTCCAAAAATGGTACGTAGCCTATGAAGAAGCCATTCATGTACCCTTTATAATTCATAACCCTAAGCTTATTCCAAAGAGCAGATCTGTAGATGTACTGACGAGCCATGTAGATATATTGCCTACCATATTGAGTCTTGCAAATATCGATATGGAAAAAGCTATGGAGGAATTGAAAAAGGATCATACAGAAGTCCACCCCCCTGTAGGTAGAGATCTTACACCCTTGATTTTTGATAAGAAGATGACTTCTTTTGAAAAAGAGCCAATATATTTTATGACAGATGATGATCCATCCCGAACCTTAAATCATGTAAATCCACTAGGATTACCAATAGAACCTGTTACACAGCCATGCCATTTAGAAGCCGTTATTGTCAAATTGCCTACTGGTAAAAACAGTAGCCTTGAAACTTGGAAATACACTAGATATTTTGATAATCCACAGTTCTGGAGTAATCCCGGTTCAGAAGATAAAAATGAGCAACAAAAATGCTCTGTATCCACCTCATCAGATACTAGCTGTAACCTTTGGGTTACCTCTGTAAAAACTGCCCCTGTCCCTGATGAAATAGAAATGTATAATCTAACAAATGATCCTCTAGAAACTAAGAATTTGGCAAATCCAGAGTTTGCAACTGTAGAAACCATGGCAGTTCAAGCCATATTAAGGCAAGTTTTAGACTCCCAATGTAAAAAGAAAAGGCTTTATCCTACTACTGGCAAAATTCCTGGAAAACCTTCTTGTAAGAGTTCTGATAGACTATTTTTAAATTTATAATATTAACTATAAATTTAGAAGATTGCAGTCAAACCAGATTGCAATCTTTTAAATTTTTCCTACTTATTTTTAATTAAAGATTTAATTTATAATTCCTAGTGGACTACTAGAAATTATTTTGATATAATCAAAATATATAAATGAGAATGTTTATCAAATGAATATAATTATTAATGGAGGAGCATTATGGAGAATAAACTATTAAGTATTAAAAACCTAAAAGTAAATGTAGAAGAAAATGAAATATTAAAAGGACTGAATCTCGAAATAAGTAAGGGTGAAGTTCATATAATCATGGGTCCAAATGGCAGTGGAAAGTCTACCCTAGCTTATACCTTAATGGGACATCCTAAATATGAAATTGTTGACGGAACAATTGAATTTGACGGTGAATTAATCAATGATTTAAAAGCCGATGAAAGGGCTAAAAGGGGCATATTTCTTTCCTTCCAATACCCTGAGGAAATACCAGGGGTTACTGTAGAAGATTTCTTACGTACTGCAAAGGCTTCAACAACTGGAAAAATACAAGGAATTATGGCCTTCAAGAAATTATTAAAGGAAAAGATGGAACTTCTAGAAATGAAGGAAGAATACGCTTCTAGATATTTAAACCTGGGTTTTTCAGGTGGAGAGAAGAAAAAGAATGAAATTTTACAAATGTCTATATTGGAACCTAAACTTGCAATTTTAGATGAAACCGATTCTGGCCTTGACGTAGACGCCATAAGAATTGTTGCAGAAGGTGTAAAAAGAATTAAAGATGAATCAAAATCTATCTTGGTTATTACCCATTATAACAAGTTATTAGATTTTTTAGAACCTGACTACATTCATATCCTCTTAAACGGAAAAATAGTTAAAACAGGCGGTATGGAATTGGCCAAGGAAATTGATGAAGAAGGATATGAAAATATAAAATTAAGATTTGCTAAGGTATAGGAGTGAAAAAATGGGAAGAAAGAAAACTTATATAGAAGATATCGATAGAGGAATCTATGATATAAGAAATGAATTTACCTACAAATATAAAGCCGATAAGGGTTTGACTCCAGAAATAATAAAAGATATTTCAAGAGAGAAAAACGAACCTAAGTGGATGACCGATTTTAGACTCAAATCTTTGGAAATATATAATAGCATGCCAATTCCCACCTGGGGACCAGATTTATCTGACCTCAATATGGATGAAATTGTAACTTATATAAGGCCAGATACAGAAATGAAACATAGTTGGGACGATGTTCCAGAAGAAATTAAAAAAACCTTCCAGCTATTAGGCCTTCCCCAAGCGGAAAGGGAATCCTTGGCAGGAGTTGGAGCCCAGTACGATTCAGAAGTCGTATACCATAATATTAGGAAGGAATTAGTTGACCAAGGAGTAGTCTACATGGATATGGAAACTGCCTTAATTGAATATGAGGATATAGTGAGAGAATATTTCATGACCCTGGTCCCCCCTACTGCTCATAAATTCGCTGCCCTCCATGGAGCTGTCTGGTCAGGTGGTTCCTTTGTTTACGTGCCTGAAGGTGTAGATGTGGATATTCCTTTACAATCCTACTTTAGACTTAATGCACCAGGAGCTGGCCAATTTGAACATACATTGATTATCGTAGAAAAGGGGTCAAGGCTTCATTTTATTGAAGGCTGCTCTGCACCTAAATATAAGGTGAATAACCTTCATGCTGGTTGTGTTGAACTATTTGTAAAAGAAAATGCTACCTTAAGATATAGTACCATCGAAAACTGGTCAAAAAACATGTATAATCTCAATACTAAAAGGGCTGTAGTAGACAAAAATGGTACCATAGAATGGATTTCAGGTTCCTTTGGCTCCAAGGTATCTATGCTCTACCCCATGAGTATATTAAGGGGTGAAGGTGCTAGGTCTGAATTTACAGGTATTACCTTTGCCTCCAAAGGCCAACACTTAGATACTGGTACAAAGGTGGTACATGCTGCACCATATACTACATCTACAGTTAATTCAAAATCCATATCTAAAGATGGTGGTTATGCCTTTTATAGAGGTTTATTAAAAGTGGCTCCAAATGCCTATGGATGTAAATCCACTGTATCATGTGAGTCCTTAATGCTTGACAATGAGTCTAAGTCAGATACCTTGCCAATAATCGAGTTAAATAATGATGATATAGACATTGGCCACGAAGCTAAAATTGGCAGAATCAGCGATGAAGCTATTTTTTACCTTATGAGTAGGGGCATTAGCGAAGAAGAAGCAAAGGCTATGATAGTCAGAGGTTTCGTGGAGCCTATAACTAAAGAACTTCCATTGGAATATGCCGTTGAACTAAATAATTTAATCAATATAGAACTTGAAGGCACAATCGGATAAGGAGGTATGAGGATGATTACATGGAAGAGAATTAAACTAGAAAATTTCACATTTCCCAAAATTTATGATTACAAGAAAGAATTCATAAGACTAGATGGAGAAGTACCTGTAGGACTAAGATTAGACAAAATCTATGATACAATTGATAGAACAAAAATAAACTGGCTAAATTCCAATGAAATCTATGGACTTGGGAAGGAGTTCTTATCCTTTGTCAATGAGTTCTATAATAGTGGCATATCCTTATACCTTAACAGCAATATAAAATTAAATAATCCAATAGTTGTCGAATTTAATATGGATAAGGAAAATCCTACAGTAATCGATAAAAACATTATAATAGCAGAACCAAATAGTGAGGCTACTATCCTTTTCCATTACTGTACAGATGAAGAAGTAGAAGCCTTCCATAATGGCTTTACGGAAATACATGCCAAGGAGAATTCCTCTCTAACTATAATAAAAATTCAAAGAATGAATGACTTATCTCAAAACTTCGATACTAACATTGCCTATGTAAAAGGGGAAGGAAAAGTTAATTGGATAACAGTAGAATTGGGAAGCCAAATTAGTGGAAGTAACTACACCACATTTTTGGATGAAGTAGCAAGTGAGTCTAAACTTTCTTCTATATATTTAGGAGATGGCAATCGTAAAATGGACCTATCTTATTCTATGATTCATAAAGGACCTAGAAGTATAAGTAATATTGAGTCTAGAGGTGCTTTAATGGATAATTCAAGGAAAGTCTTTAGAGGAAATCTAGATTTTAGAAGGGGCTCAAGGCTGGCAAAGGGCTCTGAAGAAGAATATGTACTCCTTCTTGACCCTTCTGTAAAATCTGATTCAATTCCAGCATTATTATGCGAAGAAGATGATGTACAAGGAGAACACGCTGCCAGCGCTGGTCAAATAAATGAAAGTCAACTATTTTACCTTATGAGCCGTGGTTTAAGGGAAAGAGAAGCAAAAAAACTAATAATAGAAGGTGCTTTTAGACCTGTAATAGATAGAATCCCCATAAAAGAGCTTAAAGAGATAATAGACCTTGAAGTTGAGAGGAGACTTATAAATGAATAAGCTCAATGTAGATGAAATAAAAAAGGACTTCCCCATTTTAGATCAAAGGATGAATGGCCATAGATTAGTCTATTTAGATAATGGTGCTACTACACAAAAGCCTATTCAAGTGATAGAGGCAATTTTTTATTATAATACTAGGTCCCATGGCAATCCCCACAGGGGGGCACATCAATTAAGCATAAGGGCAACAGATGAATACGATTTAGCTAAGGAAAGGGTTAGGCAGTTTATTAATGCAAAATCTCTTGAAGAAATAATTTTCACAAGAAATACTACGGAATCCATTAACCTAATAGCCAGTGCTTACGGAAGGGAATTTGTTAAAGAAAATGACGAAATTGTCCTGGCTATTTCAGAACACCATAGCAACATTCTTCCCTGGCAAAGAATTGTTAAGGAAAAGAAGGCTATTTTAAAATACATGTATTTAAACGAAGATGGAAGAATAGATACAGAGGAAATAAAGGAAAAGATAACTAAAAAAACAAAAATTGTTTCTATTGCCCATATGTCTAATGTCTTGGGAACCATTCATCCTATTGAAGAAGTAATAAACTACGCCCATAAAATGGGTGCAATAGTACTAGTAGACGGTGCCCAAAGTACTCCCCATATAAAAGTAGACGTTCAAGAGCTTGATGCAGACTTCTATGTATTTTCTGGTCACAAGATGCTTGCTCCCATGGGAATCGGGGTCTTATATGGCAAGAAAGAAATCTTGGAAAGTATACCTCCATTTTTAATGGGCGGGGATATGATAGAATACGTTTATGAAAAAGAAGCTACCTTTGCTCCCCTGCCCTATAAATTTGAAGCTGGTACTCAAAATGTTGAAGGTGCTGTCGGATTAAAGGCTGCCATAGATTATTTAGAAAACATAGGAATGGATAAAATAGAAGAACACGAAAGGTTCTTAGTTGAATATGCCCTAGATAAAATGTTATCTATACCCTATGTAAATGTCCAAGGACCAAAGGATTTAAATAAGAGGGGGGGAATCATTTCCTTTACCATTGATGATGTACACCCCCATGACGTATCTACCATTTTAGATTCCTATGGAATAGCCATTAGGGCTGGCCACCACTGTGCCCAACCCCTAATGAGGTATTTAAAACTCCCTGCAACATCAAGGGTAAGTTTCTACCTCTACAATACAAAAGAAGATATTGATCAATTTATTGAAGGATTAAGAAATGTTAGGAAGTGGTTAGGTTATGGATCTTAATTCAATATATACTCAGCTTATTATGGAGCATAATAAAAGTGGCCACAATAAAAGGCCCTTAGACAATCCAGATATCATTGAAAGAGGCCATAATCCCAGCTGTGGCGATGATATTACATTGCAGCTTAAAATAGCTGAGGATATAATCGAAGATGCCTCCTATACCGGGGTGGGATGTGCAATTTCTCAAGCTTCCACATCTATGATGATAGATTTAATAAAGAGTAAGAGTATAGATGAAGCATTAAATCTTGTACAAACTTTCATTGGCATGATTAAAAAGGAAATAATAGATGAAGAGGAATTGGAAAAGTTAGAAGACTCCATTGTCCTTCGAAACATTTCAAATATGCCTGCAAGGGTGAAATGTGCAGTTTTAGCCTGGCATACCTTAAAAGAAGCCATAAGTAAATAAGAGATGTCAAAATTGACATCTCTTATTTTATAATATTTTTACATATGTTTGGCAAAGAATTCATCCCTTAACATGGAAAAAATCAATTGGTTGCGATATCCTTTTTCATCCTTATACGATTGCCTTAATGTACCTTCGTGTACAAGTCCAAGGCTAGTATAAAGACTTATCCCTACAGTGTTATCTTCAAATACATCTAACCAAAATCGATTCATGTTAAGGTCTATGAAAGAATATTTCAGTAATCCCAGTATAAACTCCTTGCCATAACCTAGGCCCTTAGGATTAATCACAATTCTTCTAAATTCAAAGCTTTTGTTTTTATTATCAATAACTGACAAGCAGAAGCCTATCATTTCCCCACTGTTCTTTTTCTTTATAGATAATAACAAGGTATTATCAGACCTGGTTTCTGAAAGATGGTCTTCGTAGCTGCCTTGAAAAACAAAATTTCTATTTTCAATGGCTTCCTCCATCTCAATTATTTTAGGAATTTCTTCTTCAACAGCATCGTAGACTACCAATCTAGGGGTTTCAAAATGCAATTTCATTTGCTTCCTCCATATAATAGGCAAAAATTAAACCTTATTATTCTGCCATTTATCATAGTGGATTTTTTCCTCATTATACCTATCTATAGGTTCTTTATCCTGCGCCTTTACCCCTACCACTACTAACCCAATAGGAATAATATGTTTAGGTAAATTTAAAGTTTCTGACATAGCCTCTACTAAGTTCTGTCTAGAATAAAGTCCACACCATACTGCACCTAAGCCTAAACCATGGGCAGCCAATAACATATTTTGAATAGATGCAGAACAATCTTCTACTAAAAATCCCATATCTTCTTGCTTTGTTGTATCACCACAAACTACTATCCCACATCCAGCCTTAGGCAGCATTTTAGCATATTGATGAAAATCAGCAATTTTATCTAATACTTGCTTATCCCTAACTACTACATATTCTCTCGGTTCATAATTGTGGGCTGAAGGAGCTTGAAAACCTGCCTTAAGTATTAGTTTTAAATCCTCATCCTTTATTGGTTCTCCTGTAAATTTTCTAATACTCCTTCTAGTAAAAATTGCATCTAAGACATTCATATAATCACCTCTTTACTTTTTCTAACATTATTTAAATGAACAATAACCTTCTCTACTTATTATAGCAAATTAAATATATTTTCCAACAATTACATTATATAGAAAATCCAATACCGATTAGTTTTTGTTAATTTTTTTGCATAATTGAAGTTTTTTACCAGTTTTTAGTTTAAAGAAGCAACTTAAGGGTAACATATAATAGACGGTTTAAACAACTAATATGAGGAGGATGTATATGGCTATTTATGAAAAAATGAACGAATACTTATCTAATTTGGCTGTATTGAATGTCAAATTACACAATCTACACTGGAATGTAGTAGGTCTTCAGTTTGTAGAAATTCACGAATTTACTGAATCAATATATGACGATTTATTTGAAAAATATGATGCTGTTGCAGAACTAATAAAAATAAAAGGTGAAAAACCTTTAGTAAGAATGGTTGATTATCTAGAAAAAGCATCTATTAAGGAAACTGACAAGGATAAATTCTCAACTGTAGAAGTCCTTGAAATCCTAAAAGAAGATTTAACTAAGATGAAAGAATTGGCAACAGAAATAAGAAATCTTGCCGACGAAGCTGGTGAATTTGTAATAGTTGCCGAATTTGAAGGGCATGTTGAAGGTTATGATAAAAACCTATGGTTTATAGAGGCAATGCTGACTCAATAGTTTAAAATAAGAAATTGCAGTTCACTGTTCATTTAAAATATAAGGGTGTAACTTAGCTTACACCCTTAATATTTTGTCTGCCTCTTTAAGTTGACTTCTTATTTCAATGCCTTGTGGACACATAGATTCACAATTTCCACATTCAATACATTTTGACCCATCTTTCCCCTTTTCTATTAAGTGCTTGTATCTAGTTCTTGAATTTTCTTCAGTTCCAAAAACAAATAAATCATTATAGATTTGAAATATATTTGGAATAGATACATTTTCTGGACATGGAAGGCAGTATTCACAACCAGTACATCCAACCTTGATTTTCTCCTGATATATAGTTGTAACCTTGTCTATTAACTCTATTTCCTTTTTGCTTAAATGACCTGGTCTAGCATCAGATACGGTTTTTATATTTTCCTTTACTTGTTCCAGGTTATTCATACCACTTAATACAACAGACACTTCTTTATGGTTTAATACCCATCTTAAAGCCCATTCAGGCGGGGTTCTTTTTATATGGCTTAGATCCCATATGGATTTAATTTCATCTGATGGGTTTGATAGCTTGCCTCCCTTTATAGGTTCCATAATTACTACAGATATTCCCTTATTATATGCATATCTTAAACCCTCTTCACCTGCCTGATAATTCCTATCAATATAATTTAATTGTATTTGGCAAAAATCCCAATGGTAGTAATCAATTATCTCCTTAAAGACACCTAAATTGTCGTGAAAGGAAAAGCCTATATATTTTATCTTTCCACTTCTTTTAGCTTCATCTATAAACTTAAATACATTTATTGCTTTTAGATTTTCCCAATAATTCTTGTTTAGAGTATGTAGTAAATAAAAATCTATATATTCAGTATCTAGTCTTTCTAATTGCTCATCTAAATACTTATTACAATCTTCATAACTATTAATTAACCAACTAGGCAATTTAGTTGCTAGATAAACTTTTTCCCTATAGCCTCCCTTCAAGACCTTGCCAAGAAGTAACTCGCTATTTCCCTGATGGTAAGAATAAGCAGTATCCAAATAGTTAACCCCATTATCCACTGCATACCTAATCATTTCGACAGCCTTTTCTTCGTCAATTTTGCTAGAATCATTTTCTAAAATTGGAAAACGCATACACCCAAAACCTTAGGCTGAAACTTTTAGATTATCCTTTGTAAAACTTCTATAATGCATAGTCTTCCCCCTTAACATTCCATTATATTGTAATAAATACTTTTTATATATTATCCTATCCTGTCACCTAATTGGCAATTAATATGTTCAAAACTTAAAAAGGAAGTCTAGTGAATATTCCACTAAACCTCCATATTTTATTCCAATTCAACAGCTCCCGTATTTAGGGCATAGTATCTTCCTTTTTGCTTCATTAAATCATCGTGGTCTCCACGCTCTATTATTTGCCCTTGTTCTAGCACCATAATGGCATTTGAATCTCTTACTGTAGATAGCCTATGGGCTATTACAAAAGTAGTTCTTCCTTCCATAAGTTTATCCATACCTTCTGATATAAGTTTTTCTGTCCTAGTATCAACTGATGAAGTAGCCTCATCTAAGATCAAAATAGTTGGATTTGCTACAGCTGCTCTAGCAATGGAAAGTAATTGTCTTTCTCCCTGAGATAGGTTTTCCCCATCTGCAGTAATCATTGTATCATAACCTTGAGGAAGGTTTTTTATGAAGTAATGGGCGTTTGCCAGCTTTGCAGCTTCTATTACTTCTTCATCTGTTGCATCAAGTCTACCGTATCTTATATTATCAGCAATCGTACCCTCAAATAGATGGACATCTTGAAGGACAATACTCATGGTACTTCTCAAATCAAATTTGTTTATCCGCCTAATATCTATACCATCATAAAGTATTTTACCTTCATTTATTTCATAAAATCTATTTATCAGGTTTGTAATAGTAGTTTTGCCTGCACCGGTGGAACCTACAAAGGCTATTTTTTGACCAGGTTTTGCATAAAGATTTATATTTTTTAGGACTCTTTGCCCTTCTACATAACCAAAACTCACATTTTCAAAGCTAATATATCCTTTTAGGGGAACTTTATCATATTCTCCATTATTCTTTGGTACCTTCCAATAGTAATTCCCCTTTTCATCCCTATGAAGTCTTACGTCACCTTCATCTACTTCTACCTCCTGGTCTAAGACGTTGAATATTCTCTCTGCGCCAGCTAAGGCTGCAAAGAGTGTATTAAACTGATTTGAAACCATAGTAATGGGTCTAGAAATTGTCCTGGTGTATTGTAAAAATGTTGCAATATTACCTACACTTAGTCTATTCTTCATTACTAAAAACGAACCAACCATGGACACAAGTGCATATAAGACAAATGACAAATTCCCCATTACAGGCATCAGCATAGTCCCATAGGTTGCTGCCTGAGTACTAGATTTTCTCAGTTCTTCATTTCTTCTAGAAAACTCGTCTATGGCACGACTCTCATAGTTAAAAACCTTAACTACTTTTTGGCCTGACATTATTTCCTCTATATAACCATTCATTTCTGCTAAGGTAGCTTGTTGATTTCGAAAATTTCTTGCAGATTTCTGTCCAATAAATTTTATGGTAATAAACATTGTAATTAACATACCTATTACTAATAATGTAAGAATTGGACTTAAGATTATCATCATAGTAAGGGTACCTATCAATGTCACTGCAGATAATACAACCTGGGACACCCCTTGTTCTAAAGACTGAGTCAACATATCAACATCATTTGTAAAAGTTGACATTAATTCTCCATGGGAATGGGTATCGAAGAAAGAAATAGGTAACTTTTCCATATGGGCAAACATTTCTTCTCGAATTCTATGAACAGTCTTTTGTGATAATCTAACCATAAAGAGGTTTCCAAGATACTGTCCAATAGAGATTAGTATTACAAAGATTCCCATAATAATTAGGTATTTAATAAATAATCCCCTATCATGGCTTTCTACTAAGGTATCTATAATAGGACTTAACATGGCATTTGCTCCTATTTGAGCAACCGAACTGACAATTATAAAGAATATTCCTCCAAAAAACAAAAATTTGTTGAATCTAAAATAACTAAATAACCTTTTTAAGGTATTAATGGGGTCCTTAGGCTTTAGTTGTTTATGTCTTCCTCTACCGTTCATTCACCGATCACCCCTCTCTGTTGTGATTCATATATTTCCCTATAAATAGGAGAAGTTTTTAGTAATGTTTCATGATCTCCCATGGACTCAATTTTCCCTTCATGCAATACAATAATCCTATCTGCATGCTGAATGGAAGATATTCTTTGGGCAATGATTATAGTAGTTATATCCTTTAATTCATTTTTAAATACTTGTTGAATTTTAGCATCAGTAGCCATATCTACAGCACTAGTTGAATCATCGAGTATTAAAATCTTAGGATATTTTAACAAGGCCCTAGCAATAGTAAGTCTTTGTTTCTGGCCTCCAGAAAAATTGTCTCCCCCTTGTTCAACCCTATGGTCTAGGCCTTCTTTATATTTTGATACAAATTCCCAGGCTTGTGCATGCTTTAAAGCTGTTATTATCTCATCATCTGTTGCATTTTCATTACCCCACTTCATATTTTCACGAATAGTACCAGAAAATAGGGTGTTTTTTTGTAATACAAAGGCCACTTGGTCTCTTAAAGCCTTGATATCATAATTTCTTACATCTTCTCCACCTACATATACTGCTCCCTCTGTTACATCGTAAAGTCTAGGAATTAACTGTACCAAGGTAGTTTTGGAAGAACCGGTTGAACCAATGATTCCTAGGGTTTCCCCAGAATCTATTTTAAAACTAATATTCTTTAAAGTCTTTTCGTTACTTCCTGGATAGATGAAACTTACATTATCAAAGACTATTGAGCCATCCCTTAGTTCCTTTATGGGTTCAGGAATTTCTTTTATTTCTGATTCAGTATTTAATATTTCTAGAATTCTTTGCATAGATGCAGATCCACGTAAAAACTGCATAAAAAACATCGAAATCATCATAAGAGAAATCATCACTTGAGTTATATAGGTAATAAAGGATATTAGTTCACCACCACCTAAGGTACCTAAGACAACTTGTTGGCCACCAAACCATAGAACAGCAATTATTGTAGAATATATTATTAGATTTAGTAAGGGCATAATTGATATTACTAGTGAAATTGCTTTCAAGGCTGTATCCCTCAAGGAATCATTTCTTTTTTTAAATTTTTCTTCTTCATATTTTTGTCTATTAAAAGATTTTTCAACCCTTATACCTATTAAGTTTTCTTGAATTACTGCATTTACCCTGTCTACACGACTTTGTAGCTTTAGAAATAAGGGCCTAGCCTTATACAATATTATGGTTATTACTGCTACTGTGACAGGAATCGCCACCATAAATACCCTTGCTAGGGATGAATTTATTGTAAATGACATAATTAAGGCAAATAATAGTAAAAAAGGCGCCCTAATTGCCATTCGAAGGCTCATCATTGTAACCTGGCCAATTGTATTACAATCATTGGTGAGCCTAGTTATAAGTGAGGAAACCGTAAATTTATCAAGGTTGGCAAAGGAGAAGCTTTGAACCTTTTTAAAAGTTTCCTCTCTTATTTCAGCTGCAAACCCATAGCCTGCCCTTGCTCCACAATGGGCACTTAAAATACCGAAAGTCATACCTAAAAGGGCAGCTAAAATCATCAAAAGGCCAACCTTTATAATATAATCAATATCCCTATTTGCAATACCTACATCCACTATAAGAGACATTAAATATGGAATGACAATATCTGCTACAACTTCCAATATCATAAGTATTGGACTAAGTATGGCATATATTCTATATTTTTTCATTAAGTGAATTACCTTGTTCAATGTACCCCTCCTATTCTGATTTGTTCATTAAACAAACTTTATCGTTTATCTTATCTAGGTTATTGTTTATCTTTATTAAAAGCTTATGGAGTTTTTCTATCTCATCTTCATGAAGGCCTTCAAATATGTCTTTATATATTTTAATTACATATCCTTCATAATCTTTTATGACAGTTTTACCTAAATCAGTAACAACCAACCTATTATACCTCATGTCAGATTCCAATGGCTCTTGTTGAAGCATACCTAAATTTATTAATCTTTTTACTACACTGCTCATTGCCCCCTCTGTAAACCTCATTTGCTTTGCCAATTCTTTTTGACTAGCCTCTGGATTTTTACAAATTTTCATAACGAGAAATAATTGCCCAAAGGTCAATCCGTACTCATCTATTTTATATTGTAAAATTTGGGCTATTTTTTGATGGGTGGCTTTAAGTTGCATGGCAACATCAGTTTCCAGCATATTATACCTCCAATTACTTTAGTGTTAAAGTATTTTTTGAACAATAG
>JAAYHU010000110.1 GCA_012735245.1 Tissierellia bacterium
ATTAATGTATATTTTCAATCTGAAAATGGATTTATAGGCCTCGGACCTGCCCCAGAGGAAGGCCAAGAGGACCCATATATTGTAAATGCAGGAGCTCAATGTGTAACTATAATACCAGGTGGAGCATTCTTCGATTCAGCTACATCCTTTGGAATTATCCGAGGAGGACATGTGGATATTTCAGTTCTTGGCGCCTTGCAAGTAGATGAAAAAGGAAATCTTGCAAACTGGATGATTCCTGGAAAAATGGTACCAGGAATGGGTGGGGCCATGGACCTAGTTACAGGAGCTAAAAAGGTAATAGTTGCCATGGAGCATACTGTTAAGGGAAACCCAAAGATATTAAAGGAATGCACCCTACCATTAACAGCTGTAGGAGAAGTAGACCTTATAGTAACTGAAATGGGAGTTATAGAAGTTACAGATAAGGGCTTAGTACTAAAAGAAATAAATCCAGAGTACACAGTAGAAGAAGTTCAAGCTGCCACAGAAGCAGAATTAATAATTGATGAAAACTTGAAGAATATGGAAGTATAAGATAAAATAGCCTCTTATTAGGGGCTATTTTTGTATTTTTTTGCTGGATTCTGTCAAATTTTTAAAGAATTTTGGACATACACAATAGTCTGCCAATTGACTTGAAAAAGAAATTTGTATTGTATATAATAACAGTAAAGTTTTTCTAAAAGGATTCAATCTCAAGATAAATTGATAATTTATTGTCATGCCTATATATATTTGCTATAATATTAATGTCATACCCTCCCATGTTTTAATTATGTAGCTAGGGAGGCCTGGGTCCTATTTTAGAATTTATAAAGGCTAGCTAGTTATTGAATAAGCTTTTAATCAGCTCAATTAAAGAGTTAAAATTATCTTAAAATTCCAACAAGTTTGTCTAGTTATGTATATATTTCTTCAGGGTATTTAATAATTATTATATAATTTAAATTTTACTAAAAGGTGGTGATTAAGTGGCAAAAGAGGCAATAGAAGCGGTCAAGGAAGCAGAGGCTCAGGCTCAAGCTATTTTGCAGGAGGCCACTCAGACTGCAAAGGATTTGAAACAGGAAGCAGAAACTTTAGCAGAAGAAAGATACAAATCCATAATGGAGGAAGGTGATAGGGAAGCAAAAGAGCTTAGGGAAAAAGCAGTCCAAGAAGCTGAAAACCAATCAAAGCCAGTATTAGAACAAGGATTAAATGAAGCAAAGAAAATATTAGAGATTACTGATGCTGAGTTGGATGCTGCAGTAAATATTATTATTGAGAGGATTGTGAATGTAAATGGCAATAGTTAAAATGAGTAAATTCAGCTTATTTGCCTTTGATTCAGAAAGGGAAAATCTTCTCCATGAACTTCAAAAATTTGGATATGTTCACTTTGATAGCCTTGATGACAAGGAAGACCTATTAGATGAAGGCCTAGAAACAGTAACTATACCTGAAAGCATTGGAGAAGTAGATGAAGAAATATCTAAGGTTAAGTATGCCATTGACTTATTATCCAAGTATGATGAAAGAGAAACTGGCATTAAGGCTATGATTAAAGGAAAAGAGAGCTTAAGTTTTGAAGAATTGGAGGGTAGAGCCGCTAAAATTGACTATCTTCCCGTTTACAATGAGCTTAGGCAATTGGCTTCAGAATTGGATAGAATCAATGTAAAAATTAAAGATTTAGAATCTCAAATAAATGAATATTATCATTGGAAGGGGCTAAACTACCCTATTAATGACCTTAATAGCTTGAGACAAGTAAAGGTAT
Source organism: Tissierellia bacterium (assembly GCA_012735245.1). Taxonomy (GTDB): domain Bacteria; phylum Bacillota; class Clostridia; order Tissierellales; family Tissierellaceae; genus JAAYFT01. The sequence continues at coordinate 1,766 of JAAYHU010000110.1, forward strand.
TTATGGGTATAATTCCCAAGAAAATGAAGGAAAACTTTAACAAGGATTCATTAGACTTAAACTACACTTATATTGAAGCCATATCAGAAGATAAGGATAACGTTTACTTATTTGCTATGAGTTTGGAGGATGAAGCAGAAGCCTTTAATGAAATACTTAGAAACAACAGCTTCTCTAGTATTAAATTGGAGGGCGAAAAAACTCCAAGGGAAGAGATAAATACCATAAATAATGAAATAAGTTCATTAAGTGTAAAAAGTGGTGAAATAACAGCTAAGATAAAAGAATTATCTAAAAATCTTCCAGACTTTGAGATTATGTATGAATATTTAATGAACAAAAAACTTAGGCTTATGGCTTCTGAAAACTTCCTAAGAACTGATAAGGTAAATGTAATAAGTGGATATATTCCTACTGATATGGAAGAGGAGTTTGAAAATGCAGTTAAAAAATCCTTAAAGGATGCCTATTATCTGGAGATAAAAGAGGCAGAAAAAGACGATCCCAATGTGCCTGTATTGCTTAAGAACTCCAAGTTTACAGAGACCTTTGAATCCTTGACTAGCATGTATGCATTACCCTTATACAATGAAATAGATCCAACGCCACTATTAGCACCATTCTATCTTGCATTCTTTGGAATGATGGTTGGGGATGCAGGATATGGAATAATCATGTTAATAGGAACCTTGATTGCCCTAAGGGTAGCAAACTTATCAGAATCCCAAGAGAAGTTTATTAGGTTTTTCCACTACCTTAGCTATTCTACCATAGCCTGGGGTGTAATCTACGGTTCATATTTTGGAGGTATTATTCCAATTAAAGGTTTAGTAGACCCTGCTAACCAGTATCAGGAGCTTCTCGTTGGTTCCATGGTCTTTGGGCTAATTCATTTATTCTTCGGCCTTGGTATAAAGGGATACATGTATATTAGGGAAAAAAAGTATTTTGATGCCCTATGTGATGTAGGCTTTTGGTATATGGCTGTAGCAGGTGGTATAGTATTCTTACTAACAATAGTTACACCTATGGCAGCAATTGTAAAGACAATATCTTTGGCAGTAATGGTAATAGGTATGGTAGGAATAGTCTTGACTGCTGGAAGATCTGCAGCAAGTGTAGGAGGAAAACTTGCTGGAGGACTTTATGAGCTTTATGGAATATCTGGCTATGTTGGAGATATAGTATCTTACTCTAGACTTATGGCCCTAGGCCTATCTGGAGGGTTTATAGCCAGCTCAATAAATATGATGATTGATATGCTGTTTTCAAAGGGCATTTTAGGCATCATCATTGGAATCGTTGTATTTTTGGTAGGACAACTATTTAATATATTCCTAAGTTTATTAGGAGCTTATGTCCACACCTTAAGGCTTACCTATGTAGAATTCTTCGGCAAGTTCTATGAAGGTGGAGGACGAAACTTTAAGCTCTTTAGAAATAAAACAAAATATATAAATTTAAAATAGTATAGGAGGAAATGAGAATGACTATTAGTGAATTTCTAATTCAACATGCAGGAGTAGTATTTGCAGCATTAGGTATGGCAATAGCAGTAGTTTTTTCAGGTATAGGTTCTGCTAAGGGAGTAGGTTTAGTAGGTGAAGCAGCAGCTGGTCTAATCGTAGAGGAGCCAGAGAAATTTGGTAGAGCCTTAGTTCTTCAATTGTTACCTGGTACTCAAGGACTTTATGGTTTCGTTATTGGGCTAATGGTACTAGGCCAATTAGATGTTAGCATGAGCTTTGCCCAAGGCTTATATCTGTTTATGGCTTGTCTGCCAGTAGGTTTTGTTGGTTGGATATCAGCTATTGCCCAAGCTAAAACAGCAGCTGCAGGTATTGCAATTCTAGCTAAAAATGAAGAGCATTCAACTAAGGGTATAATCTTCTCAGTTATGGTTGAGACTTATGCATTATTAGCCTTTGTTATTTCATTAATACTTGTAAATGCGGTTAGTTTTTAATTTAGCTAAGGATGTGAAGAGATGTCAAACTTAGAAAATCTAGTGCAAAGGATAATTGATGAAGCTAAAG
>JAAYHU010000002.1 GCA_012735245.1 Tissierellia bacterium
ACCTTGTTCAGTCTTACGTTAAAGAAGGATTTATCAAGCGGCTGCTGATCTTCACAAAAACAGTAGTGACTTTGGGTGTCACCCTTCTTTTCACATGGTATGGATGGGACTTCTTCTATTTCTCCTCTTATAGTAAATCCAGCTTCACTATCCCATACCCAAATTTTTTCATTAAATTCAGCTGTAATTATACAACTACCAGAAGTACCTGCTTCTATTTGATAGACAGCTCCGTCTGGTTTATTATAATCAGTTTCTGCTAAATATCCACCTTCAGTTAAAAGTTTTAATGATTTATCAGTGTCTATAGGCCATTCTTTTTCATTTGCATAATATAGTTGTGCTGCACTTACAATTGTACGATGATTTGCTTCAACTGCTCCTTCTTTAGCTCCTGCTGTAAAACCACCAAATCTTGGTATAGCAATCGCCGCCAAAATCCCCAATATAGCAATAACAACAACTAACTCAACCAACGTAAATCCTTTTCTGTTTCTTTTCTTGTTAATCCAATTTAACATAACATTTTCCTCCTTAAAATAAATTCTGTTCTAAAATAAGTACTGAAATAAAATCTATAAAACTACTACCTTTTATTCCCTAAACCACCACCTTTCTATACTAGGTTTGACCTGCCTACGAATCACCTTATTCGTAGGGTTAGGTTATAAAAAAGCTGCATAAATAATAATACAAGTACTATTAATTTATGCAGCTGAACGATCATGGCTATCCATATATGAAAGATAGCTTTAGACTTCGAGCTTTGCGTCACTAGGTTTCCCTAGTTTTGCCCTGGAAATATTCAATTTTCGATATTTTAATATGTTTTTAATAAATCAATTTTATATTATGACAAAACTAATGTCAATTAATATCTTGTAATAGTCAATTATTGTATTGTATTAACCATATCAAACATTGGTAATGCAATTGATATTACTATAAATCCAATAATTACTGCCATGAAGATAAGCATAACTGGTTCCATTAAGGTTGTCATTCTTTGTAAAGCTGATTCAACTTCATCATCATAGAAATCTGCAGTTTTTGATAATATATCATCTAAGGCTCCTGATTCTTCACCAATGTTTATCATTGAATCTACCATTGGTGGAAATACTGCCACATTTCTAACAGCCCTTGATAGGGTCATACCTCTTCTAATATTGTCTGTAGCTAATTCTAGTCTATCATGGACAACCTTGTTTCCAACAATTCTACTAACAACTTCAATTGATTGAATTAAAGGTATCCCACTGGCCAATAAGGTGGATAAGGTTCTTGTAAATCTAGAAGTTATTATTTTTACATTTGTATCTTTAACAATTGGAATCATCAATTTTAAACTATCTAAAAATGTTCTACCACTAGGTGTGTTTCTAAATATCATAAAGACTACAATAAGACCAACTATTATAGCAATGAATATATACCAATTTAACTCCAACCAATTGCTAATGCTAAGTAATATCTGTGTTGGCAATGGTAATGCTTGCCCACTTCCTTCGAACATACTAACAAATGTTGGTAATACTGATATTAATAGAAATATTACTACAGCAATTGAAACTACAGCTAATATTATTGGATACATCATAGCTGATTTCACTTTTTGCTCTAACTTGTTTTCCTTTTCAAAATGTATTGCCATTCTTTCCATTATAGTATCTAAGTTACCACTTACTTCCCCTGCTTCTACCATGTGTATTAAAAGCTGTGGAAATACCTTTCTGTGATTCTTCATTGCTTCTGATAAAGTGAAACCTTTTTGAACATCTTCAAAAACACTTGCTATGGACTTTGCAAAAGTTTTGTTTTCTGTTTGCTTTTCTAGTATTTCTAAACACTTAACAATACCTAGTCCTGCATCTAACATGGTATAGAATTGTCTACAAAATACAGCTAAATCTTTCTTCTTTACCTTTGGAGCAAATAAATCTATTTGGGCTTCTGCCCCTGTATCTTTTTCTATTGATACAGGTAGATAATTATTGCCCTTCAACATAACCAATACGTCAGATTCATCTTTTGCTTCGTAAAAACCCTCTATAATCTCTCCATTTTGAGAAACTGCTCTATATTTAAAAACCATGCAATTTCCTCCTAGGTAATAAATCTTTTAATATTTTCCTGATTTACAGCTTGCATCAAGGCTGTTTCCCTACTAATTAAGCCTCTTCTATAAAGGTCTAATAATGAATTATCCATGGTCTGCATTTGATGTTTTGCACCAGTTTGGATAGCAGTATCAATTTG
>JAAYHU010000111.1 GCA_012735245.1 Tissierellia bacterium
ATATTGGACATTACTTTGGCAATATCTTCATGGCAAGCAGAGTATCCGATTCTCCAGCCTGTCATAGCATATGCCTTTGACATTCCATTAATTACTATGGTTAAATTTTTTATATCATCATTGATGGAAGCTATTGATATATGTTCTTTTCCATCGTATATGAGTTTTTCATAGATTTCATCTGATATGACAAAAATATTATTATCCACCGCCCATTTGGCAATTGCTTCTAGTTCTTCCCTGGAATAAGTAGAACCAGTAGGGTTACTAGGGCTATTTAGGATTAAAGCCTTAGTCTTGTCAGTTAGTACATTATTTAAATCACTTACATTAAACTTAAAATCATTCTCTTCTTGAGTTTCTACAAATATAGGAACCCCATCAACTAACCTTACTAGTTCAGGATAACTAACCCAATAAGGCTTAGCTATAATTACTTCATCACCTGGATTGATAATGGCCATTAAGGCATTATAAATTGAATGTTTAGCCCCATTGGATATTACTATATTTTTTGGTTCATATGAAAGAGAATTATCTTTAGATAGTTTTTTGCAAACAGCTTCCTTTAATTCCAAAATCCCTGAGGCAGGAGTATATCTAGTGAACCCTTCTCTAATGGCCCTAATTCCTTCATTTTGAATATTTTCTGGTGTGTTAAAATCGGGCTCCCCTGCTCCAAAGCTAATAACATCTACACCAGAGTCTTTCATGGCTTTTGCCTTTGCTGTTATTGCCAAAGTTACTGAAGGAGAAATGCCTAGTCCTTTTTTTGATAGATTAAAATTCATTTGTTTACCTCCACTATCTTCTATATTTTAATCTTATATATATCTTTTAACACATTTTTAATTATAAGTAAAGAATCTTCAAAGGTAGATTTATTTTGCATTAATATTACCTTATAATGTCTGATCCCCTCATCTGTTATTCTATACCTTCTAATAGACCTTTTGTCAGGTTCTTCCCACCATCCTTCTATGTACCCATCTTCTTCCATTTCCCTAAGAAGGGGATAAATCATACCGGGACTAGGTTCCCACCTTCCATCTAATCTTTTCTTTATTTCATCTTTTATTTTATTCCCATAATAGCTCTTTTCCTGTAGAAGATGAAGTATATAAAGTTTTACAAAGGATGTAGTGCTTATTTTTGAGGGGAATTGTCTTTGCCTCTCTCCTCTATATGTTGTCAATTATATCATCTCCTTAAATTTAGGAATATTATTTATGTCTACTGAAAACTTACCTAAGATTTCAAGATTATCACCATGAAAATCTGAACCGCCAGTTATGATTAAATTGTTTGTTTTAGCTATTATTTTGAGATATTCTGCATCTAAGATATTATGTTTTGAATGTATACACTCTATTCCATCTATTCCTGCATTTATACAATATTCAATAATACTTTTGTCTTTCAACAATCCAGGATGAGCTAATATTGCATACCCACCGCTATTATTGATAATTGAAATGGCCTCTTCTATAGCCAACCTATATCTTTCAACATAGGCAGGTTTTCCCCTATCCAAATATTTGTTAAAGGCTTCCTCTATACTATTTACATATCCTTTATTAATTAAAACCCTTGCTATGTGAGGTCTTCCTATTAGTTCACCACCTGAGGTTTCAATTACTTCATCAATAGTAATGTTAAACCCCAAGTCATTAAATTTTTTGACCATATTAATGCCTCTGTTTAACCTGCTTTTTTTAAGTTTATCTGTTATTTCTAAAATACTAGAATCAAAGGGATTGATAAAATATCCTAGTATATGAACTTCCTCATCATTATATATGGTGCTAAATTCGATTCCTGGAATGACAGTAAAATCATGGAATCTTTTGCTGTATTCCATGGCAGGGCTAATACCTGTAATAGTATCATGATCTGTAATTGCTATCCCCTGAAGATTTCTAGCTAATGCTAAATTAACTACTTCTTCTGGAGAAAATATACCATCTGAGTGATTGGTATGCACATGTAAATCGAATAACATAATTTGCCTCCCGTTTAAGAAACTAATAGTCATGTATTATGTATATTATGTAAAAAACCTGCCAATTAGGCAGGTTTTTAATATGTTATCTTGGTTC
>JAAYHU010000012.1 GCA_012735245.1 Tissierellia bacterium
CAGATGAGGGCAAAAGGCAGTACGAGGCTGCAGAAAGGGCCAACAGGAGAGATAATGGTGGTATTTTCACTAGGGTATATGATAACCTAATAGACGGTATGAAGGCCATCATAGATAGGGCAGGTCCTGGACAGGATTCTGATTTGTTAAGGTCTGTTAGGTCCAATATCCTCATAGATTTTGTAACCAGCAAATCCAGTATATCCGACTTAGATAGGGAAGTTTTGAATATCAATAGAAGGATAGACGACTTAAATGCCATGTTGATTAGGAAGGAAAACGCATATTATGCTAAGTTTGCCAATATGGAAAAGATGCTGCAGCAAATGTATAGCCAGAGCAATTGGCTAGCACAACAATTTATGAGATACTAAGGAGGCAAAAAATGACTTATGAAGCATTAAACACCTATAAGCAAAATACTGTACTGACAGCAACTCCTGAAGAATTGACCCTTATGCTGTATGAAGGGGCCATAAAGTTTATGAAAATTGCTAAATACAGCATTGAAAATAGGGATATGGAAAGAGCCCATTCTTCCTTAATTAGGGCACAGGATATAATTTTGGAATTAAATTATTCTTTAGATATGAATTATGAAATATCTAAGGATTTTAGGAGCCTATATAATTTCATCCATGAGAAATTAGTAGATGCTAACATAAATAAGGACATTAAATCCATAGATGATGCCCTTGAAATAACAAATGAAATGAAGGATACATGGAAAGAAGTCATGAAGCAGATAAAATTGAAAGTTTACCAGCCTAAGTAGGTGTTTCTATGATAAATGAAAGTATTACTAAGATGATAACTCTTTCCATGAAGAAAAAGGAATACCTTTTAGAACTGTTGAAACTATCTAAGGAGCAAGAAGCCATAATAGATGAAGATAAGATGGATGAACTGGACAATATATTAAAGGCAAAAGAAAGGCTTATGGAAAAAATCGATGAACTGGATAGGGGCTTTCTAACTATATATAACCAGATAAAAGAAGAAGAAAAGATAGACAGCTTTGACAAACTTCCTATAGAAAGGTATGAAAATGTAAAAGAGTTAAAGGATGTAGTCAATGAAATTAACAATATATTAAACAGCCTATCTATAATAGATAAGAATAATATTGCAAAGATGAAGGCCAACTTAGAAAAGACGAAAACAGACCTTAAAAATGTAAAATTAGGAAAAAGGGCATATAAGGGATATAGCCATGGAGATGTGGGGAGTATCTTTTTAGATGAGAAAAAATAGGGAACAGTTTATCCCCAACTAATTTAAGAAATTACAGGATAAAGAAAGGTCCTACTGAATATATTGTGACCTTTCTTTTTTATCTACTAAATTATCCACAGAAAAATTCCCTAAAACATAAATTATTTACAGTTTTATTAAATTTATTCACATTATCCACAAAACTATCAACAGGTGTTCCCCACAAAATATATACAGGAATTAACAATTTGTCCACAAGATAAATTTAATTAATGGCTTAATGATAAAAATATTTGCATAATTGTTATTAAATTTGGTTTTAGGGTAATATATATTACAAACAGTATAAACCTGCGGTTTATATGAAAGGAGTTGGGTTTATGAAATTAAGTTTTACTGGGAAGAATATGGAAATAACAGACGCACTCCGAGATGTAACAAGGAAAAAGCTAGGAAAATTAGATAAGTACTTTCAAAAGGACATTGAGGGAAATGTTACCTTTAGCTCTGAAAAAAATAGAAAAATAATAGAGGTAACCATAAACCTACCAGGCACTATTATTAGGGCAGAAGAATCCACAGACGATATGTACGCATCAATTGACAAGGCTGTAGATGTTTTAGAAAGGCAAATAAGGAAGTACAAGACCAAGCTTCAAAAGAGATACCAAAACAATGAAACCATTAGGTTTGAAAACGTTATGCCGCTACCAAAGGAAGACGATTATGAAAAGCCAAAACTAGTTAAGATAAAGAGATTTGGATTGAAGCCCATGTCATCTGAAGAGGCAATTTTACAGATGGAATTACTTAGGCACAATTTCTTCGTATTTTTAGATGCAGAAACTGAAGGAATACATGTTGTCTATAAAAGGAAAGATGGAAATTATGGATTGATAGAGCCAGAGCTTTAATATAGAGTGTTATAACAGGGCATTTACTGCCCTGTTTTTTATGTTGAAAGAAAGTTTAATAAATGTTAAAATTAAATGATAACGATAATGATAATGAGGTTGAAAGGTGGTTAATTAATTGAGTTTACTAAAAAAGATTTTTGGTTCCTACAGCGATAGGGAACTAAAGAAGATAAAACCTCTTGTAGATAAAATAGAATCTCTAGATGAAAGCATGCAAAGATTAACAGATGATGAGCTTAGGAATAAGACCTTAGAATTTAGAAATAGATTAAAGCAGGGTGAAACCTTAGATGATTTACTGCCAGAGGCCTTTGCAGTAGTTAGGGAAGCATCAGCAAGGGTCTTAGGTATGAAACATTTTAGGGTTCAATTATTTGGCGGAATTATACTACACCAAGGTAGGATTGCTGAGATGAAAACCGGTGAAGGAAAGACCTTGGTAGCAACCCTTCCTGCCTATTTAAATGCCTTAGCAGCTAAGGGGGTCCATATAGTTACTGTAAATGATTACTTAGCTAAAAGGGATAAGGAATGGATGGGTAAAATCTATGAATTCTTAGGCCTATCAGTAGGCTGTATCGTCCATGGCCTTACAAACGAAGAAAGAAGGGCTGCCTATAATTGTGACATAACCTATGGTACCAACAATGAATTTGGCTTCGATTATTTAAGAGACAATATGGTAATTTACAAGGAAGAAATGGTTCAAAGAGGCCTCCACTATGCCATAATAGACGAGGTTGACAGTATATTAATAGATGAAGCAAGGACTCCACTTATAATTTCTGGTACTGGGGATAAGTCTACTAGGTTATACGAATTGGCAGACAATTTTGTTCAGACCTTGACCTATAGGATAGTTGACCCAAATGAAGACAAGGCTGATCCCTTTAATAGGGAAATTAAGGAAGAAACTGTAGATTTCTTAGTCGATGAAAAGGCTAAGACCTGTTCTATTACTGAAAAGGGTACTGCCAAGGCTGAGGCCTTCTTTGGTATAGAAAACCTATCTGATATAGAAAATATGGAAATCGCTCACCATATTAATATTGCCATGAAGGCAAGGACCTTGATGAAAAGGGATATAGACTATGTAGTTAAGGATGGAGAAGTCATTATAGTAGATGAGTTTACTGGAAGGCTTATGTATGGTAGAAGATATAGCGACGGACTCCACCAGGCCATAGAAGCTAAGGAAAAGCTAAATATCAGGTCTGAGTCTAAGACCTTGGCCACTATTACCTTCCAAAACTATTTTAGGATGTATACAAAACTTGCAGGTATGACTGGTACTGCCAAGACTGAAGAGGCAGAGTTTAGGGAAATCTATGGCATGGATGTTGTGGAGATACCCACAAACAAGCCTGTAATTAGAAAAGACTATCCAGATGTTATCTATAAAACAGAAGATGCTAAGTTTAGGGCCGTAGTTAGGGAGATTAAGGAAAGGCATAGTACTGGCCAGCCTATACTGGTAGGTACTATTTCCATTGAGAAATCTGAAAAACTTTCAAAGATGCTGAAAAAAGAAGGCATACCCCATGAAGTCCTAAATGCCAAATACCATGAAAGGGAAGCTGAAATAGTAGCCCAGGCCGGTAGGTTTGGTGCTGTTACTATTGCTACCAATATGGCAGGTAGGGGTACAGATATAGTCTTAGGGGGAAATCCAGAGTTCTTGGCAAAACAGGAGATGAAAAAAAGAGGCTATCCCGATGAAATCTTGGCCTTAGTAGATAGTTTTGCAGATATTAAGGATGAGGAAGTCCTAGAAGCTAGAAAGGTATATAGGGAACTCTATGAAGAATTTAAGCTTCAAACAGATGAGGAAGGCAAAAAAGTAATTGAAGTTGGCGGCCTTCATATTATAGGGACGGAAAGACATGAATCTAGACGTATAGATAATCAGCTTAGGGGTCGTGCTGGTAGGCAGGGAGACCCTGGTTCATCTAGGTTTTATATATCCCTAGAAGATGATTTGATGAGACTCTTTGGTGGAGAAAGGATAGCCAGTTTAATTGACACCTTAAAGATGCCAGAAGATGAACCTCTTGAGCATAATATGCTGACTAAGTCCATAGAAAATGCCCAAAAGAAAGTAGAAGGCAACAACTTCAGCATTAGAAAGCATGTACTAAAATATGACGATGTAATGAACAAGCAGAGAGAAGTAATCTATGGAGAGAGAAGGAGGGTATTGGAAGGAGAAGACCTCCGTTCCCATATCCAGAACCAGATTAGAAACCTAGTAGAAAAAGCAGTAAATGCTTATACAGGCCTAAGTAAAAGTCAGGAAGAATGGGATTTGGCCGGCCTAGAAAAATACATCACCGATCTTTTCAATATAGATAGATTTTTACCTAACTTAGATATAGAAAATCATACTAGTGAAAGCCTAATAGAAAAGATAATGGAAATGGCAGAGGAGAGGTATAAGCTTAAGGAAGCTGAATTCGGCGAAGAAAGGTTTAGGGAAGTAGAAAGGGTAGTCCTACTTCAGGTGGTAGATACCAAGTGGATGGACCATATAGATGCTATGGATCAGCTGAGACAGGGAATTGGGCTTAGGGCCTATGGTCAAGAGGACCCTGTTATGGCATATCAAAATGAAGGATTCGATATGTTTAATGAAATGATCCATAACATTTGGGAAGATACGGTTAAATTCTTATACAGGGTAGTTAATCCAGAAAAGATAAAGAGAAGAAAAGTAGCAGAACCTACCATAACAAGTGGTGAAGAAGTAAATAAGCCAATTGTAAAGAAGGGAAGAAAAGTAGGCAGAAATGAGCCTTGCCCTTGCGGCAGCGGTAAGAAGTATAAGAAATGTTGCGGACAATAGAATAAATTGATAATTGACAGTTGACAATTGACAATTACTTCAAGTTAAGCAATAATGACATTGTCAATTGTCCATTGATAAAATGGGGTGGTATATTGCAAGATATCTATTTAAACAAGGAAAAACTAAATGAAATTAAGGAGACTGTAAAAGAACTAGGTGTTTCTCTTTGACATAGAAAGGCTGCGGGTTAAGCTAAGGGAACTGGAGGAACAATCCTATGAGGAAGAGTTTTGGCAAGATATTTCTAAGGCCCAAAAGATCATGCAGGAGATTAAATCTATAAAGGGACAAATTGAGGAATATGAGGATTTAATTTCTGGCATAGAGGACTTGGAGATTTTAATAGACCTAGTCCTTGAAGAAGAAGAAGACTATGAAACTTACAGGGAGATAGAAAAGGGAATAAGGGACTTGTCAAAGAGGGCAGATGAATTTAAGCTTAATACCCTATTATGTGGTGAATATGACAAAAATAATGCTATCTTATCTATACATTCTGGAGCTGGTGGCTTAGAGGCCCAAGACTGGGCAGAGATGCTATTAAGGCTGTATAGAAGATGGGCAGAAAGCAAGGGATTCCAAGTTGAAACCCTGGACATTCTACCAGATACTGAGGGAGGGATAAAATCAGTTACCCTCTTAATAAAGGGATATAACGCCTATGGTTATTTAAAGTCTGAAAAGGGGGTCCATAGGCTTGTTAGGATATCTCCCTTCGATACTGCTGGTAAAAGGCATACTTCCTTTGCCAGTGTAGACGTATATCCTGAATTAGATGATGAAATCAATGTAGAAATAAATCCTTCTGATTTAAAAATTGATACCTTTAGGGCTGGAGGAGCTGGGGGCCAACATGTAAATACTACAGACTCTGCTGTGAGAATAACCCATATACCTACAGGAATTGTAGTCCAATGCCAAAATGAAAGGTCTCAAGCTAGCAACAAAAATACCGCCATGAAAATGCTGAAGGCTAAGCTAATTCAACTGAAGGAAGAAGAACAAAAAGAAAAAATTGAAGATTTACAAGGTAGTTACAATCAAATTGCATGGGGGTCACAAATAAGGTCCTATGTATTCCATCCCTATAATATGGTCAAAGACCATAGGACCAATGTTGAAGTAGGAGATGTGCATAGGGTAATGGACGGAGATATAGATATTTTCATAAATGAATACTTAAAACAAAAAGCCCTTTCATAGGGCTTTTTTAGTGAATAGTTAATAAGGAGAGGGAGTATAAAATGGATATTTTAAAAGTCTTAGCTGCTGAGTTTAATTTAAAGCCCTATCAAGTAAAGAATACGGTGGAATTACTTGATGAAGGCAATACTATACCTTTTATAGCCAGGTATAGGAAGGAGCAGACTGGGGAGCTGCAGGATTTTGTAATTAGGGAATTGTCCAATAGGCTCAATTATTTAAGAAACCTTGAGGCAAGGAAGGAAGAAGTCATAAGGTTAATCGATGAACAAGGAAAGCTTACAGAGGAATTGAGAGAGGAAATCCTAGCTTCAGAAACCCTTCAGAGAGTAGAGGACCTATATAGGCCCTACAGGCCAAAGAGGAGGACCAGGGCTACCGTAGCAAAGGAAAAGGGCTTAGAGCCCCTTGCAGAAATTATATTTAACCAAAGTCTAGATGGGGAAGAGTTTGAAAGTGCAGTATTAAGCTTCGTAGATGAAGAAAAGGGAGTAAATAATGAAGAAGAGGCATTGGAAGGTGCCATGGACATAATTGCAGAAATGGTCTCAGATGATGCAGATAACAGGGAGATATTAAAGAAGATTTTATATGATAAGGGTATGGTAGTAGTGGAAGCAGTAGATAAAGAGGAAAAATCGGTTTATGAAATGTATTATGATTATAAGGAGCCGGTAAAAACCATTGCCAACCACCGGGTCTTGGCCATCAACAGGGGAGAGAAGGAAAAGAAACTTAGGGTTTCCATAAGTATAGACACTGATTTAGTAGAATTATTAATCCATAAAACAGTTAAAGACAAGGATAAAGATACTTCAATATACATAGAAAGGGCCATAGAAGATGGGTTTAAAAGGCTTCTATTCCCATCTTTGGAAAGGGAAATTAGAAATAGCTTAACAGAAAGGGCAGAGGAAGAAGCCATCAAGGTCTTTGCTCTAAATCTAAAGCCTTTACTTATGCAGCCCCCTATTAAGGGTAAAACTGTAATGGGGATAGACCCAGGATATAGAACAGGCTGCAAGGTAGCAGTCATAGACGAAACGGGAAAGCTTTTAGACTATACAACTGTATATCCTACTGAGCCTCAAAACCAAATAGAGGAAACTAAGGCAGAGTTAAAGGGATTAATAGAAAGGCACTCAGTAGATATAATAGCCATTGGAAATGGTACAGCCTCTAGGGAAACGGAATTGGTAGTAGCTGAAATGATTAAGGAATTAAATAGGGAGGTATCCTATATAATAGTCAGCGAGGCAGGAGCATCTATATATTCAGCTTCGGAAGTGGGTATGGAAGAATTTCCAGACTTAGATGTATCCATAAGGGGGGCCATATCCATTGGCAGGAGGCTGCAGGACCCACTGGCAGAGCTGGTAAAAATTGACCCAAAACATATTGGAGTTGGCCAGTACCAGCACGACTTAAATCAGGGGAAATTAGATGAAGCCCTAAGGGGAGTAGTGGAGGACTGTGTAAATACGGTAGGAGTAGATTTAAATACTGCCAGCCCATCATTACTTAAATACGTATCAGGAATATCTACCAGGGTTGCCAATAGTTTAGTTAAATATAGGGAAGAAAATGGAAAGTTTACCAACAGGAAAGACCTTCTCAAGGTAAAGGGCTTGGGGGAAAAGACCTTTATCCAATGTGCTGGATTCTTGCGTATTCCTGATGGAGATAATCCCCTAGATAATACTGCAGTTCATCCAGAGTCTTATGAGGTGGCAGAGAAGCTTTTAGAAATAGATTATACAAAGGAAGATTTAAAGACAATTTCAGAAAAATTAGGTGTGGGCCTGCCTACCCTACAGGATATAATCAAGGAGCTGGAAAAGCCAGGTAGGGACCCTAGGGATGAATTGCCAAAGCCTATACTCAGGCAAGATGTACTTAAGATGGAGGACTTGAAAAAGGACATGGTACTAAAGGGTACAGTCAGAAATGTAGTTGACTTCGGTGCCTTTGTAGATATTGGGGTTAAAACAGATGGCTTAGTCCATATTTCCCAGCTTTCCAATAAATATATAAAGCATCCTAAGGAAGTGGTACAGGTAGGAGATATAGTAGAAGTAAGGGTATTGGATATAGATATGGAAAGAGGAAGGATTTCCCTATCTATGAAAGAAGTTTAATAATTGTTAGTTACTTAAATATTTGTTACATTATAGAAAAAAATTTAACCCAACTTTCCGTTTCAAATTTGAAGAAGTATAACCACACATAGTGGAGTCTTGTTTAAAACTTTTACTTTTATCTAGTAGACACAAAAACAATAGCCATCCTAAGTGGCATAGTATAAGATTTACTTTATACTATTCACTAATAAAAGCTATTAACTTTTCCCTGATTTTTGATTATAATATTATTTAGAGTTACGAAATAAAAAAAGGGGGACTTTGTATGTTGTTAATTAAAAACGGCAAAATCTATACTATGGCTGGAGAAATAATAGAAAATGGTTCTATTCTTATTAAAGAGGGTAAGATAATAGAAGTGGGAAAAGATATTATTGCACCATTGGACGCAGAAGTAGTAGATGTTGAAGGGAGGATGGTAACTCCTGGATTTATTGATGCTCACTGCCATTTAGGCTTGTGGGAGGAAGGTATTGGCTTTGAAGGCAGTGATGGAAATGAAGCAGTAGATCCAGTTACTCCTCATTTAAGGGCCATTGATGGTATAAATCCCATGGACATTTCTTTTCAAGAGGCCTATGAAGGTGGGGTAACTACTGCTGTAACAGGCCCTGGTAGTGCCAATGTAATAGGGGGCAGCTTTGTAGCTATAAAGACCTATGGCAATAGGATAGACAATATGATAATCAAGTATCCAGTGGCCATGAAAGTTGCCTTTGGTGAAAATCCCAAAAGGGTATATAATGGTCAAAAGAAATCACCAATGACTAGGATGGCAACGGCTGCTATTTTAAGAGAGACCCTATACAAGGCCAAAACCTATATGGAAAAAAAGGAAAGGGCAGAAGATCCTTCAAAAATGCCTGATTATGATATAAAAATGGAAGCCTTAATTCCAGTACTGAAAAGGGAAATTCCTTTAAAGGCCCATGCTCACAGGGCAGATGATATATTTACAGCCCTTAGGATTGCTAAGGAATTTGATGTAGACATTACCTTAGACCATTGTACAGAAGGACATTTAATAGCAGATGAGTTGGCCAAGGAAGGAAAACCTGCTATAGTTGGGCCAACCTTTGGAAATAGGTCAAAATTTGAATTAAAAAATAAGTCCTTTGATACTCCAAGGATTTTAATAGAAGCAGGAATAAAAGTAGCCATTACTACAGATTCACCAGTAATACCACTACAACACCTATCCCTATGTGCAGGCCTAGCCCATAATGCAGGCCTAGATGAAATTGAAGCCTTAAAGACGATAACAATTAATCCAGCAGAAATAGTAGGTCTTTCCCACAGAATAGGCAGCATCGAGGCAGGCAAGGATGCAGATATCGTAGTCTTCGATGGCAATCCAATCAAGGATTTAGACTGCAAGACTTATATGACCATCATTGATGGAAAGGTAGTTTATAAAAGAGCATAAACAATTGACAGTGGATAATGGAAAATTGACAATTGCTAAGGTCAAGGGTGGTGTTTCCAGATTCTTTGCCTTGCTTAAGTTGATAGTCTTTGGCAGTCTGAATGTTAGAGAATTAATATGACCTTAAAGCTTACATTTATATTGTCAATTGTCAATTCTCAATTGTCAATTGACTAATGGGGGTGTTTAAATGAAATTAGGGTTCATAGTAAATCCCATTGCTGGTATGGGGGGGAGAGTAGGTTTAAAGGGGACAGATGGGCCAGAGATTTTAGAAAAGGCCCTAAGCCTAGGTGCTGTACCAGAATCTCCCAACAAGGCTAAAAAGGCCCTAGAAGTTCTACTTCCCATTAAGGATAAGATAGAAATCTATACCTATCCAGATAATATGGGGGAAGAAGAGGCCAAAGCCTTAGGATTTAATCCAATCGTTTTAGGAGAAAGGAAGGAAAGTTACGAAGCAGGAGATACTGAAAAAGCTGCCAAGGAAATGGTAGACTTAGGGGTAGACTTGATACTATTTGCTGGTGGCGATGGTACAGCAAGAAACATTTATTCTGCCATTGGTACATCAGTCCCTGTTATCGGCATACCTGCAGGGGTAAAAATCCACTCAGGGGTTTATGCCAATCATCCAAGGGCAGCAGGAGAAATAGCCTTACAATTTCTTAAAGGAGAAGAAATGGAAATCATAGAAGCTGAAGTAATGGATATAGATGAGGAAGCCTTTAGGGAAGGTGTAGTTACAGCTAGGTTATATGGCTATATGAAGATACCCTTAGAGCCAGAACTGGTTCAAACTACCAAAGCAGGCGGGGGGCCTGGCTCTGAAGAAGAAGCCTTAATGGGAATTGCAGAAAGGATTATAGAAGAAATGGAAGAAAATCCAGATACCTTCTTCATCATAGGTTCTGGAACATCTACTAGACCCATTATGGAAGCCTTAGGCTTACCCAATACCCTCTTAGGTATAGATATAGTGAAAAACAAAAAATTGGTAGCTTCCGATGTAAATGAAAGGGAAATACTAGATATTATAGACGGCCATAAGGCCATAATAGTAGTTACTGTTATAGGTGGCCAAGGATATATATTTGGCCGTGGAAACCAACAGATTAGCGGTGAAGTTATCAAAAAAGTTGGAAAAGAAAATATCCGGATTATAGCCACAAAGAATAAGCTCCTTTCTCTAGAGGGCAGGCCACTTTTAGTGGATACAGGAGATGACGAAGTAAATAGGATGTTCAACGGATATATGAAGGTAATAAATACCTATTACTCTGAATCCATTGAAAGGGTCCAAGGTTTATAAATCTAAGAATAAAAATTTGTAAAGGTCTTGACAATTTTCAGACTTATGTCTATAATGTGGGTGATATCTTCAGGGGTAGGTGAAAGTCCTCACCGGCGGTATAGCCCGCGAGCCGAGCAATCGGTTGACTTGGTGAAATTCCAAGGCCGACAGTTAAAGTCTGGATGGAAGAAGATGTTTAGGCCTATTTGTGCAGTCTAACATTACCCCGAAGAGTATTCTTCGGGGTTTTTATTACCTTAGTTGACAAAGTCAGTGGCTGATAGGTCAAAGGTAATGTGAAATTCTTACTGCAGCAAATGACCTGACCCCAAAAAATCCCTGAAGAAATAAAAATTTTGGAGGGATTTATGTGTACACTATCAGTAAGGAAACATGGAACACAAAGACCATGGTAAAGGTTTCTGTCTTAGGAGTGATTTCATTTATTCTAATGTTCTTTGATTTCCCATTGCCTTGGTTAGCTCCAACTTTTATGAAGATCGATATCAGCGATTTGCCATCTTTGATTGGAGCCTTTGCCATAGGACCAATGGCAGGAGTCATCGTTCAGTTTCTAAAAAATCTATTAAATGTCCTAATTGAAGGAACTACAACAGCAGGAGTAGGAGAATTGGCCAACTTTGTGGTAGGAGCAATTTTTGCATTTACAGCAGGAATCGTATACCATAGAAAGAAGACTTTCAATAGGGCAGTCATAGGCCTTATATTGGGTACTATAGCCATGACTATTGTTATTACCTTAGCAAATTATTTCGTAATGTTTCCACTATATGCAAAACTAATGGGTTTAGAAATGCAGGTATTTATCGACATGGGTAAGGCCATAAATAAAAATATAACAGATTTAAGGTCTTTAATGTTGCTGTCAGTGGTACCCTTTAATCTGTTAAAAGGAATACTTGAAACAGCCATAACCCTTTTAATATATAAAAGAGTATCGCCGATACTTAAAAAATAAAAAAATCTCTAGGAGTTTCCTAGAGATTTTTCTATCTATGACCATACTAGTCTCATTATTTGTGGATAATGGTTGTTGGCTATAATATTGTAGCCAGCAGTAATTAAATTGACAAAAAAATTAGCGTCAAACTCTTCATTTGGTACCATATATGTAATTCTAGCCATAATAGCGTCGCCTTCATCTAAATAATACTTAATCATAAGGCCTTCTTTATTTATGTCATTCATCAGATCTAACATCTGCTGCTTTTTCCCTGGATTACCTAGGTGGCCTAGAAAATAATGGATAGAATTATATATACGATCGTCTAAGGCAGTTGAGATTAAACACCTGTCATTTTTTATATTTTGTTCAGTTTGGAAAAGAATAAAATCCTTTTCTTCACTAACATTAAAGATGCGGTACAGGTCTACATCCTTTAATGCTTTTATTAGTTTGTCTTTTTTCATCTGATAACTCATAGCATTTCCTCCAATGTTTGTATATTTTTTATCTATATATCAATTATATATTAAGGATAGAGTCGATTCAATGAATTAAGGGTAAAAGATAAAAAAATTAACAATTTTTACATCCTGTGATATAATATTTATTTAACAATATAGAGGAAAGGTTGATGTTTTTGGAGATAAGATTAAATAATTTAGAAGAAACTGAGGAATTTGGGATAAAATTGGGGAAAATATTAAAAAGCGGTGATATTGTATGCCTAAACGGTGATTTAGGAGCAGGCAAAACCACTTTGACTAAGTCCATATGCCTGGGCCTTGGCGTTGAGGAATATATAACTAGCCCAACCTTTACCTTGATAAATCAATATAAGGGTAGGGTTCCAGTTTATCATTTTGATGTATATAGGTTGGAAAATGTTGATGAACTGTATGATTTAGGCTTTGACGAGTATTTTTATGGCAATGGAGTATGTATTATTGAATGGGCTGAAAGAATCGAAAAACTACTGCCCAGGGAAAGACTTGTACTGGACATAAAAAGGGGTAAAGATATGGATGAAAGGGTAATAAATATTACAGCCCATGGAGATAGATATATAGAATTACTTAAGGAGTTGGAGGAAAATTGAAAGTATTAGCTTTAGATACATCTACTATGATTGCGTCCTGTGCCGTACTAGAAGAAGATCAGGTATTAGGTGAATATTCCTTAAATCAGAGCAAAACCCATTCGGAGAACTTAGTTCCAATGGTTAAGGAAGTATTAGACAACCTAGGTTTAAAAATCGAAGAAATAGATATTTACGGGGTGGCAGTAGGTCCAGGCTCCTTTACAGGCTTGAGAATAGGAGTTGCCACTGTAAAGGCCTTTGCCCATATATTTAATAAACCAGTAATAGGCATATCCACCTTAGAGGCTCTTGCATATAATTTACCCTATAATGAGACTATAGTTCCTATGATTGATGCAAGGCGAGATAGGGTTTACACAGGCATTTATACCTGGTACAATGATACAACTAAAACAATAATGGAGCCTACAGTCTTAGACATAAATGAGCTTTTAGATATGCTTGAAGCCTATGATGAAGTAGTGGTAAATGGCAATGGTTCTACACTTCACAGGGAAACAATAAAAAGTAGGCTAAAAGATAAAGTAAGATTTTCCACCATGGGGAATAATTTTTGTAGGGCCCTAAGTGTTGCTGAACTGACTTTAAAGAAATATAGAGATGGTTATGCAGATAATTTCTATAGCTTAGTACCAGAATACCTAAGAGAGTCCCAGGCCCAAAGAGACCTAAAAAAGAAGGAGCAGAGATAAGATGGAAATCACCATTCGGAGGATGGACATAGAAGATTTAGATAGGATAATGGAAATAGAAATAGAATCTTTCACTACCCCCTGGCCCAGGAATTCCTTTTTGCTTGAAATCACTAAGAACCAATTAGCCCGATATATAGTAGCTGAAATTGACGGCCTAGTAGTAGGCTATGGGGGGATTTGGCTCATAATAGATGAAGGCCATATTACCAATATTGCTGTTGATAAAAGATATAGGGGCCTAGGAGTAGGTAAAAGGATAATTGAAGGTCTCATTGAATTATGTAAAGATAGCGGCATTACTGCCATGACCTTAGAAGTTCGGAAATCAAATATAATCGCACAAAACCTATATAGGAGATATGGCTTTGTAGAATCAGGCCTTAGGCCAAATTATTATGCAGATGACAATGAAGATGCCATAATAATGTGGAAAAAAATTGAAAATAGAGGTGATTAAATGCTTACCCTTGCAATAGAGACTTCCTGTGATGAAACCTCTGCTGCTGTAATAAAGGATGGGCGTGAAGTTTTATCCAATATCATATCTTCACAAATAGATATCCACAGAAAGTTTGGAGGCGTAGTACCAGAAGTTGCATCTAGGAAACATATAGAAACCATCAATCAAATAGTCCAAGAGGCTTTAGATTCAGCCAATGTGACTTTCAAGGATATAGATTTAATAGGGGTTACCCAGGGTCCTGGCTTAGTTGGGGCCCTTCTTATAGGCATATCTACAGCCAAGGCCCTTGCCTATGCCTTAGGCCTACCCCTAGTTGGAGTAAATCATATAGAAGGCCATGTATGTGCCAATTATATAGAGTTTAAGGACTTGGAACCTCCCTTTACCTGCCTCATAGTATCTGGAGGCCATACTTATTTAATTCAGGCCAATGGATATACGGATTATGAAATAGTAGGCAGGACTAGGGATGATGCTGCAGGAGAAGCCTTCGATAAAGTTGCTAGGGCTTTGGGGCTTCCATATCCTGGAGGGCCTGTTATAGATAAATTAGCCCAAAATGGAAATAAAAAGGCCATAGACTTTCCAAGGGCAATGCTTGAAGCAGATTCCTATGATTTCAGCTTTAGTGGATTGAAAACTGCAGTATTAAACTATTTAAACCAGCAAAAACAAAAAGGTGAAGAAATCATAGTAGAAGACGTGGCTGCTTCTTTTCAACAGGCAGTCTTAGATGTCCTTGTGGATAAGTCCTTTAGGCTGGCAAAGGAAAGGAAAATGGACAAAATAGTCTTAGCTGGAGGGGTGGCAGCCAACCAGGGTTTAAGGACTATGATGGAGGAAAGGGGCAAAAAAGAAGGTATAAAAATATTTTATCCCTCTAGAATCCTATGTACCGATAATGCTGCCATGATAGGTTCTGCAGCTTATTTTAATTATAGGGAAGGAAAGATAAGTGACCTTTACCTAAATGTGGAGCCAAATTTAGACTTAAGTTGATAATTTTTAACATTTTTTCCCACATAATGTCCACAGAGTTAAGATATATTCCTTGGGATAACTCTGTGGATAATGTGGAAAATTTAAGAGATTATTAATATTATAGGCCTTGTACTGTGGATATGTTTGTGGGTATTGTGTATAATTTGTGAATTATCTGTGGAATTATCCTTCAGTTAACGTAATCCACCTGTCATATAGGTCATCTAGGAGCTTTTGTACTTCTTCCCTATTTTTAGTTATTTCGACAACTTTTTCAGAATTTTCATAAATTGCCGGGTCACAAAGGAGCCTGTCTAGTTCTTCCAATTTAAGTTCTTCTTCTGATATTCTTTTTTCCAATTCTCCTATTTCCCTTTTTCTATTTCTTTCTATTTCTAAGAGTTCCCTTTCTTTTTTCCTCTCCAGTTTAATTTGGGTCTTAGTTTTACCAAAATCTTCATCTTCTTCATCTAGGACTTCATTTTTCTTCTCTAAATAATAGTCATAATTTCCTAAATACTCCTTGATGCCTTCTTCAGTTAATTCCAAAATTTTATCTACTACCCTATTTAAGAAATATCTGTCGTGGGATATGACTAAAACTGTGCCCTCATAATCTAATAGGGCTTCTTCCAATACTTCCTTAGAATCTATATCTAGGTGGTTAGTAGGCTCGTCCATCAGCAGAAAGTTTGCATTGGAGAGCATGAGCTTCAACAGTGAAAGCCTTGCCTTTTCACCACCGCTAAGGCTTGAAATTTCCTTAAATATATCGTCACCGATGAACATAAATTGGCTCAGAATAGTCCGGATTTTATAATGGTCAAAGCTGGGATTCTCATCCCATATTTCGTCTATAACTGTCTTATCTAAGTTGAGCTTAGACATTTCCTGATCAAAATATCCTGGAACTACATGGTGGCCAACTATAATATTTCCATCATCCTTTGGGATTTGGTTTAAAATAATCTTAAACAAGGTGGTTTTGCCAACTCCATTGGGTCCTATAAGGCCAACTTTTTCCCCCCTGTATATGTTGAAGTTAATATCCCTTAACAATTGCTGGCTGCCAAAGCTTTTTTGAAGATTTTCTACCCTTAGTACATCCCTGCCAGATTTAATCTTAGGTTCAAATTTGATTTTTGCCTTCATAGCTTCCGTTGACTTAGGCATTAATTTTATCTTATCCAATAATTTTTGCCTACTTTGAGCTAACCTATGATATTTTTCACCACCGTAGGATTTAAATCTGGCGATTATTTCTTCCTGCCTTTTTATTTCCCGCTGCTGGTCTTCAAAATGTTTCTTATATATCTCCAGTTCCTTTTTCCGCCTAGCCATGAAATTGGTGTAATTAGTATCGTAGATTTTCATCTTTCTATTTTCTATGTGGAAAATACGGTTAACCACATTGTCCAAAAAGTACCTATCATGGGATATGATTAGAGCAGCTCCCTTGTATTCCTTTAAAAATTTCTCCAGCCAGGATATGGCCTCTATATCCAAGTGGTTAGTTGGCTCGTCTAAGAGCAAGATATCTGGCCTTCCAAGTAAAAGCTTAGCCAGGGACAACCTAGACTTTTGTCCTCCGCTTAGGATATTTACTTCCTTGTCAAAGTCATCTTCAGAAAAGCCTAAGCCCTTCAATACCCCTTTAATTTCAGATTTATAACCATAGCCATTTAAGGACATGAATTTTTCTGATAGATGGGCATAATCTTCCATTAGATGTTTTAGCCTCTTAGTTTCACCTTTTTGGCTCTCTAGAGATATTTCATCTTCTAAGGACCTTAATTCTTTTTCCATATTTATTAAGGGTATAAATACTTCTAAACATTCATCAAAAACAGTCTTTTGGCTTTCTATCCTAGTATGCTGCTTTAAGTACCCTATTCTTATATTCTTTTGTATATAAATATCCCCACTATCCTGCTCAACTTCTCCAGATAGGATATTGAAAAGTGTAGTTTTTCCTGAACCGTTAAGTCCAATGACACCAATTTTATCTCCATCTTCTACAGTAAAACTAATACCATCTAAAATAGTATCTACTATATAAGTTTTTCTTAGATTGCTACATGAAAGGACTATCATTTCTTTTCCTCCTAACTTGTATTAACCATATTGTATCAAAAATCCCTAAGAAATTACACTTTTTTATTGAAGTCCGTACCCCGGTGTGGTATAATAAATAAAAAGATTTATGGGTGAGAAAAATGATCATTAATATCGATAAAAAGGCTGAGGAATATATTAAATCTAATTCTACCGATAACACAATTCAAGTCATTGCGGAGAGAATTGGAAGAGGTTGATGTCAAACTTACCAACCATCAGTTAAGATGGGAAAACCAACTTATGAAGACTCTTTCAATCTCTATAAAGTAGGAGATATAAATGTATATGTTTTGAAATGGCTAAGGACTAGGGATGAGGAAATAAGGATTACTTTGAGCAGATTTCTTTGGACTAAATATTTATATGTAGATGGCATAAGCTTTTAAGAAAAATACTCCTTATATAAGGAGTATTTTAAGATTTTAGGTCTAGTTCCATTGCCATTGATCTTAATATTTGGTCAATTAAATTGAGAGTACATTTGCCTTCTTTGTCGTAGTGATTACAGTTTACACAGTTTTCATATTTGTCCTCATAGGAACGAGCAGAAGAGGAAAAATCTTTTCTATAGGGGTCATATTTGTCACAATATAGGGCTACTTTCCTAAGTTGTTCTATACTGGCTATAATAATCACTCCTTCCAGTATTTAGTTTATCAAAAACAGGCTATTATATTCAAAAATTACATAAAAAAATTGACATGAAAGTATCATAATGTTATAATTACTGTAAAATAGAATGGGTGGTGTATGCGAAAGTGGAGAAGTTTGATAAGGAGAACAAGATTTCAATAACTGTCATCAGGCGATTACCTAAGTACTATAGATATTTAGGAGATTTAATTGATAAAGGAATTAATAGAATATCATCTCAGGAATTAAGCAAAATGACCGGATTTACTGCTTCCCAAATTAGGCAAGATTTGAATAACTTTGGTGGATTTGGTCAACAGGGATATGGATATAATGTGGAAGAACTTCATAAAGAATTAGGTAAAATCCTAGGCCTGGAAACCATTTATAAGGCAGTAATAGCAGGAGCAGGAAACCTTGGTCAGGCTATTGCCAATTATAAGGGTTTTGAGGATGCGGGATTTAAGGTATTATCCCTTTTTGATAAAAATCCAAAGTTAATTGGTTTAAGGATTAGAGATATTGAAATTAGAGATGTAGATAATATGGAAGAATTCATTAAGGAAAACGATATCGATATTGGAATTATCACATCTCCAAGGGAAAGTGCCCAAGAGCTGGCAGATACTTTTGTAAGGGCTGGAGTAAAGGGAATCTGGAACTTTGCTCCAACGGACTTAGAAGTACCAGAAAATGTCGTAGTGGAAAATGTTCGCTTAAATGAGAGCCTATTTATCCTATCATACTTCTTGAAAGAAAAGTTCGGTGCGTAAAGTTTTTTTGAATAGTTAGAAATTACTTATAAATCATACTAGTCAAATTGTTTGACTAGTATGATTTTTTGTTTCTTGATATTTTTTTATCAATAATTGTAGAAAAAATAACAATTATTGATTATAATGGTTATAAAGGAATACCCAATAATCGAGGAGGGAATAATGGATGGATTTCAATTTAAGCAAGGAACAATTAATGGTAAGAAGCATCATGAGAGAATTCACAGAAAACGAGGTGAAACCCATTGCCGCAGAAATTGATAAAACAGGGAGATTTCCAAGGGAAACTGTGGAAAAAATGGCTAAGTACAATATGATGGGAATACCCTTCCCTGCAGAGTATGGTGGAGCAGGAGGAGATGACTTAGCCTATATTATAGCTGTAGAAGAACTGTCAAAGTGGTGTGCCAGTACTGGAGTTATACTATCAGCCCACACTTCCTTAGCATGTTGGCCAATATACAAGTATGGAACAGAGGAACAAAAACAAAAATACTTGGTTCCATTGGCAAAGGGAGAATATTTAGGAGCCTTTGCTTTAACTGAGCCTAATGCAGGTACAGATGCTGCTAGCCAACAGACCACTGCTGTACTAGATGGAGACAATTATATTTTAAACGGTACCAAGATATTTATAACTAACGGGGGACAAGCTGATGTTTATATTGTATTTGCCATGACTGATAAGAGTAAGGGCTCTAGGGGGATTTCAGCTTTTATAGTGGAGAAGGACTATCCAGGCTTTAGTATTGGGAAAATTGAAGAGAAAATGGGTATTAGGGCTTCTTCCACTGCAGAATTGATATTCCAAAATTGTATTGTTCCAAAGGAAAACCTCTTAGGTAAAGAGGGAGAAGGTTTTAAGATTGCCATGTCTACCTTAGACGGCGGTAGGATAGGAATTGCAGCTCAGGCCCTTGGAATTGCCAGCGGTGCCTTAGAGGAGACTATTAAATATGTAAAGGAAAGACAGCAATTTGGCAGGCCCTTAGCTAAATTCCAAGGCTTACAATGGATGATTGCAGATATGGCAACTGAAATAGATGCAGCAAGGCTTTTAGTTTATAGGGCAGCCTTCAACAAGTCCAATGGCTTACCCTATGGTAAGGAAGCAGCCATGGCAAAATTATTCGCTTCAGAATGTGCCATGAATGTTACTACCAAGTGTGTTCAACTATTCGGAGGATACGGATATACAATGGACTATCCAATGGAAAGAATGATGAGGGATGCGAAAATCACTGAAATCTACGAAGGAACATCTCAGGTTCAACAGATGGTAATAGCAGCTGCAGTATTAAAATAATGGTGAGGGGGAGAGAAATGAATATTATCGTATGTATAAAACAAGTGCCAAATACTAATGAAGTTAGAATAGATCCGGTACGAGGAACCCTAATTCGTGAAGGGGTACCAAGTATTATTAACCCAGATGATAGGAATGCCTTAGAGGAGGCTTTGAGAATAAAAGATACTTATGAAAACGTGAAGGTAACTGTTTTATCCATGGGGCCACCTCAGGCTGATGCAGCCTTAAGGGAGGCCATAGCCATGGGAGCAGATGAAGGAATACTACTTACAGATAGGGCCTTTGCAGGTTCTGATACCTGGGCTACATCAACGGCCTTAGCTGCTGGAATTAGGTATATAGGTGATTATAGCATTATATTCTGCGGCAGACAGGCCATAGATGGAGATACTGCACAGGTAGGTCCTCAAATAGCAGAACATTTAGGTTTGCCACAGATTACCTATGTGGAGGAATTAAAAATTGAAGGGGATAAGGTTATAGCCAAAAGGGCCTTGGAAGATGGATATTTTGTAATAGAATCAAAAATGCCAGTACTTTTGACTGCTATAAAGGAATTAAACAAACCCAGATATCCATCCATTAAGGGAGTCTATGATGCTTACAAAGGGGATAAGGTTAAGCTATTATCAGCTAAGGATATAGATGTGGACTTTGACAATATTGGCTTAGAAGGATCTCCAACCCAAGTAAACAGGTCTTTTACACCATCAGGAAGAACAGGACAGGGCGAAATATTCCAAGGTGATTATAAGGAATGTGTAAATAAATTGATAGTTAGATTAAGGGAAAAACATCTTGTTTAATAATGAAATGGGATAAGGAGGATTAAGAATGGCTGTAAAAGTTATAGAATTGAAATGTATTGGCTGTGGGAAATGCGTTAGAGTATGCCCCTTTGATGCTATAGAAATGAAAGATAAAAAGGCCGTAATCAATGAAAAATGTACGGCTTGTGGCCAATGTCTAGAGGCATGCCCAGTAGAAGCAATAGAAAAAGAAGAAGAAAAGAAAAGGGCAGGCAGTGTTGACGTAAATGAGTACAGGGGAGTTTGGGTACTTGCTGAACAAAGACAGGGAAATCTATTGAATGTAGCCATAGAATTACTTGGTGAAGGTAGGAAAATCGCTGATGCCTTAAATGTGCCCTTAAGTGCTGTATTGTTAGGACACAATGTGGATGATATAGCTGAAAGGCTTATAAAATACGGAGCTGATGAAGTCCTTTATGCAGACCATGAACTCTTAGAAATATATACAACTGATGCCTATACAAAGGTTATCTATCAGTTGGTTAAGGATAAAAAACCTGAAATAATCCTCTTAGGTGCTACTAACCTAGGAAGAGATTTGGCTCCTAGATTATCTGCCAGAATTCACACAGGCCTTACAGCTGACTGTACAAAACTAGATGTGGATTTGGAAAATAGGAGGCTAATGCAAACCCGTCCCGCCTTTGGTGGAAACTTAATGGCAACCATTATTTGCCCAGACCATAGGCCACAAATGGCTACCGTTAGACCGGGAGTTATGGAAAAGGCAAAGTATGATGAGAATAGAGAAGGAGAAATCCATAAGTTTACTCCAGACCTTAAGGATGAAGACATAAAAGCCAAGGTAGTAGAAGTAGTTAAGGCTGCAAAGGCTATAGTAGCCTTAGAAGATGCAAAAATAATAGTATCTGGAGGAAGAGGCTTAGGTAATCCAGAAGGATTTAAATTGATAAAAGAATTGGCAGACAAATTAGGTGGAGTAGTAGGGGCTTCCCGTGCCACTGTAGATGCTGGATGGATAGAGCAAAGCCACCAAGTAGGCCAAACAGGTAAAACAGTTAGGCCAAATCTTTATATAGCCTGTGGTATATCAGGGGCCATTCAACATTTGGCAGGCATGCAAGAATCTAAGGTCATAGTGGCCATAAATAAGGACCCAGAAGCACCAATATTTAAGGTTGCTGATTTTGGAATAGTAGGAGACTTATATGAGGTAATACCAGAACTTATTGAAGCCTTAGACAATGTTGATGACATAGTAGAAGGATTTAAGAGCATAAGCAAAGGAGCTTAAAGATTGGCGGTCTTTGACCGCCAATTATAAATTTTTCAAAGTTTCTGAAAGGTTTACAAAGAAAAACCCTTATGTTATAATTGCCTTAAAATGATAAATTGCTAGCAATATTCTAGCTAATTTTATGGGGAGGGTTTAACAATGTCAAAAGAAAACTTAAATCCATTGGAAAGTGCTCAATTGCAAGTTAAAAAGGCTTGCGACGCATTAAATCTTGGCAACGATGTATATGAGCTACTGAAGGAACCACAAAGAATGATTGAAATTTCTATCCCAGTTAAGATGGATGACGGAACTTTAAAGGTATTTAAAGGCTATAGGGCAGCTCACAATACTGCAATAGGACCTGGTAAAGGTGGAATTAGATTTCATCCAGGAGTAAATGCAGACGAAGTAAAAGCCTTATCTATTTGGATGACTTTTAAATGTGGAGTTATGGGAGTACCCTATGGTGGAGCAAAAGGTGGAGTTACCGTTGACCCGCTAAAATTATCACAAGGGGAATTAGAAAGACTATCAAGAGGATATATCCAAGGACTTTATAAATATTTAGGTGAAAAAATAGATATTCCAGCACCAGATGTTGGTACAAATTCACAAGTAATGGCTTGGATGGTTGATGAGTATATTAAATTAACTGGCCAAGACGCCTTAGGAGTTATAACTGGTAAACCCGTTGTATGGGGAGGCTCTGAAGGTAGAAACGAAGCTACAGGCTTTGGAGTTTCAGTTATAGCTAGAGAAGCTGCTAGAGAGCTTGGCATAGACATAGCTAAATCAACAGTTGCTATCCAAGGATTTGGTAATGTTGGTAGATATACAGTTAAGAATGTTCAAAAACAAGGTGCAAAGATTGTTGCAGTAGCTGAATGGACACCATCAGTTGGTACTTATGCTTTATATAATAAAGATGGTTTAGACTTCGAAGAAATGTTAGCATATTTCAATGAGCACAAGAATTTAGTAGATTATCCGAAGGCTGAAATGATTACCTTAGATGACTTCTGGAAACTTGACGTTGACATATTAATCCCCGCAGCCCTTGAAAATGCTATTACTGAAGAAGTGGCTAAGGTTGTTAATGCTAAATTAATCTGTGAAGCCGCCAATGGACCTATTACTCCAGGAGCAGATGAAATACTAAAGGAAAGAGGAATAACAGTTACTCCAGATATCTTAACAAATGCTGGTGGAGTTACAGTTTCCTACTTTGAATGGGTACAAAACCTATATGGATACTACTGGTCAGAAAAAGAAGTAGAAGAAAAACAAGAAGTTGAAATGGTTAAAGCATTTAATGCCATTTGGAAATTAAAGAAGGAATACAATGTAACAGTAAGAGAAGCTGCTTACATGTTATCAGTTAAGAAAATAGCAGAAGTAATGAAATTAAGAGGATGGTATTAATATAAAGAAACTGGCGAAAGCCAGTTTTTTTATTTCCCTAGTTGACATTAGGAAGTATTTTTTCTATACTATAATTAGTGACCGACTAGTCGGTCACTAATCTTATTATAGAATAGGAGGGCAAAATGTTATCAAAATTTAGTGTCAAGAAACCTTATACAGTAGTTGTTGCAGTGATTTTAGTATTAATATTGGGAAGCATATCCTTTATCAATTTGCAAACCGATCTACTTCCTAATATAGAATTGCCTTACTTAGTTATCATGACCTCTTACCCAGGAGCAAGCCCTGAGGAGGTAGAGATGGTAGTAACAAAACCCATTGAACAAGTGGTAGCTACTGCCAGCAATATTAAAAACATCAATTCAATTTCTAGTGAAAATACCTCCATTGTCATTTTAGAATTCAATAATAATGTCAATATGGACTCAAGTATAATTGAAATCAACAGCAGTCTGGACCTAATAAAAAGTGCCTGGAATGATTCCGTTGGCACCCCAATGATAATTAGGTTAAATCCAGATATGCTGCCTATAGGAATTTTTTCAGTAGATATGGAGGGTATGGATGTAGCAGAAATATCTGATTTTGTTGAGTCCAGAATAATTCCAGAACTGGAAAGTATAGAAGGGGTTGCTTCTGTTTCAGGAGTTGGATTGATAGAAGAAAATATTGAGGTTTTCATTAATCCAGATAAAATAGATGAATTAAATAAAAGGATTTTAGATAAGGTTGATTCAAAATTAGCAGAAGCTGAAGAAGAATTGGAGAAGGCAAAGAAAGAAATAGAAGCAGGGAAAAATAGATTAAATGCTGAAGAAAGAACCCAAAGACAAAAACTAGAAGAAGGGGAAAGGGCTATAAACTTAGCCAAGGAACAGATTGTTCAAGGAGAAGCTGGTATAAATGCTGGCCTACTAGAGTTAAATGAGAAAAAAGCAGAAATTGAAAACCTATTAAGGGAACTAAATAAAAAGGAAGAAGAATTAAAGGCCAGTGAAAGTGTCCTATTGGCCCAGGGAGATGAGCTGTCCCAAGAAGATAGGATAAGATTAGGTGCAATTCAAGAAAGTTTAAAAGGGC
The DNA here is from genome assembly GCA_012735245.1 of Tissierellia bacterium. GTDB lineage: Bacteria > Bacillota > Clostridia > Tissierellales > Tissierellaceae > JAAYFT01. The sequence goes on from JAAYHU010000012.1 coordinate 24,640, forward strand.
TTAGCCAAAATAAGCTGGAAGCAGAAATGGGACTTAAGGCCTTAGAGGCTAAATTAGAAGAATTAGAAGTACAAAAGGCTTCCCTTGAAGAAAAGAAAGAGGAATTAAGTTTACAGGAAAAGCAGATAGTAGAAGGAAAAGCTCTTTTAGAATCTGAAATGAATAAGGCAAGGGCCCAGCTTACTGAGGGAGAAAAGACCTTAAATGAAAAGTTAGAGGAGTTTGAAAAGGCTAGGGAAGAGGCCTTCAAGCAGGCATCCTTAGATGGGGTAATAACTAGCAAAATGATTTCAGGCATACTTGCAGCACAGAACTTTTCTATGCCTGCAGGCTATGTATCAGAGGAAGGTACAGATTATTTAGTTAAGGTTGGAGATAAAATAAGAAGTATAGATGAAGTAAAGAACTTACTCCTATTTGATACAGGAGAAGAAGGAATAGGCAAAATCTACCTAAAAGATGTGGCAGACATAGCTTATAAGGATAATTCAGAGGATGTTTATGCTAAAATAAATGGAAACAATGGAGTAATACTGACTTTTCAAAAACAAAGCAATTATTCTACAACTGAGGTATCAAAGAATATTGGAAAGAAGATGGAAGAATTAAGGGCAAAACATGAAGGACTAAACTTTACAGCATTAATGGACCAGGGAATATATATTGGTATAGTCATAGACTCAGTTATAGATAACTTGATATATGGTGGAATTTTAGCAATTCTTGTACTTATAGTATTTTTAAGGGATTTAAAACCTACCTTTGTCATAGCCCTATCTATCCCCATAAGTTTAGTATTTGCTGTGGCTTTAATGTATTTTACAGGAGTTACTTTAAACATCATATCACTGGCAGGTTTGGCCCTTGGTGTAGGAATGCTGGTAGATAACTCCATAGTAGTTATAGAAAATATCTACAGACTTAGAAGTGAAGGGGTACCTCCTGTTAAGGCTTCCATTGAAGGGGCAAAGGAAGTAGGAGGGGCTATAATGGCATCTACTCTTACTACAGTATGTGTATTCTTGCCCATTGTATTTACAAAGGGAATCTCACGACAGCTCTTTGTGGATATGGGACTTACAATAGCTTATTCCTTAATTGCTAGCCTTATAGTAGCCTTATCCTTAGTGCCTTCAATGGCAACGACAGTACTAAAAAATACCAAGGAGAAGGAACATAAGCTTTTTGATAAGTTATTAGATGTATACGAAAAAATCCTTAGATGGTCCTTGTCCCATAAAGGCATTGTCATATTAGCAGTAACTGCATTGCTTATATTAAGCGGATACCTGGCAGGGTCCATGGGTACAGCCTTTATTCCAGAAATGGAAACTCCACAGATGTCTCTAAACTTAGAGATGCCAAAGGAAAGCACATTTAATGATACTGTGGAAATGTCTGATATTGTAATAGATAGGCTTTTAGATATAGAAGATATAGAAACCATTGGGGCATTCCACAGCGGGGGAATCCTTGGTTTTGGTCCTCAAGGAAGTAGCGGTGGAAATACCATGTCAATGTATTTAATCCTAAACGAGAATAAAAAGATGACCAATTTGGAAATAGAAAGGGAGATAATTGAAAGGACAAAGGATTTAGACTGTAAGATAACAGTAAGTACTTCCAATATGGACATGAGCGTCCTAGGAGGTTCTGGTATAGAAGTCCTAGTTAAGGGTAGAGACCTAGATGAATTAAGGGACATAGGAAATGATATATTAGAGATTCTAGGGTCAATAGAGGGAACTAAGGATCTTAGGGTCGGTGAAGATGACAGCCTAGAGGAAATAAGGATTATTGTAGATAAGGAAAGGGCCATGGAAGAGGGCCTAACAGTTGCACAAGTATTTAGTGAAGTTAACTCCTTATTGGCAAGGGGCAAGGCTGCAACTACCTTATCAGTTTCAAATAAGGATTATCCGGTAATAGTGGTAGATGGGGAGAGCAAAAACTTAACTACAGAGGATATAAGGGATTTAACCATTAAGCTTAATAAGGATGGAGAAGAAGCAGAAGTAAAAATAGGGGATATTGCAGAGGTGACTGAGGAAATAGGACCTACCTCCATTAGAAGGAAGGACCAGGAAAGGTATATTTCAGTAAGGGCAAATATAGACCAGGATTATAATATAGGCCTAGTTAGCCGAGAGTTTGAAGATAGATTAAAGGATTATAAGTTGCCAGAAGGCTACTCCATAGAATTGGCTGGTGAAAATGAATTGATAAAAGAATCCATGAGAGACTTAATCTATATGATTTTACTGGCCATTGCCTTTATATATTTGATTATGGTTGCCCAATTCCAATCTTTAATGTCACCATTTATAGTAATGTTTACTATTCCCTTAGCCTTTACTGGAGGCTTGTTGGCCTTAGTAATTACAGGACATGAAATTAGTTTAATTGCCATGTTAGGATTTCTAGTCCTATCTGGAGTGGTAGTAAATAATGGTATAGTATTTGTTGACTATACTAATCAATTAAGAGAAAGGGATATGGAAACTACAGAGGCCTTAGTACTGGCAGGAAGGACTAGAATGAGGGCAATCTTTATGACAGCCATAACTACTATTTTTGGCTTGTCAACTTTATCCCTGGGAGTAGGAGTAGGGGCAGAAATGGTTCAGCCCTTGGCCATTACAGCCATTGGAGGCTTAACCTATGCTACAATACTTACCCTTCTTGTAGTACCTGTAATGTATAGTATATTTCACAAGAGGAAAATAAGGAAAATCTCCTTAGAAGGAGAGGAGTAAATATGAAGGATAAGATTTTTTCAGAAAAGGAAATAGCAATCTTTAATGGACTAATTTCTTTGATGAAGAAGGGGGCTAACCCCTACTCCATCAAAGTATCGGATATAGCTGAAGCAGCCAATATTGGAAAGGGAACTATTTATGATTACTTTGATACTAAGGAAGAAGTCATATCCAAGGCCATTATTTACAATATGACTAATGAAATTAAAAATGCCTTTAGAAGAATTGAGAATAAGGATAATTTTAGGGATAAGCTTTATGAGGTATTGGATATAATTGAGGAAAACTTAGGAAATAAACTTTCAACATTAAATATCTTATTGTCAGCCGGAGGCATCGAAAAATTCTATGAGTACTTGTTAGATAGTGAATACAATATTACAGAGTTCATCGCCTTAATTAATAGGAAGATAAGGGACATATTGAATCTGGGAATTGAAGAAGGGGTAATAAATACTGAAGAAAACAGCTTTTATCAGATAATGGCTGTCCACGGGGTCATTTCATTTTTTTCCCACTATATTAATCAAAGAGACTTATATTTAGATATTGGAGTAGAGGAAGCAAAGGATACAGCATATAGGATGCTTCTGAAGGCATTGAACTAAAAAACTGGCAGATGCCAGTTTTTTTAATTAGAATATGGGTAAACTACTTATTATATGTAAGACTAAAAGAAAAGGGAGAGTAGTATGAATTACAATATAATCCAAGATAATAACAAGATAATATTAAAGGATATGAAAAATTTTGATCCTAAGCATATATTTGAATGTGGTCAAGCCTTTAGATGGAAAGTTGAAGATGATAATTCCTATACTGCCATTGCCTATGGAAGGGTTATTAATGTCAAAAGGGAAAAGGATGATATAGTACTAAAAAATACAAATTTAGATGATATCAAGGGTATTTGGTATAATTACTTTGACTTAGGTAGGGATTATGATGAAATAAAAAGGATCCTGTCTGAGGATGATGTCCTAAGGGAAGCCATTAAGTTTGGAGAAGGTATAAGGATATTAAACCAAGACCCCTTTGAGACTGTAATATCCTTTATTATATCAGCGAATAACCAAATTCCCAGGATTAAAAAATCTATTGAGCTAATTGCAAACCACTATGGAGAGAGGATTGAAGGAACTGAATATTATAGTTTTCCCACTCCTGAAGCCCTATCTAAGGCTAAGGCAGAGGATTTAAAGGAAATATGCAGAGTTGGCTTTAGGGGAGAGAGGATTGTAGAGACTTCAAAGATTATAGCCAGGGGAGATATAGATTTAAATGAAATATTTAATATGCCTAAGGAAGAAGGGAAGAAAATACTTATGACCTTGCCAGGCGTAGGCCCTAAGGTTTCAGAGTGTATACTGTTGTTTGCCTTTAAAAAGTCCGATGCCTTCCCTGTAGATGTGTGGGTTAAGAGGGTAATGGAGTATTTTTATCTAAAGGAAGACACCAATGAAAAACTCATAGGCGACTATGGGGCTAAACTCTTTGGCAGCCTTGCAGGTTTTGCTCAGCAATACCTCTTTTACTATGCTAGGGAACTGGGAATAGGTAAATAGTTTATTCAAGTTGATCAGGTCAAGCTTTGAGGTCACTTAATCCTTGAGAAAAAAACTTTACAAGGGTCTTCTAAAGATTTGACTTGTATTAGTGGAATTCTTTAACTGAATTCTATTTTCTCTATGGAAATTTTTGTCAAAATGTTATATCCTATTTAAAATAACAACTAATTCCTAATTGACGAATAGGGGGGATTTCTATGTTAAGTACAATAGTAAATGTAATAGCAATTATAGCAGGCTCTATCTTAGGAATTTTAATAAAAAAGGGAATAAAAGAAGAATATAAAAATACAATTATGGATGGAATAGGTTTGGCTGTTGTTATCATTGGGATTATGGGGGCAATTGAATCTCAAAATATTATGCTGGTAATCGCTAGTATTGTTGTGGGGAGCATAATTGGGGAAGCATTAAAGATTGAAAAGAGATTAGACAACCTAGGCAATAGGCTTCAAAATAAGTTTGGAGGAGAGGACAGTAATTTTTCCAAAGGCTTTGTTACTGCATCCTTAGTTTATTGTGTAGGGGCTATGGCCATAGTGGGTTCACTAGAAGCTGGTATACAGGGGAACCATGAGACCTTATTTGCTAAGTCAATTTTAGACGGTATTTCTTCCATAATATTTGCATCTACCTTAGGTATAGGTGTAGCCTTTGCCTCAATACCTGTATTAATCTACCAAGGCGGAATTACACTTCTGGCTAATCTAGTAAAGGATTTGCTGACTCCTGAAGTAATTAATGAAATGTCTGCTGTAGGCAGTATATTAATTATGGCAATTGGGATTAATATATTAGAAATAAGAAAAATTAAAGTTGGAAACATGCTTCCAGCCATTTTTATACCAATTATTTACTATATTGTAATTAATATGGTAAAAATTATTGGATAAAGGGAGAAAAACAGAGGAAAACAAAGAAAAATAAAAAGAACAAGAAAAAATGATTAAATATAACAAAAAATGCCTTATTATGGATATATTTGAAGCTTGCTTACATACTTTTTATTCAGTAACATATTATTGTGTATATTAGCACTCACTGACAATGAGTGCTAATAAATTGATGGACAGTAGTATTATTATTAAATATAAGGAGGTAATATAATGAAGCTTAGACCATTAGGCGACAGGGTTGTAATTAAGAAAATTGAGGTAGAAGAAAAAACAAAAAGTGGAATAGTACTTCCTAGTTCAGCTAAGGAACAGCCACAAATGGCTGAGGTAATTGCAATTGGCGCTGACATTTTAAATGATGAAAAGAAAAAGGAACAAATTAAAATTGGTGACAAGGTTATATTTTCTAAATATGCAGGCACAGAAGTTAAGGTTGACGATGACGAATTAACAATATTAAAATTAACTGACATCTTGGCAGTAGTTGAATAATCCAGTGAATAGTGGATAACTGATTGGTCATCCTTAGCCAAGCGAAGGAGCTTAGACCCATAAGCTAGACCCAGATAACTTTTCACTATTAACTATTAATTATTAACTATATTGAAAGGGAGTGTGTATATATATGGCAAAGGAAATTAAATTTGGTGAAGACGCACGTCGTGCCATAGAAAGAGGTATAAATAAATTAGCAGATACTGTTAAAGTTACCCTAGGTCCAAAGGGAAGAAACGTTGTATTGGATAAGAAATTTGGTGCACCACTTATTACAAATGATGGTGTTACTATAGCTCGTGAAATAGAATTAGAAGATAAGTATGAAAATATGGGTGCTCAATTAGTTAAGGAAGTAGCTACAAAGACTAACGATGTAGCTGGAGACGGTACTACAACTGCTACTTTATTAGCTCAAGCAATTATAAGAGAAGGATTAAAGAACGTAGCAGCTGGAGCAAACCCAATGATTTTACAAAGAGGAATTAGGGCTGCTGTAGATAAGGCAGTAGAAGAAATTAAGAGATTCTCCAAGGAAGTAGAATCTAAGGAAGCTATAGCTCAAGTTGCATCAATCTCAGCAGGAGATGAAGCAATAGGTAAATTAATTGCAGATGCCATGGAAAAAGTTGGCAACGATGGTGTAATTACAGTAGAAGAATCAAAATCCATGGGAACTACCCTAGAAGTAGTAGAAGGTATGCAATTTGATAGAGGATATGTATCTGCTTACATGGTAACAGATACTGAAAAGATGATAGCGGAGTATGAAGAGCCTTACATTTTAATTACAGATAAGAAGATTTCAAATATCCAAGAAATTCTGCCAATCCTTGAGCAAATAGTTCAAATGGGCAAGCCATTGGTTATCATTGCAGAAGACATTGAAGGCGAAGCATTGGCAACCCTAGTATTAAATAAATTGAGAGGAACATTTAACTGTGTAGCTGTTAAAGCTCCAGGATTTGGAGATAGAAGAAAAGAAATGTTGCAAGACATTGCCATCTTAACAGGCGGAACTGTAATTTCAGAAGAATTAGGCTATGACTTAAAAGAAGCTACTATAGATTTGTTAGGTAGAGCTGGAAAAGTTAAGGTAGACAAGGAAAACACTGTAATTGTTAATGGAGCAGGAAAAGCAGAAGACATTCAAAATAGAATTAAGCAAATTAAAGCTCAATTAGAAGAAACTGATTCCGAATTCGATGCAGAAAAATTACAAGAAAGACTTGCTAAATTATCAGGTGGAGTAGCAGTAATCCAAGTAGGTGCTGCAACTGAAACAGAGCTTAAGGAAAGAAAACTTAGAATAGAAGACGCCTTAGCAGCTACTCGTGCAGCTGTTGAAGAAGGTATTGTACCTGGTGGTGGAACTGTACTAGTAGATAGTATACCAGCTGTAGAAAAATTACTTCAAAATGCAGAAGGTGACGAAAGAACTGGTATTAGCATAATCGTTAGAGCCTTAGAAGAACCTGTTAGACAAATAGCAGCTAATGCTGGATTAGAAGGTTCTGTAATAGTAGAAAAAGTTAGGGCAGAAGCAGATGGAATAGGCTTCGATGCATTAAATGAAAAATATGTAAATATGATTGAAGCAGGAATAGTTGACCCAACTAAGGTAACTAGAACAGCTTTACAAAATGCTGCATCTGTTGCTTCTATGGTTCTGACTACTGAAGGCGCTGTAGTAGATGTAGAAAAAGAAGACCCAACTGCAAACATGGGCGGAATGGGCGGCATGATGTAATAGTAATAGGCTGAAATCAAGGCCACTCTATTATAATAGAGGGGCCTTATTTTTTTCCCTTTATAACATAATTAAATACTCATAAATACATTGTTAAGATAATAATATTCTAATATAAAACTTAATTATGGGGGAATGGCTGTGGGATATTATATCAATGTGGAACCTGATGTGAAAATTTATGTGGAAGATTTAAATCCAGAGGGGGATAAAACAATTGTATTTTTGCATGGATGGCCTGCTAACCATAAGTTATTTGAATACCAGTTTAACCAACTTCCTAAGTGGGGTTATAGATGTATAGGCATAGATCAAAGAGGATTCGGCAAATCAGATAAACCATGGAGGGGATATGATTACAACCGCTTAGCTGATGATCTGAGATGCGTAGTTGAAGCCCTTGGATTGTATGATTTTACACTAGCAGGCCATTCAACAGGGGGAGCCATAGCTATTAGATATATGTCTAGGCACAATGGGTATGGGGTATCAAAACTTGTCTTAATTGCAGCAGCAGCCCCTAGCTTAATAAAACTTCCAAATTTTCCTTATGGAGTAGATGTTGAAGTAGTAACCCAAATAATTGAAGGGGCATATAAGGACCGCCCTAAAATGTTAAGTGATTTTTGCGACAGATTCTTCTTTCAATATATTACTAAGCCCTTCTCTGATTGGTTCTTGCAATTAGGATTGCAGGCTGCAAGCTGGTCTACAATCGCTATTGCAAATACATGGCTCAATGAACAATTATTTAGTGATTTAGAGACAATAAATGTTCCGACACTGATTATTCATGGAATTCACGATGAAGTTGTCCCATTTCAATTGGGAGAGATTCAACAAAGATATATTAAAAATTCTAAGCTTATGCCATTTCATTATAGCAGCCATGGATCATTTTATGACGAACAAGACTTGTTTAATGAAGAATTGATGAGTTTTGTTGAAGGATAGTTTTTAATACATTGGGTTGAATATTAGGCCCCTCTATCATAGAGGAGTCTAATTTTTTCGAAAATTTTACCATGATAAAAACTATTGAAATATTAGACAAAGTAATGTATTATAGTAACGTTGTCTGTTCATAATATTTATAAGATTTAGGGCAGGTGTTAGCTGAACCATTATTAATATCATCATACAAAGAGGAGGTAAAAATGAAAAAGTCTAATGAAAATACAATGAAAAAAGGTTTTTTTAATAAATTCCTTGATTTTATTGAAAGAGCGGGGAATAGATTACCCCATCCTGTTACCCTGTTTATAATATTTAGTTTAATAGTAATAGTTATTTCAGCTTTTGCTGAAATGGCAGGATTATCGGTAACATATGATAGATTTGTAGAAGGAGAAATGGTTCCAACTACAGTGGAGGCTATAAGCTTACTAAATGCCGAAGGCATTAGAAAGATTATTTCACAGGCAGTAAGCAACTTTACATCCTTTGCACCCTTAGGAACAGTTTTAGTTGCTATGCTAGGTGTAGGGGTGGCAGAAGGAACAGGACTTATCCAAGCTGGTCTTAGAAAACTAGTTTTATCTACACCGAAAAGATTTATAACAGCAGTAGTAGTTTTTGCTGGAGTAATGTCCAACATTGCTTCTGATGCGGGATATGTAGTTTTAGTCCCCTTAGGAGCCCTAGTATTTTTAAGCTTTGGCCGTCATCCCTTGGCAGGCTTAGCTGCTGCCTTTGCAGGTGTATCTGGAGGATTTAGCGCCAACCTTATGGTAGGACCAACAGATGCTCTATTATCAGGTATAACACAACCAGCAGCCCAAATGTTACAAGGAAATTATTCTGTGCCTGCTACTTCTAACTTTTATTTCCTATTTGTATCAACTTTTGTAATTACCATAGTAGGTACAATAGTAACTGAAAAAATTATAGAGCCAAGGCTTGGGGAATATAAAGGCAGTGCAGTGGCTTCCATGGATGAAGTTACAGCTGAAGAAAATAGAGGATTAAGGTGGGCGGGTATATCAATATTAGTGTATATTATTATAATATTACTTCTCTTAGTGCCACAAAATGGTCCATTGAGAAACCCTGAAACAGGTTCAATTCTTGAGCAATCTCCATTTATAAATGGAATAGTTACTTTAATCTCATTATTATTCTTAATACCAGGTGTTGCCTATGGTATAGC
>JAAYHU010000112.1 GCA_012735245.1 Tissierellia bacterium
AAGCTTGCACGGTGCTAAACGGTGCGGCTATAAGTATGGTAAGTGCCAGAAACATGGCAAAAGCCTTACTATACCATCTTTGTTGATATTTGATCATCATGATTACCTCCTAAATAATTTTTTATTTTAGAATAAGGGGATTTTCATTTATAGTACTTTTTTCCCTTAAGATGAACAAGATCAAATAATATATCCAACTTAACTCCACCAAATACCTTATCTTCTCCCGAGAAGGTTTGGATGACTGCGCTTTCCCCTAAATTATTTAATTTCACATGGAATCCATTTTCCATTTCCTCACTAAAATTTTCATCAGAATGATCCCAGATTAATACTTCTGAGAATACTTCAAATTCACCATCTCCATAGTAGCCTATTTGTTCTCCTTCAAGGCCTAGGGTGGAGACCCATATATCACAAGTTTGTGTCTTACATGGATCCCAATTTCTAATCTCAGCTGAAATAGTATATTTGTCAGCAGTATATTTCATTTTAGAGAAATATTCACCAGACAAGGTGCTTTTCATCATAATATCTCCTTTAAGAAATACATTATTTGATCCCCACATGTTTTCGGGATTTATAGCCATTGGTAACATTTCCCCTTCACCCTCAGATATAATCATATCGTGGCCCCCATCCCACTCCTCTATAAACACAATCTTAATTTTAAGCTTAAATATAAGTGCATTAAATATTTCGTTTATATCAACCTCTCCACCTACAAGTGCAGTAAATCGCAAGGATTCGAAAGCAGCACCTATTGCCCTGTAATCATGTTTGTTAACTAATCTATCCATATAATAATTCTTAGTTTTTTCTGCCCAAGGAATGAAAAATTGAAGTTCTTGGAACTCTCCACCTAGCAATAAATACTGCTTATGGGCTGTAGCTGTAGCAAAAAATACAGGCAAGAGTTTTTCAGGTTGGCCTTGATAAGTACTGAAAAGCTTATCAGCCTTAACCATGGTACGCATTGCAACTCTTTGGGCAAGTTCGAAATCCACATCGTCACCAAGAAGATTAGTACGAAACAATGCTGATATAAGGCTATTGAGTATCTCTTCCTCTTCCTCGTTAACAAGCTTGGCATAAGCACTTGCTTGTGCAAATTTATCTTTGTCAAGACATTCAAAGCCGATATTTGGAGGTTCTGGGACGGTTATGGGTTTCTTAAGCAGATCTTTTGCTGCCTTAATGGCATCTTCATGCTGCTGAGAAACCATTTCTTTTAACCGCTCTATTTGAGCTCTTTCTTTCTATTTCTCAGGCAGATTATACCATGCACTGAAATGTGGGATCTTTGCCTGTAATTGCCCTTCTCTTGATGAGGCTGGATGAAAAACTACTCCACTACCGTCATGAGCTGATGAAAGAAGAAAAGCTTCTGTACTTTCATTTTCCTTTTTTATAGTAACTGTTGGGGCAATAAGAAATTCAAGTCCATCTGGCTCCATCAAAAATCCGGAAAGCTCTAGGTCAGGTAGAGAATCCAACTGGATTTTAGAAAGAGGCGTAAAAGTAATCTGGGTATTTCTAGTCAAAGCATATTTAGGAAAGGAAAATGTCCATTCCCAACCCTTGGAATCTATTAGCTGGATAATTTGATCATCTTGATTAGGCTGGTATTCAAACTCTACTTTATTTTCATCTTGGGGGACAAAACTAGCATTAGCTATTGTCCGATTAAGAGAGCTTACAGGCCTAACTTCTCCTTTAATAATTTCTACTTCAATATTTTCTAAATCATCATAGCCTATATTTTCCACTATTGCCCCTTTATTTTCTCCCTGTTCTTCCCTTTCTGGTCCCGTTGATATTTTTGTACAACCTGATATTAATATTAAAACTGAAATCAGTATAGCCATAATCTTCTTCACAACAAACACCCCCTCGTAAAATTTTTGGAACCTCTAGCATTAAGAAAGGGAATTGTCCTCATATCGTCTCTCCCTTCTATATTTAAGAAATTCTGTTACTAGTTGGTCCCCTTAATTTC
>JAAYHU010000113.1 GCA_012735245.1 Tissierellia bacterium
TCCCGATAAGGACTTTATGTAAAGATATACATCCCTGAAATACATCTTATATAATTCTTCCAGGTCTGTCACTTAATCACCTCCTCTATATATAAGACTCATAACTTTCTAATATCTTACACAAATTCTTATTTTTTCTTCATCTACTATTATATCTGTAATTAGAGAAGAAAAGTTACATTACAACCTCCCCATAGGTAAAATCTTTTCTAAACCTTTGGCTAAAAGGCTAGGTTTAGGTATAATTAAATTAATATGGCATTATTAATCTATTATCAAGAGGAGATGGTAAGATGAAATTTCTATCCTATGAGTTAGGGAAAAAGGAAGGATACGGTATCCTAAATGAGAAAAATTATATGGTAATCCCAATGGAAACTCTATTAAGGGAATTGAACAAGGATGTACCTAAGAATTTACTGGATTTCATCAGAGCTTATTCTGATAGCCTAATTGGGGATTTAAAGGAAGTCCTTGAAAATATAAAGGATAAAGGCATTCCTTTAAAGGCTGTGAAGATTACAGCCCCTATTAAATATCCAAGACGAAATGTCTTCTGCCTTGGAAAAAACTATGTAGAACATGCCAAGGAAATAAAAAACTTGCCCAGCGGAAACACAATAATCCCAGATAATCCCATTTATTTTTCAAAAATTGCAGACCCAGCCATAGGGCATATGGATAAGGTCATAATCCCTAAGGATTATAGTAACAAATTTGATTATGAAGTGGAACTTGGGGTTATCATTGGAAAGGATGGAAAGGATATCCCCTATGAAGAAGCAGAAGATTATATATTTGGATATACCATTGGAAACGATATAACTGCCAGAGACTTACAGACAAAACATATCCAATGGCTTAAAGGAAAAAGCCTGGATACATGTACTGCCATAGGCCCATACATAGTTCACAAATCAGCAATACCCTTCCCTGTAGAACTTGATATAGGCTCTAAGGTAAATGGGGAAATCAGACAAAGCTCCAATACTAGAAACCTAATATTTGATATACCTACTATTATTTCAGACCTATCTAGGGGGCTTACTCTTAGGGCTGGAGATATAATACTGACAGGGACTCCAGCAGGAGTTGGCATGGGATTTGAGCCTCCCAAATACTTAAAATCTGGTGATATAGTAGAATGCTATATAGAAAAAATTGGAACATTAACAAATATCATAGAATAGGTGGAGATTTGAAATCTCCACCTATTTAAATCGGCCTTTCAATCCTAAGTACTGGTCAAAGATCAATCTACTTACCTTCCCCCCAAACCTATAGGATTCGTGGTCATTATAATACAAATTGTCGGAAAAGTCCTTGGTAAATATGGCTATGACATAGCCACCATAAGGAGTAAATACTATTCCACCATCATTTCTACAGGCATCCATACTGCCGCTCTTGGAAGCTATGGTAAACAATTCTTCATCACCGGTGTTTTCAGAATCCAAAAAATACTGAGGCAAGCCCCTAGTTAACATGGTATTATAATGCTGTTTCTTAAATATTTCTATCATCTCTTGACTTAGTTCCTCAGACCATAGTTCCTTTTTATAGATCATTTCAAATAATCTGCCATAATCCTTGGGAGTAGTAGTCCCAAGCTTAGGATATTTTTCAAAGTCTATCTTATTATATAATACAGTATCCTTAAACCCTAGGTCATGGCAGGTGTTGTTGATATTATCTATACCTAGGAGATCTATCATCATATTAGTAGCTATGTTATCGCTAATTATGATCATTAAGGTTGCAATGTTTTTGACCGTCATTTCTACTCCAAAGTCTAAGTGCCTAAGTATTCCACTGCCTACAACATAGTTTTCTTCACCATATTTCATCATCTGGTTTAAGCCTACCTTTTTTTCTTTGACCTGCCTAAAAAGCTCTGCCAAGATAAAGGATTTTATTGTACTGGCAGTTTCAAATTTTTCTTCTGAATTGATTTCAATAATATTTCCCTTAAAATCGTTGGCATAAAACCCAAGCTTCCCACTGAAATTATAAACCTCTGCACTAATCCTTGCTTCTAAGGATACTTTGTCCATACCTCTCATCCCCCTTAGTTTGTTTTCATACTAATACCTAGAACCTACCCCTATTTTACCAGTTTTTACCTATTTTTTATATAATTTTAATAATTTTCCATCCATTTCTATAATTTAAAACCAATAGCTTTAATGAATAGTATAAACCTTTATACTATAGATAAAGTTAATAATTTGAAAAACAAATATTGAATTATCTAATAAGAATTTCAGTACTCATAAAATTTTGATATATTATATATTGCTGTAAAAAAGCATTAATAAAAGGAGGAAAAAATGAAGAGAAAAACATTACTTATATTTTTATTACTTATTGCAATACTGACAGCAGGATGCAGCAAAAATAAGGCAAGCCTTAATGACAATGAAAATATTGTGGAACTTGACCCTAATGCAGACTTTGATGCCCTAGTTGAACAAGCCAGAGGAACTACTGTAACCTTTTACGGCTGGGGCGGAGATGAAAACAGAAACAGATTTTTAAATGAACAACTTGCTCCAAAATTAAAGGAAAAATACGATATTACCTTAGAAGTAGTTGGCATGGATATAGACAATATCTTGGCCAAGTTGGCAGGTGAAAAGCAGGCAGGCTTAGAAAAAGGCTCCATCGACATGATATGGATAAACGGGGAAAACTTCTACTCAGCTAAGGAAAACGACCTCTTATTTGGTCCCTTTACCCACAAGCTGCCTAACTTTGACAAGTATATAGACACTGAAGATGAAGAAGTACTATATGACTTCGGCTTCCCCATCGAAGGTTATGAAGCCCCCTATGGTAAGGCCCAGCTTGTTTTTTTGAACGACAGTGCTGTAACACCAGAAACTCCAAGAAATACTCAGGAGTTCTTAGAATTCTGCAAAAAATATAAAGGCAAGGTAACTTATGCAGCCTTACCAGATTTTACAGGTAGTGCCTTCGTCAGGACCCTAATCTATGATATAGTTGGTCATAAACAGTTCTTGACTATGGAAGCAGACAAGGAAGTAGTTAAAGAGGCCATTGAGCCTGCCTTAGAATATTTAAGGGAATTAAACAAGTACCTATGGAACCAAGGAAAAACCTTCCCTGCTACCAATGGAGAAGTTGACAATATGTTCCAAGATGGAGAATTGGTAATGGCCATGAGCTATGGTCCATATGCAGCAGCTGTTGGTATAGAAAAAGGGGTTTATAAGGACACAGTTAGAACCTTTGTATTTGACAATGGTACAGTAGGAAATACCAATTATATTGCCATAGCAAAGAACTCTCCTAATAAGGCTGGTGCCATGGTAGTTATCAATGAAATCATTTCAGCTGAAACACAAGCAGCTCAATTTGAAGCTTTAAAGACTTTGCCTGTAGTGGCATATGATAAATTGTCCGATGAGGAAAAGGCAAGATTTGACAAGGTAGATATTGGCAAGGGAGTTTTGTCACAAGATGAGCTTTTAAGTAAGCGCCTACCAGAAATGCCAGCAAACATAGTTCCCATAATAGAGGAAATATGGCTAGAGGAAGTAGTTGGCAAATATAATGAATAGTTTCATATATGGTTAGGAGTGAAAATCATGAATAAAAAAACACCCTATATACTAATAATGCCCATAGTATTATTGGGTGTTCTTTTTATATACGGAGTTGCCAATGGAATAATCCAAAGCTTCGGTTATATACCTGCATTTAATTTAAGGGACTTAAGCCTAGATTATTATATAAAGGTCATAAAAAGCCCTACTTTCCTAGACTCTTTAAAGGTGACTTTGCACATATCCCTCATATCCTCTATTTTAGCTGCAGTCTTAGGGACTATTCTTACTGCAGCCTTGGTTTACACTGGACATACAGAGGGTAAGATAATTCAGGTAATTAAATTGGCTATACTTATCCCCCATACCATAGTAGCCTTATTTTCAATAAGCATACTTTCTCAAAATGGCCTTCTGGCAAGGCTCCTATACAAGCTAGGAATCATAAGTACACAAGGGGACTTCCCCTTGTTACTATATACAAAAAATAACATAGGAATAATTCTAGGCTACTTGTGGAAGGAAGTACCCTTTGTTGCATACTTTTCCTTATCCCTAATGGCCAGTATAAATAAGACCTTAGGGGAAGCAGCAGAAAACTTAGGAGCCTCCAGGTTAAAATCCTTCATTCATATAACCCTGCCTTTAAGTATGCCTGCCATAGCCAAGGCATTTTTGATTATACTGACCTTTTCCTTTGGGGCTTATGATTTACCATTTTTGCTAGGAGCAACTGTTCCAAAGGCATTGCCTGTCCAAGCCCATGTTGAGTATATACATCCTGACTTACGCCATAGGCCCTATGCTATGGCCATGAATGGATTGATTTTGCTCATAACCTGGCTCATGGCTGGTATTTATTATCTCATCTCCAATAGAAAGAAGCTAAAGGGTGGTAGCCATGAAAGAGCCTAGCTCAAATAAGCTGTTAAAACTTTTTTTATATATAACTGTTTTTGCAATTTTAGCCCCTATGGTAATAATTACCCTATGGGCTTTCACCAACCAATGGTCATGGCCAAGTCTTCTGCCTACTAGTTATTCCCTTAGGGCTATAAAGGAAATATTTGCCCCCTATGGCAATGTATTTCCTATACTTCTATCAAGTATTTTCTTATCATTAACCGTAGCCCTCCTATCGGCTATTATAGCTATAATGGCTGCTAGGGCAGTAGTCTTTTATGACTTTTTTGGCAAAGACTTAATAGATTTTATCAGCATGGCTCCAAACCTGGTGCCCAGCACTGTATTTGCAATGGGTATCCATGTTGCCTTTATAAAGATGTCCTTAGCCAATACTCCCTTGGGGGTTATCATAGTCAATCTAATCTATACCTTGCCCTATACTATAAATATAATGAAAAACTTGACTGAATCCATTGGTAAAGACTTGGAGCAGCAGGCCTATGTACTAGGTGCATCGCCCTGGAAAGCCTTCTTACACATTTCCTTTCCACTCCTCTTACCAGGGATAATAGCAAGTATTACAATGGCCTATATCATTTCCTTTAGCCAATACTTCGTAACCCTCCTAATAGGCGGGGGAAAGGTTATGACCTTCAGTATGATTATGGTACCCTTCATAGCCAAGGGAGACAGGACCTTAGGCTCTGCCTATGCCTTAGTCTTTGTCTTATCTACACTTATAGTTTTTGGCCTAATAAACTTGATCTTGAAGAAATTCCAGAAAAGGAAGGAGAAATATAATTGGAATTAGAATTGAAGAATATATCTGTTACCCTTTCTAAGAAGGAGATATTAAAATCCATAAATTTAAGGGTGGAAGATGGTGAATTTATCTCCCTTCTTGGAGCATCAGGCTGTGGAAAAAGCACCCTCTTAAAAACCATAGCAGGCATAATTAAGCAGAGGGAAGGGTCAATCCTCTTAGGTGGAAAAGCCCTAGACAAGGTCCCCCCTCATAAGCGGAGGACAGTTATCGTCTTTCAAGACTTTAGGCTCTTCCCCCATATGACCGTTGCAGAAAATATTAGTTTTCCACTAAAAATGCTTGGGCTCCATAAAGATAAATGTAGGGAAAGGGCTGTTGAGCTGCTGAAAAAGGTTAAATTGGAAGGCTTTAAAGATAGGCATGTAGATGAAATATCGGGGGGCCAAAAGCAAAGAGTGGTCTTAGCCAGGGCCCTGGCTGCAGAACCTGTAGTCTTATTATTAGATGAGCCCTTTTCCAGCCTTGATATCAATCTAAGAAAGGATATGAGAGAATTAGTACTAGACCTTCAAAAAGAATACAAGATCACCACCATCTTAGTTACCCATGATAAGGAAGAGGCCTTAACCATGTCTGACAGAATAGCCTTTATGCACAATGGTGAAATACTACAATACGACACTCCAGAAAATATATTTAAAAACCCTGTAAACACCATAGTAGCTGATTATTTCGCAGAAGGAACCTATATTAGTGGAGAAATAAAAGGCAATAGATTTATAAGCCGTTTCTTCAATGTAGATATAAATAGGGATGATGGAAAGTACAAGTGTCTTATAAGGCCCTCAGCTTTAAAGGTAAATAAAGCTGAAGATGGCAAGTTTCAAGTGGTAGCCAAGATATATCAAGGTGACAATTACCTGCTGAAAATAAATAAAATCAACAGCAGTTTGAAACTGGAGAGCATTTTAAATGAGCCCCTAGATATTAAAGAGGGAGATAAAGTCAGCATAGAATTAGATAAGGATAAACTTATATTCATTCCTGAATAATAAGTTTATCCTTATTATTTATTGCCTTTCTCCAAAAATCTTAAATTGCTCATATACATGGTCTATGTATTCATCTACATCCTTAATCTTAGGTATGATAACTTTTTTCTTTTTCCCTTCTCCAAATAACAAGCCCTTCTTCATACTCTCCTCATCTGGGGAAATCTCTACAAGATTTTCTATAAATAAGTCTGGATTTAATAGGGCAGCTGCAGCCAACACATCCCAGATATATATGCCGTGGTTGTCAAAAACACATTTTTCCCTATTAAACCAGTATAGGCTATTTTCATACAGCCATCTTTCAAAATCGTTTCCTTCCTTTAGCCTTTCAAACCTCTCCCTGGTGAAAAAGCCATCTAAACATGTGTTTCCAGTGGCAATAATAATATTTCTCCCATGTTCTAAGACATTTAGGGATGCCCTATAGTTGCAGGAAAGATTTAATTCATTTAAAATCTTGCCATTTATTATTAGGGGCTCAGTTATACCCCCCATTAGGGAAATAACCTTAATTTTCCTATAAAAATCATTATCCAATAGCCAAGCATGGTATAGGTTTGTTGTAGACCCTAATACAAGTAGGGACAGGTCTCCCTCATACTTCTTAGCCATTTCTACTAAAAATCTGGCTGCTTCATTATCCTCATGGGAGTCTTCAGAACCCTTAAAGACTGGTATTTCTGGATGGCCTATATTCTTCATAAAGGAAATAGTATTTGGATAAATAAGGTCCAACTTATTATTCCCAAAGGTCGTACTAATCCCTAGGACTTCCACATCCTTTTGGGCCAATGCATATATAATGGCCAAGCCATCATCTATATCACAGCCATCTATGGAAAAGGCATTGTCACAATCTATAATTAATTTTCTAGCCATAATATCACCTTCTTTCTATTTATATAGGCTGGCAATTTTTTCTATGTCTTCCCCTTTTCTATACATGTATTGAAGCCTTTGCATCCTGGCCATGGTCCTCAGCCTTCCGTTTTTAACAAACCGCCTTTCTGAAGTAATTATCTTTGCCCTTGCCAAGGCTATTTTTTCTCCATCTGCCTTTATATCCATGGACAGCTGATAGTCTTCCATAAGAGGTATCTCCCTATATCCCCCTAAGCCATAGAAATATTTCCTATCTATGAAGATACCCTGGTCTCCAAAGGCAATATTTCTTAACCTTACCCTTAGATTGGACATGAAGCCACATATCTTCATTATAATACTTCTACTATCAAATTTGATTTTAAAACATCCTGCCTTATAGCCCTTTTCCATCACTTCATGAATCCTCTCTAGGGCATCTGGAGATAAATGGCTGTCAGCATGTAAAAAAAATAGTATATCTCCCCCTGACAAGGAAGCCCCATAATTCATCTGACTGGCCCTGCCCTTTTTAGGAGATACGACTACCCTATACCTCTTTTCAATTATACTTTTTGTATTGTCTGAACTGCCTCCATCTACAAAGATGATCTCAGACTTATCCCTAAAGTATTCCAAATTATCCATCAGTTGCTTTATAGTGGAGGCTTCATTATAAACGGGTATGATAATGGATATTGACTTAGTACTCATACAAATACTCATCCTTTATAAAGTCTAAAAAATCCTTAGACAAGTAGGCCTTAATCTTCTCAAAGGTAAATTCATTGAAAATAAGCCTGTCTGGCCCCTGATATTCCACATAGGCCATGGCACACCAGGTTATACCCCTTAGGCAGTTCATGGATATATAGTTTTTAACAGACTGCCACAATTCCTCCTTATCCTTGTATTGGTTTGATTTTTTGCAGTATTCCCTTAGAAAATAGTGGATTTCATCCTTAGAAAGGATAATATCAGTTTTCCAAAGGGTAGTTGTA
The DNA here is from genome assembly GCA_012735245.1 of Tissierellia bacterium. Classification (GTDB taxonomy): domain Bacteria; phylum Bacillota; class Clostridia; order Tissierellales; family Tissierellaceae; genus JAAYFT01. Next base: position 8,159 of record JAAYHU010000113.1, read on the forward strand.
GGTGTTAAAAAATGGCCTAAGTCCTGGGCAGGATAGCCATACAGGGGTTTTTCCCAATCTACTAGGTAATTGTTTTGCCCTTCACCATTTATGAGGAAATTGCCTGAATTTAATTCAGTATTTATTATAGTCCTATTTCCCAAATCAAGGTTCTTTATATTCCTTCCCTTTTCCAATAGGTATTCTATCCTGGCCCTTGTCTCCTTATCAGCATATTTGGAAGTCTTATATTTTTCAAACATCCTCAAAGACTCCTCATATATTGCCCCTATTGGATTTTCTGGCCTTAGTAGGTGATTCTTTTCTGGTATAGGTTCATTGTGGATATCTCCTAAGATTTCCGCTGCAATTTTTAAATCCCTTTTATAATCTAGGGGCTTGCCTGGCAAATATTCCATAACTAAAAATCCGAAGGGGATTAGTTTTTTACTGTCATCATAATAAATAGGCTTGGGAGTCCTATTAGTATTCTTTAATAGTTCCAAAGCCTTGTACTCATATTGGATTTGATTATCTAAATCCATTTGGCTATCTGTGGCAATTCTAAGTACCAATTTCTTTTTATAGGCCTTTGAATAAAAAACATAATTGATATTATATTCTCCCTGGCCCAAGGGCTTGATCCCTTCTGGCCCAAATCTTTCTATGAATTCCTTATCCTGTATAATATTGTCTATATGGATTTTGCTCATTTTCATCACACTTCTCCATTATTTTATAAACAAATTTCCTAGTATTGTGGCAGGGAATGTCCTTGTCCCCTTTTAATATTTCATAGAGCTTTAAGAAATCATTCTTATCGTCAATATCCAATTGGATATTGCCTACTCCATAGGACTTTCCCATGGCTTGAATCCTTCCTATGGTCTCCTGAAAAACAGAACTTGTACTGTATTTCATATTGAATATGTCTTTACAGGCTTCTTTCATTCCAATCAAATAATATCCCCCATCATAGGTAGGGGAAATGGCTATATCCTTATCTTCTAAGATATTAAAAGCCATTTCTATATCCTCCTTACCTAAGAGGGGGAGATCGCTACCTATGAGTACTGATTTTTTATAATCCTTTAATGAGTAGGAAATCCCATTATACATCTTTTCTCCTAGGTCTTTTCCCTCTTGTTTTAGAAAATAAACATCTTCATCGAAAATATCATAAAAGATCTCTAAGTCACCATGGTCAGAGTAGTTGACAATTATATCTATGCCCATGTTTTTTATATTTTCGTATATGTCTTTTATAAAAGCCGTTTGCAATTCTACACATGACCTTTGGCCTAAAAAAGGCTCTAGCCTAGTTTTGGTCTTGCCTAAAGTAGGTATCCTTGTGAAAAAAACTATTACCTTATCTTTCATTTTTCTCCTCTACAACTAAATTTTTGTTTCTTGAGTAAAATATGTTTCTCAACAATACTACTAGGACTGACAGTGCAAATAGTATTAGAAGGGCTGTAACCAATAATTTTGCTCCTCCAGTTAACATACCGCCAACATATGAATAAATAATGGTAGCAGGCAATTGTCCTATGCCTGTTGCTATGAAGAAGCCCCAGAAATTCATAGGGGTCAAGCCTGCAGCATAGCTTACGATGTCAAAAGACATAAAAGGTAGTAGCCTGGCTATTAGGATAGATTGTTTCCCATATTTTTCAAAAAACCTATCAACACTTTCTAAGCCAGTTTTGCTAGTCAATTTCTCCACTATATCCCTACCTAAGATTCGGGCTATATAGAAGCATACTGCAGCTCCTACCATTGCACTTGACCAAGAAAGTATGGCTCCTTGCCACCACCCAAACAAGTTGGCATTGGCAAAGGTAATTAAAAAGGCAGGCAGTGGTGCAGCTATTGATTGAAATACCATTAAGGCTGCAGATACTAGCATTGCATAAGGTCCATACTCGTCTATAAAGTCCCTTACAACCTCAAAATCTCCCGTTGCAAACATTGAAACTATATTCTTTACCAATTGATTTATACTAGGGTTGAAAAAATATAATAATACACCCATTAATATTATACCTAAAAGAATTATTTTTGATTTATGTTCTAATAATTTTCCCTTCATATTTCACCTCAATAGAAATTTTTCATTTAAATGGCTATCCATTTATTAACGGATAGCCAACATATCTTTTATTCTAGAAGAGAGTTGTAGTCATCTCCTGCTTCTGTCCAAGCTTTCATACCACCTTCTACTGTGAAGATTTGATCAGGTGATACCCCCATTTCTATAAGTAAATCAGTTGCCTTTTGTGCATAGGATTTTCCTGAATAACATACTAGGGCAAATTTAACATCTGGGTTTCCTTCTTCTGAACCAGTAGCTTCTTTTAATGCTGCTTTTAGGTTTGCTATTCCTGTCTCGTCATCTCCCTCTTTATTGGCAGCATGCTGGTCTGCTAGAATAGCACCTTTTATATGGCTTTCTTCGTAGTCTTTAGCCTGTCTAACATCAAGGATTATATATTCATTAGAACCTGAATCTATATCCTTCTTTAAATCCTCAACACTTATATATTTCATTGGATTTGCTGCTGTTTCTTCAGCCTTTTGTCCGCATCCAACTAAGACAAGTGATAAGATTAGTAAAACTGACAATAGTTTTAATGATTTGTTCTTCATGTCTTCATACCTCCATATAATATTTTTGTCCACCTATTATTTTAATGTAATGCCTAATCTAAAACAAATAGATATAATTTATAGGTTTTGTTTTGCTATTGATATTTTAAATAGGCACATTTATTTTAAGGGTATGAGAGGTAGATAGCCTATGGCAATAATTAATAAGGATTTATGATGGGGAAAATAATCATAATTAAAAAAGCCTTGAAACACCTTTAGTTTCAAGACTTCTCATAATGTTAATCTATTCTTTTAGTATTATAGGTAGAACGGAGCATATTAAAGACTTCCTTGTCCCTTCCCTTCAAAACCATTCTTACTCCCAATTGGGCATTACAATCGGGGCAGGTTAATACCTTAGGGTCCTTAGATAAATCTATGGAACTTTCAATAATCCTATCTATATGCATTCTAAGTAAATTCCCCTTACCTAGCTTTTGGTATTTGGCAATATGGGCTTTACAGTATCCGCAGGATACTAACATTGTAAAGCTGCCTTTTACCTTCTTATAATAGGGATTCTTATATATCAAATAATCACCCTTTCAAGTAGTTAAAGGAATTTCAGTACTACCTCTTTCCTTTATCGTAAATCTCACCCAAGGCCCTTGGTGGCCGATTAGATTTTGAGAAAAATATTAGCAATAATAGGGTAAGGACATAGGGTAAAGTCATTATCAAGTCTGAAAAGGTACTGGGCATCTCCAGCATTTGTCCAAGTATATATCCACCTGACCTAGCAAAGCCAAAGAGTAAGCAGGCTCCAAGGGTAGGCAGTATTTTCCAATTTCCAAAGATTAAGGCTGCAATGGCTAAGTAGCCATATCCCATATAAATTGACGGTGAAAAGTTAGTTGAGATGGAATAGGCATAGCTTATGCCTCCTAAGCCTGATAGGGCCCCTGATATTAAAACTGCCTTAAATTGAACCCTGAACACTTCCACTCCTGCTGCATCAACTGAGTGGGGATTGTCTCCACAGGCTCTTAGCCTCAACCCAAACCTAGTCTTATTTAAGACATAGGCTGCTATAATAGCAATAACCAGGATTACTATTTCAAAGGGATAGAGGTTTTTAAATGCAGCACCTAAGACTGGAATTTTCGACAGTACTGGTACGGTAAAACGGACAGAAGTACCTATTTGAAACTTGTCTGACAAAGCTCCAAAAACTAAGCTGTTTATTTGGGTAGTTAGAAATACTGTTAAGGCCATGGAAAGTATATTTATAACAACACCGCTAATTACCTGATTGGCCTTAAACTTAATACATAATAGGGCATGAAGTATAGAAAAGAGCATTCCCCCTACCATGGCTAGCAGGAGAGCAAAATAGAATAATTTCTGTATGGGGATATTGAAAAAATGGGAAAAGACTACTGCCCATAAGGCTCCAAAAAAGGCACCAAAGCCCTGCAAACCTTCAAGGGCTAGGTTGGTAATGCCAGCCCGTTCACTATAAATTCCTCCTATTGCCATAATGAAAAGTGGCAATGCAAAAGACAAGCCATCTATAATAAGGGTATCCATTATTCCTCTGCCTCCCTTCCTGCCATGAAGGCTAAGCTATCCTTCTTAGCCCTAATCCTATACTGAATATATGCACTACATGCACTAAATAGCAGGATCATACCAGTTATAACTGAGGCTATTTCCTTCCTTACTCCTGCCATGGAACTCATATAGGTACTGCCCCTGTCAATTATAGATATTATAAAGGAGGCACCTATAATCCCATAGGGATTGGTATTTCCTAAAAGTGCAACTGCAATTCCATCAAAGCCTACACTGGGTAAGGTCTTTGGCTGTATAGATGCGAAATAGCCTAGATAGTATGTAACTCCTGCTAAGCCTGAAAAAATTCCAGACAGGACCATGGTTAATATCATGGTTTTCCCTACATTGATGCCAGCATATTTGGCCCCCTTTGAATTGGCCCCTACTGCCTTGATTTCAAAACCAATCCGGGATTTATCGAAAAATTGTTTTAATACTATTGCCAGGATAATGGCTATAACAAATCCAATGGAAATATCCATCTTCAAGTTGATTAATTCTACATTTACCAAGGTAAGCCTAGCTGCATCGTTTATATATTTTGACTGCCTAGACACTGGATCTATATAGTAGGAATGGATAAAGAAGCTTAAAACATACTGGATAATATAATTAAACATAATGGAAGATACCACTTCGTTGATATTAAACTTATATTTTAAAAAGCCTATTAGGCCCCCAAGGATTCCACCTGCTATAATACCAATGAGGAGTACCAATGGTTTTGCAATTACCCAATTTAGCTCACTATAGCCAATTAAAATAGTAGCAAAAAAACCTGCCAACAACATCTGACCAGATACTCCTATGTTGAATAATCCTCCTTTTAAGGCAATGGCAACAGCTAAGGAGGCAAAAATCATAGGGGTCATATAGTTTAGCAAGGATAGAAAATCCGTTAGCATGCTCTTGTAGCCTGCATAGGATGGCTTAGGTAAAATACCGGCTCCCTGCAAAAGATTATAAAAGGCTCCTAAGGGATTTTTGCCAAGGGATAAAATTATGATAGAGGCAGCAATAAAGCTTAGAAATATTAAAAAAATAGGTATAGTAAGATGCTGCCACTTTTCATTACCTAAGAGTTTCAGAATAACCCTATTGAAAGTATTTCCTTTTCTTTTATCCATATTTTTTTCACTCATGCTGTAACCCCCATCATGTACTCACCTACTTCTTTTGTAGTTAATTCTTCTGCAGGTGCAATTTTTTGTATCTCCCCATTGAATATAATTCCTATGGTATCAGCAATGCTCATAATTTCATCTAATTCCAAGGAAACTAGTAGAATGGCCTTCCCCTTATCCCTTTCCTCTATTATCATCTTCCTTATATTTTCAATGGCCCCAATATCTAAGCCCCTAGTTGGCTGTACAAATATCATAAGGGGGGAGTCCAATTCAATTTCCCTAGCAACAATGGCTTTTTGTTGGTTGCCTCCACTCATCTGGCGAACCTGGGTATTTACCCCTAAGCTACTGCGGATATCATATTTTTCAATAAGCTTATTCCCATATTCGTTGATTGCATCCTTATTTAAAACCCCTTTATGACAAAATGGCTCCTTGTAATAATCCTTTAAAGCAAGGTTTTCCCCCAAGGAAAAGTCCAAGATCAATCCATAGGACTGCCTATCCTCTGGAATATAGGATATTCCCTCTATGGTCCTTTCCCTAATACTGTATTTGCTAATATCTACCCCATTTAGCTTAATGCTTCCACCATCTATTTCAGTCAAGCCTGCAATGGCATCGGCAATTTCCACTTGTCCATTGCCTGCAACTCCAGCAATGGCAAATACTTCACCCTTATGTATCTTAAAGGAAACGTTTTTTACCACTTCAACCTTCTCTTGATTTTTCACCCTAAGATTATCAACCTCTAAGACTACAGGGCCAAACTTGGCAGGCTTCTTTTCAATTTCTAGGGAAACTTCCCTTCCCACCATTAAGTTTGCCATGGTTTTGGTAGAGGTCTCCTTTACATCTAAGACATCTATTAGTTTCCCTTTTCGTAAAATAGCACACCTGTCTGCTACCCTTTTAATTTCCTCTAATTTATGGGAAATAAGGATAATAGTTTTGCCGCCTTTACGCAATTCTTCAATAATATCTAATAGATAATCTGTTTCCTGAGGAGTTAGTAGTGCAGTAGGTTCGTCAAATATGAGGATTTCAGCTTCCCTATACAGCATTTTCAATATTTCCACCCTTTGCTGGAGGGATACATTCATATCCTCTATCTTCTGAGTAGGATCAACCTGCAGCCCATATTTTTTTGATAGTTCAGCAATATTCTTATTGGCCCCTTTAATATCCACATAGGGTATTAGGCCCCCTAGCTTCCTTATTGGTTCCATTCCAAGTATAATATTTTCTGTCACCGTATAATTGTGGACCAGTTTAAAATGTTGATGAACCATGCCAATATTCAGCTTGGCAGCATGGTTAGGGGAAAGGATTTTCACCCTTTCTCCCCTAATCCATATTTCGCCTTCATCTGGCTCATACATACCAAAGAGAATACTCATTAGGGTTGACTTGCCTGCACCATTCTCCCCCAAGATAGCATATATTTCACCTTTTTTAATTTGTATGGTAATATTATCGTTGGCTACAATCCCAGGAAATCTTTTAGTTATATTCCTCATCTCGACAATGTACTCATACATAGCCATTCTCCTTAGTTGTATTTTTCTATGATAATAGGACATCCCATGTCAAATGTTGAAAAAGTTTATCACTTTTATGGCAAGCCAGGGAAGGATTCTGGTGTATATCCGTTAAAGTTAGCAGCAGGAACTATTTCGCCCTTCTTCAACAATTCGTAAGCTTCATCCATCTTTGCAATAGTATCTGCAGATAGCTGATGGCGTCCTTCTTTTTTCACATAGCCTGTAGAATCAGTATCTGCCCTTAGTAAAACGTTTCCACCCTTAAAGCTGCCATCTTTTATTGAATTTAATGCCCTTTCTACGTTTAAGCTCATAACCTTTAGAACAGAGGTAAGTATTATATTCCTGTCCCCATCTATACCATCATCGTATTGGTCAACATCGCAGCCAATTACCTTCACATCTCCTGCAGCTTCCTTTGCAGCAGTAAATACTCCATTGCCCGTTGCACCGGCAGCTACGAAAATAATGTCAACACCTTCAGCAATTAAAGCATTGCCTATTACCTTACCTGTTGCCTCATCGGCAAATGAACCGGCATAGTTGCCTCCAACATTGGCTCCTGTAACATCTGTACCTGCATATGAAGCTAGTTCTACGATTTCAACGTTTTTATTGTACTTGGCATTTACATAGTTTACTCCAGACTCAAATCCGTATTGGTAGTTTACATTTGATGGAAAGGCAATACCGTTTACTACTGCCACCTTATTTGTCTTAGTCTCTAAGGCAGCGGCCATACCTGCCAAGAATCCGCTTTCTTCTTCGGCAAACATCATGGCGTAGATGTTGTCAAATTCCTCTTGTCCATCTAAGGCCTCTGGAAATGAGTCAATTAGGACAAACTTTTTCGTTGGATTCTCTACAGCTATGGATGAAATACCAGCAAATTGGAAGCCAGGTGTAATTATAACATCATAATCTGCTACAATATCGGCTACTGCTTGAACTGAAGCAGCTGGGTCCCCAGTAGGTTCCTTCACAGCCTGTACCGTTGCACCAGGGTTAGATTCAATGAATTTCAATACACCGTTATAATTGTCTTCATTAAAGGAACCGTCATCTACACCATTAGGGCTTGTAATGATTGCGATCTTCATTCCATCGCCTTCTGCTGGACCAGTTTCCTTAGAACAACCGCTTAAGGTAACTGATACTAAGAGTAAGAGAACTAGCAAAAGAGACAAAATACTTTTCTTACTTTTCATGAATATTCCCCCTTTGAAAGATTATTATATTTTATTAAAATTTAAATCCAACCTTAAACCCCCGTGATGAAAATGCCTTTTCATAGTCTTCCAATTCGTATAATTCAATGGGCGGGAAATTTATTAGACCTAATTTTAGCAATTGTAATGCAGGTTTAAAGGGGCCACACCTGCTTCCCTTTATAGTAACCTCATTTACTACAAAATCACTCATATCTATTTGGATTTCCCCTGCATAAGTGGATTTAATGACAATAATCCCCTTTTTCCTAACTATTTTTTGTGCAGTTAACAAGCCAGTGGGAGAGCCTGAGGCATCGATTACTACTTCATATGTGTCATCAAGCTTTGTAGTCACCTTGGCAAAAGGCTTAAATAGGCTTAACTTTTCTTCTTGTTTTCCAATTATAGTTAGGTCTGCTCCAGTCAAGGATACTGCTTGACCAATCATATAGGCCAGCCTTCCATCTCCAACAATGGAAACCTTGGTAGAAGGCTTGATATGAACCTGTTCTAAAATCTCCAAGGCTGCTGCAAGGGGCTCTGTAAATACGGCTACTTCTGAGGGAAGGTCCTCAGGGACTATGTGTAACAATTCATTTCTCATGGTTATATATTCTGCAAAAGTCCCATTTTTTCCTGAAATCCCTAAAACCCTTCTATTTTCACAGTGGGTTGGCCTGCCAGTTTTACAATAGATGCAATGACCGCAATTCTCATTAATTTCACCCACAACTCGCCTTCCAATTAGGCTTGGTTCATCGGATTCCACAACCAGTCCCACAAATTCATGGCCTAAAATACCTTTAAAATCAGGCCTGTATCCTTTTAATATTTCCTTATCTGTATTGCATATGGCACTGATAATGATTTTAACCAAGCTCTCTCCAGCCTTAGGAGATGGTTTTGGATAGTCCTCCAGGTACCTAAGTCCCTTATCATAATATAAAGCTTTCATATGGTTCCTCACTTCACTTAATCTCATATATCCTTTTTTTACATTTATAAGGCCAATCTATAGTTGAATAATGGAATTTTTACAGTAGCAACTTTCTTGGTCTAGCCCTTCTTTAAATATCCTGATGAAGACTTCTGTTATCTTCTCCCTATTCTCATTGACAGAATCCTGTATTTCTTGCAAATCATGCTTGCCTGCTTGTCCACCAATGCCTGTACACCAGTTAGTTACAATTCCAACTGTTGCATAGCATAGGCCTAACTCCTTAGCTAAGACTACTTCAGGTACTGAGGTCATACCTGCCACATCTCCAAAGTTTTTATACATCCTTATCTCGCTGGCAGTTTCAAACCTGGGTCCTTCAGTACAAATATATACTGCATCTCCCTTGATATTTAAGCCTAATTCCTCAGAATATTGATAAAATTTCTCCCTTAAATTTTTGCAATAGGGATCGCTCATGTCTACATGTCTTACAGGCTCCTCTCCCCCTTCAAAGAAGGTAACTGGCCTTGCCTTAGTAAAATCTACAAAGTCCTTAATGACTACAATGTCTCCAGGAGCAAAATCTGTATTGCAAGAACCTACTGCAGCTGTTGCATAGATAAATTTTACCCCAAACTCCTTTAAGGCCATAATATTGGCCCTATAGTTAATTAAATGAGGGGGTACAGAATGGTCCTTTCCGTGCCTAGCCAAAAATACTATTTCTTCCCCATCTATATTTATAACATCCAGGTCTACTTCCCCATATTTTGTTTTAACCCTTTCTACCCTGCTATCATAGCTAGTACCATAGACTCCAGTACCTCCAATTATAGCCTTCATTTAAGTCCCTCCTTTAATCCTCTTTAAGTTTCATTATGTTTTCCTTATAAGGCGGTTTTATTATTCCTTTTTCCGTAATAATTCCAGTAATATTTTCCCAGGGGGTTACATCAAAGGCTGGATTATAGACTTCTATGCCCTCAGGTGCAATTCTAACTCCCTCTATATGGGTTACCTCAGTTGCATCCCTTTCCTCTATTTCTATTTCTTCTCCAGATTCTATGTCAAAATCTATAGTTGAAGTAGGAGCAACAATGTAGAAGGGAACCTTATATGCCTTGGCTATTACAGATAGCATAAAAGTACCTATTTTATTGGCAGTATCTCCATTGGAAGCTATTCTGTCTGCCCCTACCAATATTACATCTATCTTGCCATCTCGTATTAAAGTAGCAGCCACATTGTCAGCTATTAGCTTAGCTGGTATGCCTTCCTGTACCAGTTCCCAGGCAGTTAACCTGCCTCCCTGTAGTCTTGGCCTTGTTTCATCGGCGTATACAAAGATGTTTTTACCTGAATAGTGGGCCTCCCTAATTACTCCAAGGGCAGTACCATATCCTGCTGTGGCTAAGGCCCCTGTATTACAATGGGTTAAGATAGTTGCCCCTTCTGGAATTACCTCATTGCCATATTTGGCCATGGCCTTATTGGTCTCAATATCTTCTTCATAAATCCTATCTGCTTCTTCCCTAAGCCTTTGGTATATTTCTTCTACAGGTAATGCCTTATTTTCTTCAATTAGCCTTCTCATCCTTCTAATGGCCCACATTAAATTTACAGCAGTTGGCCTTGATTTATTTAAAATATTTAAGGCTTGGTCCATCTTTAAAAAGAAAGTTTCCCTTTCCTCATTTAAAAACTCCTTGGCTGCCAAGACTACACCATAGGCAGCTGTAGCCCCAATGGCTGGTGCTCCCCTAACTACCATATCCTTAATGGCAAAATCTACATCTCTGTAGTCTTTGCACTGAAATATTTCATAAGCAATTGGCAGCTTCCTTTGATCTATTAAATATAAAATATCATCTTTAAATTCTATAGTTTTTATCTCTTTCATTATTTCTTCACCTGCCCATAAGTTTTAAATTTTTCAAGCATAAGTTCCATCTCTTCCTCAGGTAAGATTACAGGCTCTCCAATAGCTTTTGCCTTTATGTAGAGCTCTGCACAATATTCAATTTCCTCAGTTATATTAAAGGCATTGGCTAAGTCCTTAGCCCCTGCCAACAATCCATGGTTTGCCAAAAGAACTGCATACCTATCTTTCATGGCTTCAAAGGCATTTTTGGCCAACTCTTCAGTACCAAAGGTGGCATACTTTGCACACCTTACATCTAGGCCAGCTAGGGCCACTAAGTAATGTACCGGTGGCAACGGAATATTTAAACAAGATAGGACAGTGGCATAAGTGCTGTGAGTATGTATTATGGCATCTATGTCGTCCCTGTTTTTATAGAATATCCTGTGCATTTCCAACTCAGAGGAAGGCTTCTTATCTCCATCTACTATATTACCATCTAAGTCTAAAACAACTACATCCTCTGGCCTTATTTCAAAATAATCTATACCTGAAGGAGATATGGCCATTAGGCCTTCTTCCCTATTATAAATGCTTAAATTTCCTCCTGTTCCCTTAGTCAGTCCAGATGTAACTAATTTTTTACCATATTCAACTATTTCCTGTCTTTCTTTTAACAATATCAACGGACCACCTCCCCAACTTTTAGGAATACATATATAATATAACATATTAAATATAAAAAATCTTACTCATTTTTTGAATTATACCCCTTCTTTATATTATATCATCACTTTAAATAACAAAAATTTGTCAATTTTTTACAAAAATACCTTATGATTTTTCCTTCCATTAGTTGTTTTTTAACTACTTCAAAACTCTCTTAACCAGCCTTAGCTTTTCCTTATTGTAGGGTGGAAATTTTAAATTCAAGCTAAACCTACTACTGCCTTTAAATATGCTCTTATAATGGGTAAACTCATGGAAGCTATACTTTCCATGATACCTTCCCATGCCGCTAAAACCATATCCTCCAAAGGGTAAATTATTATTGGCAAAGTGGCTTATGGCGTCATTTACACATCCTCCGCCAAAGCCTATGTTTTCCACAATATGGTCCTCTATAAGCTTATCCTCTGTAAATATATATAGGCTTAGGGGATAGGGGTTTTCACCTATTATCTCTTTTATATCTTCTATTGTTTCAATAGTAAGGATAGGCAATATGGGGCCAAATATTTCTTCCTTCATTATTTCAGCCTCCATGGAAACCTTATCTATGACAGTAGGATAGATAAAAAGTCTCTCTTTATCTGCCTCTCCCCCTATTATAACCTCCCCACTATTCATAAGGTCTAAAAGCCTATGGAACCTATTTTCATCTATTATCTTGGAAATATTCTCATCCCTATTGGCCCCATAAAACACTTCCATATAGCCTTTCATTTTTCTTATAAACTCTTCTTTTACAGCTTCATGTATTAGTAAATAATCTGGGGTTATACAGGTCTGGCCTCCATTATAATACTTGGCCCAGGTAATTGTTTTAGCAGCATGGTCTATATTGGCATCCTTCCATATTATGGCTGGAGACTTACCACCAAGTTCCAGAGTCACTGGAGTCAAGGTCTTTGATGCCTTGGCCATTATTTCTTTGCCCACTTTTACGCTGCCAGTAAAGAATATGTGGTCAAACCTATAATTTTCAAGGAGTATATCTACTTCCTTTGACCCCCCATCCAAACAGCTTATGTAATTTTCAGAAAAGCTTTCTTTTATTATTTTGGAGATTATTTGGGCTGTGTTTTTAGACTTAGTTGAAGGCTTAAGTATGATGGCGTTTCCTGCAGCCATTGCCCCTATTAAAGGCAGTATGGCCAGGCTAAAGGGGTAATTCCAAGGACTTATTATCAGGACAACCCCCTTTGGACTAGGTAATATATAGCTCTTACCTGGCTTCAAAAAAATAGGGGTCCTAACTCTTTTTTTCTTCATCCACCTTTTTAGGTTTTTAATGGCTAGGTTCAACTCAGTATAGACTAAGCCTAGTTCAGAGGTATAGGCTTCAAATTCTGTTTTATTTAGGTCTAAGCTTAGGGCATTTAATATATCCTCTTCATATTTGGATACTGCTTCCCTCAATTTCTTAAGCTGCAATATCCTAAAATCATAGGGAAGGGTATTGCCTTCTTGAAAAAACTTTTTCTTTGCTTCAAATATGTCCATATTCACAATATCACCACCAGTTATAATTTGCCTTTATTATAGATGATTCCTATCCCAATAATTTTTAAGCCTCATTCTCTTGTAGTTAATTGTATTATACAATATTTTCCTATTGGAAAGTTCTTGAATAACGTTTTTTTATATAACAAATTACCTATATGATAATAAACTTAATATAAATCTTTTGAAAATTAAGGCCTATATAAAACAAAAAAGTCTTGTGCCTCTTTTAAGGCTCAAGACTTCTGTCTAACCAGTAAATCAAGCTACTCCCACTCGATTGTAGCAGGAGGCTTATTTGTTATGTCAAAGACTACCCTATTTACCTCTGGTATTTCGTCTGTTATCCTAGTGGATATTTTCTCTAATAATTCCAAGGGAAGTTTTACCCATTCTGCAGTCATCCCATCTACTGAATTAACTGCCCTTAAGGCTATAGTATGGCAGTAGGTTCTCTTGCCGTCAACTACACCTACAGACTGAATATTAGGTAGTACTGCAAAGTATTGCCATATCTTATTTTCATATCCTGCCTTTTTGATTTCATCCCTGTATATATAATCTGCCTCCCTAAGGATAGCTAGTTTTTCCTTGGTTAATTCTCCTAAGCATCTAACGCCTAGGCCCGGTCCTGGGAAAGGCTGCCTATTGACTATATCTTCACTAATCCCTAAGAGTCTGCCTACTTCCCTAACCTGGTCCTTATATAAGTCCTTAAGGGGCTCTATAAGTTTAAAGTTTACATCTTCTGGAAGGCCTCCCACATTGTGATGGGATTTTACAGCTACCTTCCCCTTAGTTCCAGACTCCACTATATCTGATTTAATAGTTCCCTGTACTAGGTATTCAATGCCTTCAAGTTTCCTCTGTTCTTCCTCAAATACCCGGATAAATTCTTCTCCTATTATCTTTCTCTTTTCTTCAGGGTCAGTTACTCCTTTTAGCTTTTCCAAAAACCTGTCTTCAGCGTCTACAACTATTAAATTCATATGGAATTCATCCCTAAAAACCCTTTCTACTTCTTCCCTTTCCTTTTTTCTTAAAAGGCCATGGTCTACAAATATACAGGTTAAATTATCTCCAATGGCCTTATGAACCAATACTGCTGCTACAGAGGAATCTACTCCACCTGACAGGGCACATAGGGCCTTTCCATTTCCAATTTGGTTTCTTATATCTTCTATACTTTTTTTTATAAAGTCTTCCATATTTCCCTCCTTTATTCAATGGACAATTGGGGATTGATTTTATCTCCTACTATAATTTGGTGCTTCCTTAGTTATATAGATATCGTGAGGATGGTTTTCAATTAAAGAAGCAGATGTAATCTTTATAAACCTGGCCTTTTCCTGTAATTCTTCAATAGTTCTTGCACCAATATATCCCATACCAGACTTTAATCCACCAACTAGCTGGTAAACTACATCGCCAAGGGGCCCCCTATAATGAACCCTACCTTCAACTCCTTCTGGCACATATTTCTTTACATCTTCTTGGAAATACCTGTCCTTGCTGCCTGCATCCATGGCTCCTGCAGAACCCATACCTCTGTACTCCTTATACCTTCTTCCTTCATATAAGACTTCTTCCCCTGGACTTTCATCTGTTCCAGCAAACAAGGACCCTGCCATTATTACATTGGCACCTGCAGCAAGGGCCTTAGTTATATCTCCTGAATACTTAATACCGCCATCTGCAATTACTGGAATTCCATATTCCTTAGCAGCCTTGGCGCAATTGATAATAGCAGTAATCTGGGGCACCCCAACTCCAGTTACAACTCTTGTAGTACAGATGGAGCCAGGTCCAATTCCTACCTTAACGGCATCTGCACCTGCCTTAATTAAATCTATTGTAGCTTCAGCAGTAGCCACATTTCCTGCAATTACTTGCAGGCTTGGGTATTCTCTCTTTATCTTAGCTACAGCATCCAAGACCCCCTTAGAATGTCCATGGGCAGTATCAACTACTATTACATCAACCTTAGCTTTTACAAGGGCTGCCACCCTATCCATCATATCAGCCGTTACTCCTACTGCAGCTCCTGCCAATAGCCTGCCGGCACTATCCTTGGCAGAATTTGGATATTGAATTGACTTTTCTATATCCTTTATAGTTATCAAGCCTACTAGTTTATAATCATCGTCTACCAATGGAAGCTTTTCGATTTTATACTGCTTCATAATATCTAGGGCTTCATCCATTGATATGCCAAGTTTTGCAGTAACTAAATTTTCCTTAGTCATTACGTCATCTATTTTCTTTGTAATTTCCTTTTCAAACCTAATATCCCTGTTGGTAATAATCCCTACTAGTCTGCCCGTTTCATCTGTTATGGGGACACCAGAAATATGGTATCTTTCCATTAATTCTAAGGCATCTGAAACGCTATGGTCTGGGGATAAAAAAAATGGATCAGTAATTACACCATGTTCTGACCTTTTAACTTTGTCTACCTCTAAGGCTTGCCTTTCTATGGACATATTCTTGTGTATTATTCCAATACCACCTTCTCTAGCCATGGCGATTGCCATTTTAGATTCTGTTACTGTATCCATTCCAGCACTCATTAGGGGTATATTTAATTTAATATTCCTTGTTAGATAGGTACTAACATCTGTATCCTTAGGTAAAATCTCTGATTTTCCAGGAAGTAAAAGCACATCATCGAAAGTTAAACCTTCACCTACAAATTCCAAAACTATTTCCTCCTTTTCTAAACTCAATTAGTTTATTAAGCTTACTATTATTATAACAACAAGTGACTTATTAATACTGCCTATATCTTAATATTATATTCTAATTTATTAATCATAAAAAAACAAGTTTGAAATTTTACTGGGATATCCCACCTCCAGCCAGGTCCTTAGATAGGGTTATTTATCCATTATGTATTGATTTTTATAAAATATCTCTCCAGAGCTAGATTTCATTATTCCTGTAATTCAAGTATAAAGGGAATTTATAAGGAAACGAAAAATCTCAAGGCATAAGCTTGAGATTTTTCCTTACTGATTTAGTCCTTCTTTTTTAGGGTTTTTTGGCATCTTAGGCTGGAATAAAAACATCCAGCTATTAGTTCCTGTGCTGATATTGGCCACTGATTGTGATGCTTTTGCAACTAGGTTAAGTAGGCCTCTTTTGTTCTTCATGACTCTACCCCCTCCCCTTTTTTAACCACCTAAAATTTATATAAAATTAAGTGGTAGCTTTAACATCATTTTTTAGATCCCTATTCATAGGCAGAGTAACATCTACTACAAATTCATCCCCCAAATCTTCTAAA
>JAAYHU010000013.1 GCA_012735245.1 Tissierellia bacterium
ATGAAAATATAAAAAGCCTTGATTAGATATAAGCTAATCAAGGCTTTTTATATGTATGGTGGAGGCGGTGGGAGTCGAACCCACGTCCGAAAATATTTCCACAAGAGCTTCTCCGAGTGCAGTCAGTGTTTTGACATTCCCTCCACTTGACCCCCACTGACAGGGTTCAAGTTTCAGTAGCTTCATAAGTTCCGTTCCTAGCCCGAAGCAAAGCTAGGCTCGGTTCCCCACTAGTTTGGCGCCCTATCTCAAGCCGTGGGTTACTCGAGGAGGACGTGCAGCTTTAATTAAGCTGCAAGAGCGTAATTTTCGTTTGCGTTTATTTTTAATTGCCACTTTTTACGTTGCTTGGCGACAACGACTCGCTACTCTTGCTTCCATATCCCCGTCGAAACCAAATTCGCCCCCATATTTATTTGTTGGCATTTAATTATATCAAATTTTTGGTATAATGTCAACTGGCGACCAAAGGTCGCCAATTTTATCTATATTTCCCTGAAGCATGCTGCAATATTCTTCTTTCTGCTTCTCTCTTAGCAATGTCTTCTCTTTTATCGTACAGTTTTTTACCCTTTGCCACTGCCAACTCAATCTTCACTAAGCCATTTTTTAAATAGACTGATAGTGGAACTAAGGTATAACCTTTTTGGCTTGTGGCAGATTGAAGCTTTCTTATCTCCCTTTTGTGCAATAGTAATTTTCTCTTTCTTAATGGGTCAACGTTATATATATTTCCTTGTTCATAGGGGCTAATGTGCATATTATTCACAAATACTTCTCCCTTTTCAATGGAAGCATAACTATCCTTTATATTAACCCTTCCCTGCCTAATAGATTTTACTTCTGTACCTGTAAGGGCTATACCTGCTTCATAAGTGTCTTCTATGAAGTATTCATGTCTTGCTTTTCTATTTGTTGCTACGGTCTTGATGCCATTTTTCTTCATTTTTATCACCATTCTATATTTTATCTGTTATTTAGTTTAACAGATATATCTAATGGTGTCAATCTACTAAACTAGTTCAAAATCAATATTTCTCCTTACTACATCTGCATCTATTACCCTAACCTTAACTTCATCACCTAATCTATATATCCTATTTGTTCTTTCTCCAATTATGTGGTATTTTTCCTCATCAAAGTAGTAGTAATCATCTAGCATACTGGAAAATCGAACTAGGCCTTCTATTGTATTTTCCAATTGTACAAACATACCAAAATGGGTTAGGGATGAAATTATACCCTCAAACTCTTCACCAATATATCTTGTCATATATTGGGCCTTTTTCATATCTTCTACTTCTCTTTCAGCCTCTTCAGCTCTTCTTTCGGTCATAGATGTATGGTCTGCAATTTCTGGCAATCTTACTTCAAGGCTCTTAATATATTTGCTGTTTAACTTGCCCTTTAAGTATGTCTTTATAATTCTATGAATAACTAGGTCAGGATACCTCCTAATAGGTGCTGTAAAATGGCTATAGTATTTGGCTGCCAATCCAAAATGTATCCCTGGTTCACTGCTATACATGGCTTTCTTTAAGGACCTGAGCATCAGGGTGCTGATCAAGGTTTCTTCCTTAGTACCTTTTATTTCTTCTATCAAACGTTGTAGCTCCTTTGGATGTATTTCTTGCCCCTTTAATTTATATCCGAAATTGTGGATTAGCTTACTAAAGGATTCCATTTTCTCTTCAGATGGCTCATCATGGACCCTGTATAGGAATGGTATTTCAGCCCAGAAGAATTCTTCTGCTATGGTTTCGTTGCAAACTAACATAAATTCTTCTATTATCCTATTGGCTATTCTTCTTTCTTCCTTTTTTATTTCCACAGGTATTCCTTTTTCATCTAGGATGATCTTTGTCTCTGGAAATTCAAAGTCAATGCTGCCCCTTCTCCTTCTTCTTTCATACAATATATGGCATAGTTCTTCCATTAATTTTAGATCATCAGCCACCTTTGATAATTTTTCTTTTGCTTCTTCATCATCATTTTCCAGGAAATCAGATACATCATCGTATATTAGTCTTTGCTTGCTATTTATTACTCCTTCTACGATTTTATGATTAACTACTTTACCATTTTTATCTATTTCCATAAATACAGACAGGGTAAGCCTATCCTCATTTGGATTAAGTGAGCATATTCCATTAGATAATTCCTTTGGCAACATTGGTATTACCCTATCTATTAAATATACTGAGTTACCCCTTTCTAAGGCCTCTTTGTCAAGAACTGACCTTTCTTTTACATAATGGGCCACATCAGCTATATGAACCCCTAAATAATAGTTTCCATTAGGCATCATTTCGATGGATACGGCATCGTCTATATCTTTAGCATCAATTCCATCTATGGTAAAGGTGTTTAAGTGCCTTAGGTCCACCCTTCTTTTTATTTCTTCTTCGTCTATCTCTTGTTCTATGGCCCTAGCTGCTTCTTGTACCTTAATTGGAAATTCTTCAGGCAACTCATACTGTCTTATAATAGATAGGATATCGGTGCCCTTTTCGTCAATATATCCCAAAATTTCCACTACTCTTCCTTCTGGATTTCGCCTAGGCTCTGGATATGAGGTTATTTCTACAACTACTTTTTGATTTGTCTTAGCGCTTAGGGTATAGGCCTTAGGTATATATATGTCGTACCCTATTCTTGGATCATCGGGAACAACGAAGCCAAAGTTTCTATTATCTTCAAAGGTGCCTACTATTAGCTTTTTGCTCCTTTCGAGGATCCTTATGACTTCTCCTTCTTCCCTTTTGCCCAGTTCTTTTCTCTTAATTACATTTACAACTACCCTATCACCATGCATAGCACCGTTCATATTTTCTGCTGGAATAAATATATCTTCTCGTGTCTTGTCCTTAGGTAGTAAAAAACCATAGCCTCTTTCGTTGCCTTCTATTGTTCCAACTACTAAATAGTCATTATCTATTAAGGCATATTTTTCATTCTTTGTTTTTATGATTAAGCCCTCTTTTTCTAGGCTTTCTAATATCTTGTAGAAGCTTTTTATATCCTTTTTATCTATATCAAAGTAAACTGCCAATTCTTCTTTTAGCATAGGCCTATATTTTTTACTTTCCATCAATTCAACAATTCTTTCCCTTATACTCATCTCTATTCATCCCTTCTTTATACTTTTCTTCCTTAGTATTTACCCTTTTTTAGAAATTAATCCCAAAATCATATATAAATCAAAAAAGAGGTAAAGACTTACCTCTACTTGATTTTTGCACCAAATTGGGTTCTGCTTAAGAGATTTGCTTCATAGGTGTAGGAATTTTTCTTTTTCTCCTCATGGACCTTAATTGCTATATCTATCAACTCATCAATTAACTTGCTGAAGGGATATCCCTTTCCTTCCCAAAGATAGAAGGATATGGAACCAGGCAAGGTGTTTATCTCATTTATATAGACCTTATTATTCTTGTCTACTAGAAAATCTATTCTAGAAACTCCCCTTGCATCTATGACCTTGAAGGCCAATTTAGCTAACTCCTCAATCTCTTTTCTAAGATTGTCATCTATTTCTGCTGGTATTCTTCTTCTTTCACTGGCTCCCTTTCCCTTAGTATTTGATTTAATATATTTGTCTTCAAAGCTTAAGATCTCTTTCCATCCAATGGGTTCTTCACACAAAGAAGTAATTAATTCATCATCATATCCCAAAACTGCACAGTTTATTTCCCTTGGCTCTTCAACTGCCTTCTCCACTATTATCTTTCTATCGTACCTAATGGCAATCTCTATGGCTTCAATAAGTCCGTCCCTATCCTTTGCCTTTGTAATCCCAATACTTGACCCTAAGTTGGCAGGTTTTACAAAAATGGGATAACTTAGTCTTTCTTCTATTTCTTTTATAACATCCTCCCTGTTATCAATCCATTTACTTCTATAGAACCAGGTATAATCAACTATTGGGAGATTATTAGCCTTATAGACATCTTTCATAAGTACTTTATCCATCCCTACTGCTGAACCAAGTACTCCGCATCCCACATAAGGAATATCCATCAACTCAAAAATTCCTTGTACTGTACCATCTTCTCCGTTCATGCCATGAAAAGCAGGAAATGCAATGTCAATTTTATCTATGATTTTTTTCTTAAATAAGCCTGCCACTCTAGGGCTTAGGTAAATATTATTGTCCCCAAAGTTATGAGACAGAACTATTTCTTGTGCATCACTAAAATTATTTTCCTTATAGTTTTTAAATTCCATTAGGCTATTTCCCGTTAGCCATTTTCCTTCTTTGTTTACATATATGGGGATTATATTGTATTTTGTCCTGTCCATATTCTCTATTATTTGCATGCCTGTAATTATTGACACTTCATGTTCAACACTTCGCCCACCAAACAGTACAGCTACATTTTTCATAAGTTACACCTCCTTATTATTCATTATAGTTATCAGGTAAATCGTTTTCAAACAAAATAACATCCTTGGGTCTTGCAATCTTTTGAATACATGCAGTTGCCTCATCTAAGGTGTTTACAACGAATATATTGTCTTCATTATAATTTGCTTCCATTAATCCTTCGTATATTGGTCTAGTTCTCCTTTCTCCTACTAAAATTACATAGTCACAGACCTTCCCTATATTTATTCCAAATTCCCTATTGGCTTCTGCTTCCATTGCCCCTAATTCTACCATACCTGGAGTTACTATGATTTTTCTACCTTCTTTGAATTGGGACAAAACTTCTAGGGCTGCCTTTGCTCCTATTGGATTGGAATTAAAGGCATCATCGATGATCAAGATACCTGTACCTGGGTTTATTATATTTAATCTGTGGGGAATTGGTTCTATTTTTTCTATTCCCCTTTTTATTTCCTCATAACTCAATCCCATGGTTTTTGCTACGGCTACGCCTGCCAAGATATTATATATGTTGTGTTTTCCAAGTAATTTTGTAGTACACCGTATGGAGTTCCCTTCTTTATCCTTTATTGTAAAGGTTGAGCCAAATTCAGAAACCTCAATGTTTTCTGCATATAAGTCCAGGTATTCTATTTCTTCTAAGCCGTAGAGGATTTTCTCTTTAAAGGTCTTATCTGCTAATTTTTTTATATATTCATTATCATAATTAAATATGGCTATGCCGTCTGTTGGCAGTTCTTCTACTAATTCATACTTGGTTTTCATAATATTGTCCATATTCTTGAAGGTTTCTAAATGGGTTGGCCCTATTGATGTAATTACTCCTATTTTGGGCCTTACTAGTTCCCCCAACTCCTTTATATCTCCTATATTTCTGGCTCCTAATTCTGCAATAAATATTTCATGGTCCTCTGTCAAGTTGTTGTTAATTACCTTGGACAGTCCCATGGGAGTATTATAGGATTCTGGAGTATTCAGTACCTTGTATTTTTCTCCTAGGATGGTTCCGACTATAAACTTTGTGCTGGTCTTTCCAAAGCTTCCAGTAATACCTACAACGGTTAAGTCAGGCCTAGATTTGATTTTTTCTTGAGCTTGTTTGTAAAAGCCCAGGTTGATTCTAGTTTCTACTGGCAGCATAATATTGTTTGATATTAACATAAAGAAGGATTGAAGAAAATATAATAAGCCAACTGATATTACATACACCAATAAGGTAATTAGAGTAAAAAGAGTTGAGGCAAAGGGTTGGGTTATGAAATCTATGGTTTTCAAAGTAAATAGGCTAAGCAGGATAATATTTAATACTAAATTAGTTCCATATAATCTTTTGGCCCTATTGGTAAACACTAAGGGCTTTTTTGCTTCCCCCCTATATATCTTTAAAGAAAAAGCCTTCTCCCTATTATTGCTTATCCATTTTTTATATTGTAGTGAATTATAGCCTTCTAATTGAACCATATGCAAATAGTATTTTGATTTCTGGCCTATTAAAATTATTGCAATAATAGCGAAAATTATAACCAAGACAAACAAAATAATCCCTCCATTTATTCAATTGACAACTTTTCAGTGGACAATTGAGAATTGACAATTAACAATGTTACAGCCATGCTATAGGGTAATTTCAAAAATCCTAGCTGTAGATTTTCTGAAATTGTCCATTGTCCATTGTACTACTGCTTATCATATTCTAAAAAATTCCTTATTATAATTGCAAACCTTTGATAATCATCTAAGTATGAGTAATGTCCTGCTCCTTCAAAGACTACTAAGCCTGAATCTTCTATTTCCTTTTCCATTATTTTGGCCATGTATAAAGGGGTAGCTGTATCTTCATCTCCCCATATAAGTAAAGTAGGAGCCTTTATTTTACTTAAAAGGGGAAATAAATTTTCATTTACAACAGTAACTAAGATCTTTCTCATAACCCCCGAGGCTTCCCTATAATCTGTTGATCCAAACTTTTTGTAGAACTTTTCCAAGCCCTCTTCGTCCTTTAACCAAAAGAATAGTTTCTTGTATAAAAATCGCAGAGTTTTAAAGCTATATACTTTTATGTAATATTTAGGCCCTCTTTTAGGTCTTAGGCCTGCACTATTTATAAGAACTATCTTTTCTATTAATTCAGGAAATTTGCTCCCAAGTATAATGGAGAGTTTCCCACCAAAGGAATGTCCAATTAAGGTAACCTTGTTTATCCCCATATTTTCCATATATTTTTTCACTACTTCTGCATATTGAAAGGAATCAATGGGTTCTTTTGGTTGAGAGCTCTGACCAAATCCAGGTAAATCTAAGGCATGGACCCTAAATTTATCCTTAAGTATATTTACAATTGGCAAGATGGTATTGATATTAGCTCCCCATCCGTGAAGGATGAGTACGTCCTTCCCACTGCCTTCTACTATGTAATTTATGTTTAATCCCTCAATATCCATAATCATAATTACCCCTACCTTATATATAATTATGCCCTTGACTATAAGATTATATCATATAGGAGAGAATTATGACAGTACAAAGAAAAAATCCCTCTAATGAGGGATTCTTTTAAAATAGTATTCCGTTTCCGAAAAGACCTGCAAATACCAATGCCACTATGGTCATTAGTTTAATTAATATATTTAATGAAGGACCTGAAGTGTCCTTAAATGGATCGCCTACAGTATCACCAGTAACTGCTGCCTTGTGAGCTTCACTGCCTTTTCCACCATGATTACCTTCTTCAATATACTTCTTAGCATTGTCCCATGCTCCACCAGCATTGGACATGAAAATAGCCATAAGTACTCCTGTAACTAAGGCACCTGCTAATAATCCTCCAAGGGCTTCTGCACCTAATAGAACACCTACTAAGACTGGTGCTATTACTGCTAAGAGGCCTGGGATTATCATCTCTTTAAGAGCAGCTTTTGTACTTATATCTACACACTTAGCATATTCTGGAGTGGCTTTTCCTTCCATAATTCCTGGAATTTCTTTGAATTGTCTCCTTACTTCCTCAATCATGTAGGAAGCAGCTTTACCAACTGCATCCATAGTCATTGCTGAAAATAGGAATGGCAACATACCACCTATAAAGGTACCAGCAATAACTGTTGGTGAAGTTAAATCTATACCTGTTAGTCCTACTGCTTGAGTATA
>JAAYHU010000003.1 GCA_012735245.1 Tissierellia bacterium
CATCCTTTGATACAAAATCCCTATTAGGATAGTTTAAAACTTCATCCTCCAAAATATCTACTATAGATATTGGATAGTTGATTTCCTCCGATAGATTCATGACTATGGTTTCAATTTTCTTTCTAAAATTATCGCTCCTAAGCTGTAGTCTATCAGCATTTTTCCTATCATTTATCCTGATAATATACCTATTCATGGCAATTGAATTTACAGCATTTATAATATCTATCCATGCCACTTCATAGGGTATGTGAATTAAAGGAAAGTCTAATTCATTGCATAAATCTATTATTTCTTCAGGTATCTCATTTAAATATCTCTTAGTTTTTATTCCCAATGCAGTTGAATTCTTCTTATGCAAAAAAAGAATTACATCTTTAAAAAGTTCAACGTAATCCTTAAACAAATACCCTGTTGATAGTATTAGTTCCTTGCCCTTGACCCATTTGTAGCCATCTGGTGCATCAAATAGTGATACAGCTTGAGTTTCCCTATCTAAATTAGATTCCGGATATATTATACCACAAATATTTTAAAGAAAAATAACCCCCCATAAATTGGGGAGTTAACATATTAATGGAAGGTATTATTGATTTCTTTCTAAATAATCTATTGTGGCCTGTAGCATAGCTGCTGCACCTTTCCAGAATAGGTCTTCGTCTATATCAAATTTACTATTGTGGTGTGGATAATACTGGCCATCTATAGCCTTTGGTGTATTTACAAAGAAGAAGGTTCCAGGCACTTCTCTTAGGAAATATGCCATATCTTCTCCGCCCATTACTGGCTTTTTCATTATCACTATATCTTCCTCTGGGATAACTTTCTTAGCTGACTCTACAAAATCCTTTGTAAATTCTTCATCATTTACTAGAGGTGGATAGCCAAATACGTATTCATATTCGTATTTTCCTCTCATTACCTCTGAAGTACCCTTTGCTAAATCTTCAATTCTCTTTGCTATATATTCACTTACTTCTTGGTCTACCGCCCTTACAGTTCCTTCTAATTCAACCTTGTCTGGAATTATATTATATGCATAACCTCCGTTGATTTTTCCAACGGTAATTACTGCTGGGTCTGTGGCCCCTATTTCCCTACTTACTATTGTTTGAAGCTTAGTTATGAAATATCCTGCCATTGCCACTGGGTCTATTCCAGTTTCAGGATAGGCACCATGGCAGCCCTTTCCTATTAATTTTACTCTGAACCTATCTAGGCAGGCCATCATACTATCATAAGATACCATTATAATTCCTTCTTTTACATTGTCAGTTAGGTTCCCTACATGAAGGCCCATAACAGCATCTACCTTTGGATTCTCCAATGCTCCTTCATCTATCATTGGCTTAGCTCCTCCGGGACCTTCCTCAGCAGGCTGGAATATAAGCTTTACATTTCCCTTTAACTTGTCCCTATTTTCGTTTAATACCTTGGCCACTCCCAAGAGAATTGCAGTATGGGCATCATGGCCGCAGGCATGCATATTGCCATTTTTAGAAGCAAATGGAAGACCAGTTTCTTCCTTTATGGGAAGAGCATCCATATCTGCCCTGAGGGCTATTGTTTTACCTGGTTGTCCACCTTCAATAAGCCCTACTATACCGGAAACCCCTACTTTTTCTCTATAGGGAATTCCCATTTTCCTTAGCTGTTCTGCTACATAAGCTGAGGTTTGTGGTAAATCTAAGCCTACTTCAGGAATTTGATGCAGCTCCCTTCTCCAGTTTATAATATCCTGTTCCACTTCCTTAATTAATTTTAAAACGTCCATATTAATCCTCCTTTGAAATAACAGCTCTTAATCCTCATAAAATCGGGGCACCCAATACTACTTACATATTCTTTTATTTTGTTGCAGGCTGAGCTTCCTTATTTGCTACTTTACCCTTCTTATATGACCTTGTAGCAAAGGCTATAGTACTAAATACGCATACTGGAATTAAAACATATACTGGTAATACCTTAACTACTCCTAATAAGAATAGGGTTAGGCCTATTGCAAAGGCTCCATATTTTGGATATTTTACAGCAAACATTGCAAACATTGAACCGAATATTGAAGGTAATACATAATCAAAGGCCTTGATAACTACTGGTGGCAAAATCTGCATAATACTATTTCCTGCTATTGCTGCTATGGTTACAACTATTACATTTGTGATTATAGAACCTGCAATACCTAAGGTAGCAACCAATTCTGCCTTTTTTGAACCTGGCTCGACTTTCAATGCTTCTTGAGCAACTGCTGCACAAGGTACCCTCATATTTCCAATATTACCTGATAAAAATGACATATAAGTTCCAGATACTCCAAGTACTGGGAAATATGATATTGGCTCGATAAAGTAATAAGAACCATATACTGAGACTATTAAGAACCAAGCTGTCAATATATTCTTAACTGGCGGCAAGGCACCGTACCTAAACCATAGATAAAGGGGTGGTAAGAAACTTAAGCCTGCTGCTAATAGTACTGTCCACTTTCCTGTTCTTATAATGGGCTTTGTAAAAAGCTCATGATAAGTCTGATTTCTATTATCCATTTATATCCCTCCTATTATCCTACAATTACTCCAGCAACCATACCCATAACCATTGCCAGTCCAAGGTTATATTCACCAAGTTTAGGGTATTTTTCAGATAACTTAACTAAAAGAATCATTCCACCACCAGCCACTAAGGCTGCTACTAATTTAGCACCACCTGCTAGTAAATGGCCTCCTACTAAGTATGCCATGGCACCTAGTGTAGCTGCGCCACCTATTTCTCCTGTAAGCTTTGAATCTCCC
>JAAYHU010000114.1 GCA_012735245.1 Tissierellia bacterium
TAGGAATATATTAAACTTAATAATTTGCTCCCCATTTAGTATAATTTAATGGGGAGCAAAAACATGGAGGGATTAAAAATGAAACTAGAAGATATTAAAAAAATTGGAATTGCAGGGGCAGGTACCATGGGGTCTGGTATAGCTCAAATATTTGCTAGAAAGGGATATGAGGTAGTAGTTACAGATTTAAAAGAAGAAATTTTAAAAGGTTCAAAGAACTTAGTAAGCATATTTAATAGCAGTTTAATAGAAGAAGGGCTTATGGAAGAAGGGGAAGTTGAAAACATAGTAAATAACATTGAATATTCTCTAGATAAAAAGGTATTTTCCGACTGTGATCTAATAATTGAAGCAATTATTGAAAAGATGGATATTAAGCAGGACTTTTGGAAAGAGGTTGAAGAAATAGCAAAAACAGATGCTATTTTTGCTACAAATACTTCTGGTCTTAGCATCAATGGCATATCTGAAAAAATACAAAATAAAACTAGGTTTATAGGTATGCATTTTTGGAACCCACCACATATTATACCCTTAGTTGAACTTATAAGAGGCAAGGAAACAAGTGACCATACGGTAAATCTTTTATTGGAATTGGTTAAAAAAATTGATAAGGAACCAGTAGTAGTAAAGAAAGATGCTCCTGGATTTATAGGCAATAGATTACAATTTGCTGTTTTTAGGGAAGCATTAAATATAGTAGAAAGTGGTATAGCAGATATTGAAGATGTAGATAAGGCCATGAAATATGGACCTGGATTTAGGTATCCAATAATAGGGCCCTTAGAAACTGCAGACTTAGGTGGCCTTGATACCTTCTACTATATTTCCTCATACCTATTTAGAGACTTGTCAGACACAAAAGAACCTCAAGAAATCTTAAAAGAACTAATGGACAAGAAGGAATTAGGAGTTAAAAGCAAAAAAGGATTCTATGACTACTTTAATGGAAGAGATGAAGAAGTTATAAAAAGAAGAGATAAGATGTTCTTTAAGATGCTTAAGTATATGAAATAGTTTAAGACCCTACTTATTTAAGTAGGGGTTTCTTTATATATTATATTTTCAATAAAGACTTTAAAAACTAAGAATATTGTATTATATTTATGGATAATAACTATTAAATATTGGGTGTGATACCATGACCTATTTCCAAACCACAGACAATACAAACCTATATTACGAAATAAAAGGAGAAGGAAAACCTATAGTTTTCATTCATGGCTTTGGGGAAAGCCAGGATTCCTTTAGGATACAGAAAAGGGCCTTATCCAAAAAGTATAAGGTAATCACCTATGATATAAGGGGCCATGGCCTATCAGATAAGGTGGATTATGGATTAAATATGGAAGCCTTTGCCACAGACCTAAAAGAACTAATGGAACATTTAAAACTAGAGGACCTAGTCTTGGTAGGTTGGTCCATGGGGGCAAGTATCATATTTGAATATATAAATCAATTTGGTGAAGAAAATCTTTCTAAAATATGTATAATAGATAAAGGGCCAAAGACCTTAAATGACGGTGATTGGAACTTAGGTCTATATAATGGTAAATATAGCTTGGAAGATGCACAGAAGGATTTAAACCTAATAAAAAGTAATTTCATGGAATTTGGAAAGCAATTTATAAAGAAGATGACTCCTTATTTCGATGAAAAGCAGTTGGAAATTGGATTAAGCAGAATTATGAAAAATGAACCTTCCATATTGTATGAAATATGGAAGGACATGATAAAGAGGGATTATAGGTTTATTTTAGATAAGATTACAGTCCCTACCCTTATAATCTTTGGCGGCAAGAGTACCTTTTATTCCATTGAAGCAGGCCAATATCTAAAGGATAATATAAAAAATTCAAAATTAGAAATATTTGAAGATTGTACCCATTTGTTGGTATTAGAAAACCCTATTAGGTTTAATAGGGTTTTAGAAGAGTTTATAGCTGATGAATGATTTATATGAAAGGAAGATAATTGTTATTTCTTCCTTTTATATTTTTTGACAGTATGTCTTTAAGTATATTAATGCCTTCAATTATATTGTCATTATTTACTGAACCGAAGCTAAGCCTAATATAATTTGAATATAGGGAGTTATCTAAAAAGAATACCTTTCCAGGTACCACTGCTAAGCCCCTATTGCTGCATTCATTATATAGTTCAATGGAATCGATTTCCTTAGAGAGTTTTACCCAAAGGCTCAATCCCCCATCTGGTTTAATATAGGATATTCCATAATCACTTAGTTTATCTAATTCCCTAGTCATTATATTATACTTTTCCTTATATACTTTCTTTATCTTGTCTATATGATTCTTCCAGTAACCTTTTCTAAGATATAAATCGAAGGCTCTTTGGAGATAACCAGAGGAAGAAATATCAGTTGTATGCTTAGCCCTTACTATTTCTTTAAAAAGAAGATTTGGCAGGGTAACAAATCCAATTCTAACACCAGGCATAAATATTTTAGAAAAACTTTTTATGAAGATTACTTTATTGTTTTTATCTATGGATTTTAATGGGGCCTTTTTCTCCCCATAGGATAAATCAGTTAAAAAATCGTCTTCTATTATATAGAAGTTATGGATATTAGCTAGGGAAATAAGTTTTTTCTTTTTTTCTTCTCCATAGGAATAGGTAGTTGGGCATTGAAAATTAGTCATTATATATAAAAATTTTGGATTATATCTTTTAATATAGGTTTTTAAAATATCTATATTTATACCGTCTTCATCCATGGGAATCCCTATTATTTTGGCCCCCCTTGACTTAAACAGGGCCAGTGCACCAGAGTAGGTAGGATTTTCTACAAATATAACATCACCTGGATTAATTAAGGTTTTAGAAATTATATCTAAGCCCTGCTGGCCGCCGGAAGTAATTAAAATCTGGTCCTTATGAACTTCAATACTGTGATTATCTACCAAAAACTTAGAAATTGACTCCCTTAAAGGCTCATATCCTGTTATCTCTGGATATAAAAAGGCATGGCCTCCATCCCTGTCAAGGACCTCTATCAGGGCATGTTTAAATTCTTCAATAGGAAACAGGTCTGGCGTTGGTGACATAGAAGCAAGGTTGATACTGTCCTTAGTAATAGGTAGTATGCCTGATACCATCAATTCAATATCTCCTTCTCCAATATGGGACATTTCTTCAGAAGTGGGGAGCTTCTTTATATAGGTTCCACTTCCCTTTACGGAATAGACATATCCTTCCTGCTCCAATAATTTATAGGCACTAACTACTGTTACATTATTTACCCCTAAGGCCTTAGCCAGGTTTCTAATGGAAGGCAGTTTATCCTTTTTAAATTGATTATCCTCTATTAAGTTTTTAATCCTCTCATATAATTGAATATACAAAGGTATATCTGACTTCTTATCTAATTTTATCTTTTCCATAAATATCCTCCCTAATTGTATGGATACATTTATTATAACATATTTGTCCAATTATAATCAAAATTTGGCATCTAGGGGAATTTATAAGGAAAGATTATATTGGAAAATAAAGTGGTAAACTATGTATACCAGCAAGTGGCTTAAGTTTCCTGTTGACTAGGCAGGAGTTGTGAGATAACATTAAATAATGTGCCTATGGCTAGGATATAAGAAAGAAAGGAGTAGTTATGCAGAATAAAATATTTACAATAATGGTCTTAGGAATATCCACATCCTTAGCTCTGTTTATTGGTGGAACTGTACCCCTTCTAGGAACTTCAATAGCTGCCATATTGATTGGAGCAATTATTCGCCATACCCCAATCTATAAAATCCTTGATTCAACTATTGTTGGTTTTGTATCTTCCTATTTATTAAAAGCAGGAATAGTATTATTAGGCTTTACCTTATCTTTGAGGATATTAAATGAAGTAGGTATTGGTATATTGGCCATATTAGCCTCTGTTATAGTGGTATCTATTTTATCTAGCTACCTTTTTAATAAAGGGCTTAAGGTTAATAATGAAATGGGCTTGCTTATAGGAATTGGGACATCTATTTGTGGAGGTTCAGCTATAGTTGCTTCAGCACCTATTATAGAGGCTGAAGACGAAGATATTGCAGTATCTATTACCACCATGTTTATCTATTCAATGTTGGCACTATTGATTTTACCAGCCCTGGGGAAAATATCAGCTTTTACAGATCAAATGTATGGGATACTTTCCGGGGCTGCGGTAAATGATACAGCCTCAGTAGTTGCCACAGCCTTTGACTGGAGCCATGAAGCAGGAGGGATAGCAACGGTTGTAAAGTTAGTAAGAACCTTATTTATCGTTCCAGTAACTATTTGCGTTATATATTATAAGTATTATAAACAAAGAAGGGAATCCTTGAACAAGGCTGAAAAGATGTCTATTTCTTGGGATAAGCTTAAAAGCATCGTCCCAATCTTCGTAGTATTTTTTGTTATGGCTGTTATTTTTGCCTCTATTGTACCTATACCTGAAAGTATAACAAGGTTAATTAGTACATCAAGTAAACTGCTGATGACCGTTGCCTTAGTAACTATCGGTTTCGGAGTTCATATTCAGCAGATTAAGAAAGCAGGAATAAAACCTATATTATTAGGTGCAGGGACCTGGGCTTCTGTTTTAGCTATAAGCCTTGTTCTCATAAAGGTCTTATATGGATAGTTTATAGGCTTGATTGGTGTTCTAAAATAAATAAACTCCAGTAGAAAACCTTATTTTACTGGAGTTTATCTATTTAAAAATTAATCTTTTTTGCTGAAGCTGACCTTTTATTCAATGACTACCTCGACCTTTGTACCATCCTCACTATCTACATCTATTATTTTTCCAGTTGCTCCACTTTTTATGGCAGTAAATATTTCATTCATATCTTCTTCACTTAGGCCAGCTTCTTTAAATTCGGGGGAAAATTTACTAGCCAATTTAATTCCCACATTGATCAAGGCAATAGGTAAGGTTACATTTACCTTAGTATTGTCGTCTGGATCAAATACCTTTATCTTTAACAAATTTGCATTACTGCCAGAGTAACTTAGGGCTTTTGTTGTATTGGGAGTATCTTCTAGGGCTTCTAGAAGCTTGACACCTTCTTCTGCAGAAATTTTTCCGTCCTTAACCATGTTTAAAATTTGCAGTTTTTCTGTTGACATAAAATCACCCCTCATATATTTTTATTGATCCGTTTGATGTAGAGGCTGTAAACCTTAGATGGTCTGTATTTTCGTTATAATTAGGACTATGGGCTATTATCTTCTTCTGACCAAGCTTGACTTGCTTATTTACCTTGTATACAAGATTTGGAATCTCTAAATTTATATTTCCCATAGATGTTTCTATATCAAGGTAGATAGGCCTTTCCATTTCACAGATTTTAGAACTTATTGACCCGTTAGATGTAATAATTCTTATTTCCTTAATCCTATTAAGGTCCAAATCCTCACATACTACTTTCCCATTTGATGTAATTAAGCTAAGGGTTTGGCAAGCAATATCTACAGCATCTATTGAGGCATTGGAGGTTCTACATGCTATTTTATCTGCAACTATGTCATTAATGTCTATTTTGGCATTTGCTGTTTTTGCATCTATTTCACTGCAGGAAATATCATTTAAATAGATGCCTGAATTTGTTGTACCTGCTTTGAGGGTTTTCGTATTAATATCCCTACATTCTATACGGCCATTTTTAGTTGTTAAATCAACTTTCCTAGCATTGACATCTGCAAGTTCAATTGCTGAGTTGGAAGTTATGCAAATTAAGGAATTTACATCAAGTTCTTTAATGTCTATTTTTCCATTGCTAGTATTCAATAGGATTTCATTATATTTTTTATCTGGCAGGGATACATCTAATTTTACTGATATAGTGCTATTGTACTTTGGACTAAATACAATCCTTCCTTCAGCAGCAGTGAAATTGAAGAAATTTTCATTTTCTAATAATAAGCCTTTTTTATACTGACATACAGCCCTTATCTTTAGCTTATTTCCTTCAATAGGTCTTAATTTTATGCTTCCGTTAATTCCACTTAGGTCAAGGCTGGGATTTTCATGTTCTAAATCATAATCTATAACTTTTGAAACAGTCTCATAATTAGTCCAAAAGCCAATAGATTGGGTAAAATCCCTTAGACCATCAAATACGCTGGAAAGAGCATTTCCAATATCAGAACCAATTTCTCCTAAAGTATCAAATATCAAGGGACCAGGACTTGTTTCCTTTTTAGGATTTTCATTTTTAAGTTCATCATTTTTACTAAAACTATTGGGCACATCAATATCCTCTAAGGCTTCCAGCAATTTTATAGCTTCTTCGGCTGTTATCTTGCCTTCTTCTAACATGGTTAAAATCATCATCTTTTCTTCTCTCATGACCCTCTACCTCCTACTCCTCCCCTTGAAGAAGCCTTAATGCCTCTTCTGGAGTTATTTCCCCATCATTTAATTTCCTTAAAACTTCCTTCTTATTGACAGTAGGTGCAGTATATTTAGGACTATATCCTAGGGCTTCTATGACATTTTCTAGTCTACCACGAACAGTAGGATAGGAGATGCCTAACTCCTTTTCTATTTCCTTTATATTGCCTCTGCTTTTTATAAATATTTCTACGAAGCTTTTTTGCTCTTCCGTAAGCTTACAGAACTTACAAAGTGTAAAATTTCCTTCTATATGTGTATGGCATTTATGGCAACTAATTTTTGTAACGTACAATTCTTCGCCACATACAGGGCATTTACCTAATACTTCTCTTTTCATCCTTTCACCTTCCTTTAATTAAAGAATAGAAATCTTAACCTCAGTACCATCTCCAGAAGATATATCTACTAAATCGAATTGTTCATAGGACCTTAAAACATCGAATATTTCTTTAATAGATTTATAGTCTAGTTCATTTAAGATGGCTCTAGTTTCTTCATCTAAATCATCAGCATGTTTCAATATAATGGATTTAAGCAAAAAGGCAAAATTACATAGAGAAGAAATAAGCCAAAAGGGTATTCCAGGCAGTCTTATATTTAAATTATTGTTCTTATCTATTACCTTTATCTTTATTCTCGTAGCCATAAAGACCCCCCTTGAGTCTGTATAATTATCTCTTACCAATATATTATTATTAAACCTTAAAAAAGTCAACACAAATATTAAAATATTTAATTATATAATTAAAAATATTAAGGTATGATTTTAAAATTTATAAAGCATATAAAAAATATACTTTATTTATATAAAATTTCGTATATGGTATAATATATACATAATAACACCGAGGAGATAATTATGGGAAGGGATAGAAACAGTCTTAGAGGATTTAAAATATTTTTGTTATTATTTCTTGCCCTTAGCCTGTTTTTTTTAAAGGAAGATAATGAAAAAAAGATAATGGCCTTTATAGATTCCTTTGTAGAAAGGGAAAAGGTTATAAAATTAAAACATGCCATTAAAGATATTGATGGTATGGAAAGTGTAAATTTTTTTGATGGAAATATTATAAAATGGGGTAATAATAAAATATCTTGTTTAAATTCAGATGGCAGCCTAATTTTAGAGAAGAAATTTGATTTTTTTGATCCTGCCATTTATTTTGGAGACAAATATGCTTATGTATTCGATAGGGCAACAGGAGATATTTATTTATTTGACAGCAGGGGCAACACTGTTGATAGGCTACAATTAAATAAAGAAATATTCAATATTAAAGAAAGCGGTGAAAATTTAATCTTCCATATAAAATCTCCTGAAATGGAGATTATTAATATATTAGATAAGGATAAGGTATTAATTGGAAACTATATCTATGAAGATAAAAATATTCTCACCTACCATACCAATGAAGTGGGAAATAAAAATTTAGTAGCCCTATTGAATTTAAATGAAGGGGTCCTAAAATCTCAGCTAGATATCTATGGTATAAATAATGAAAGATTAAGGACCTTAGACTTTGAAGGAGAGATTGCACTATATTTAGATTTTACACAGGCTGAAGAAGTAATCCTCCTTACAGACAGGTACCTATATTTTATTAATAATGAAATGATTATGTGGAAAAAGCAGTTTGATTTAATAAAGGATATATATTTAGAAAAAGATAAAATCTATGTATTATATAGTAATTATTTGGAGACCATTGATTTTAGCGGCAGGACCCAAGATAAACATAGGCTAATAGAAGAATATGAAAAAATACTGAGCTTTGGAGATAAGATATTGTTGTATGGAAAAAGTCATTTATTGATTATAAAAGATGGCAAGGAAATACTCAAATTTACTGAAAACATAGAAAAGGTCTTCACTAGTAAAGACGAGATTTTAGTATTAGGCCAGGAAGATATGAAGATATACCAATTGTCTAATAAATAATTATGGAATTTTCTATTAATTATATCTATAATGATAAATCTAGTATTAGATTTCCTTATATTTAATAGTTGGTTATTTTAAACTAGTATAATATAATTAATAGAAAAATAAGACCAGCTATTAAATGTCAAGAAATAATTTAATTTTTTTTGCTAAGTCATTTTAGAATTTCTGTTAGAACCTGTCAAGGGAAAAAACGTCCTTGACAGAACCTACCATAAATTCTTATGTAA
>JAAYHU010000115.1 GCA_012735245.1 Tissierellia bacterium
TATCTATAGCATTGATTATTGCCGAAGCACTAGTTAAAGATACCTCGTGTTCAACAGATTTTCCACC
This sequence comes from Tissierellia bacterium, assembly GCA_012735245.1. Lineage (GTDB taxonomy): Bacteria > Bacillota > Clostridia > Tissierellales > Tissierellaceae > JAAYFT01. The sequence continues at coordinate 68 of JAAYHU010000115.1, forward strand.
ACATAATACAAATATATTTGTTTTCATATTTTCCTCCCCAAATCTTAGATTTATTAACAGCATTATACCATAAAATATAGAAAAACATTCTTATATTATTCTTTACAATTTTATTACAAATAAAAAAATCTATTGACAATTTGGTCTACAGGACATAGACTATAATTGATAAGTCTACAAATTATAGACCGAAGGGAGTTGACTTTATGGCTGAATATAGACTTACTGAAGCAGAAGAGAATTTGGCAAATATAATATGGGAAAAGGAGCCCATCAAATCATCGGAATTGGTAAAGATTTGTGAAGATAGGTTTAATTGGAAAAAGTCTACCACCTATACCATGTTAAAGAGACTAGAAGAAAAGAAGATAGTTGAGAATAACAATAGCATTGTAGAGGCAATAACTAAGAAAGAAGATTATCATGCTGAACAGACCAAAATCTTTGTTGAAGAAAACTTTAATGGGTCTTTACCTAAGTTTTTAGCTGCCTTTACCAGAAGAAGAAAGCTTAGCAAAAGAGAAATTCAGGAAATAGAGAGGTTAATTAATGAATACAGGGGTGAATAAAAATGGAGAAGATTTTTCTACAAATTATCAATATGAGTATTATCTCCACTTATGTAATTCTTTTTATTATTTTGGCTCGACTTTTATTGAAAAGAGCACCTAAGATTTTTTCCTATGGACTTTGGGCTATAGCCTTTTTAAGACTAGTTTTTCCTTTTTCCTTTGAGAGCATATTTAGCCTAATATCTATAAATACAAATACTATACCAGAAAATATTGCCTATACACCAGCACCACAGATTCAAAGTGGTATTAGGGTGGTTGATGGAGCTGTAAATAGGGTCTTATCTACACCTACCCCTATTGAATCCAGTGTTAACCCAATACAAATCTGGATTTCGGCGGCAAGTTTAATATGGGTAGTAGGTTTGGTCTTATTATTAGCTTATAGCCTATTGTCTACACTAAGACTAGCAAGGAAATTAAAATCGGCATCCCATTACTATGACAATATATATGTGATGGATTCAATAGGTACACCCTTTGTTTTTGGATTAGTAAAGCCTAAGATCTACCTGCCCAACAACCTTGCCAAATCTGAAGAGCCATATATTATTAAACATGAGGAAACCCATATCAAAAGGAAAGACCATATTATAAAGTTCATAGCCTTTATAATCCTATCTATCCACTGGTTTAATCCAATGGTATGGTTGGCCTTTCATCTAATGGTTGAAGATATGGAAAAATCCTGTGACGAATCAGTTATCAAGGAACTAGGCTATGGTATCAAGAAAGACTATTCAAATTCTTTATTATCCCTGTCCCTTGGTAGAAGAACAATAGGAGGCTCACCTATTGCCTTTGGAGAAAACAACACCAAGAGCAGGATCAAGAATGTGTTAAACTATAAAAAGCCAAAGTTTTGGGTTACAATACTTGCCATGGTTGTTATAATAGTCTTAGCAGTAGGCTTATTAAGCAATCCCCCTGATAATAGTATTCATACAGGAGATGAAACAAATATAGGTGAGACAGCAGAGGACTTTGCCTTGGAATATATAGATAAGCAAATTGAAATCCTTGAAAAGGCAGAATGGGGAGATTTCAAAATTGTAAATAAGGAGATAACTAAGTTAGAAAAGTTATTCACCCTTGATGATATACTCCCAACATCAGTTGAACTTTGGAAATTAGAATATAGATTAAAGCCTGAAAGTGTGGAAGGAGTAGTATTAGCAGGAGGCATGTATGTAGAAGACGGATGGCTTTATGATCAAGGTCCTGCAGGCAACCCAATTTTAGCCTTTACCTATGAAAATGATAATTTAGTATATTTGGGAAATGTTAATACTTTAGAATCTGATGTAGATACTCTTGA
>JAAYHU010000116.1 GCA_012735245.1 Tissierellia bacterium
ATCCTCTAATCTGATAAGTTTACTGGGTTTAAGTGTCTTTTCCACCGCATTTTTACTAAGAAAAATCATTTCCTCTCCTCAATTCTTATCTTTATTTTCTTTAACTTTCCTTTTTCCGGTTTTTTTTTTAACCTGATAAAGGCAAAATAGTACAAAGGTCCTATGGATTTTTATTAAAATGGGACTACGGTCCTATACAAACTATACAAAATTGTATAATAATTGTCAATATTTGACAACCAGATTATGTAAAATATTAAAAAAAATAGCACCTGCTTTGGTGCTATTTTCCAAATTTTCAAAAATAAACAATCTACTTTACTCTTTCTATAATATCATTTAAATCTTCTACTGGCCTAAAGACTTCCCAAGTAGTTCCATCCTCGGAAACCTTTAGAAGTGACATGGATTGGGTACCTAAGCGTTTGCCATCGGCATAGTTTATTATACCGCCCATTGGGATCTTAAACTCTGCTTCTTCCATGGCTGCCATAAAGTTTTCCCAGTTTAATGGTTTGCCTTCCACCCTTCTAAGGCCTTCTGCCATAAAGTGACCTGCTATCCAGCCTGCCATGGCAAAGGCATTGGATGCATATTCTGGGTGGCCAAAATTGGTCATCCCTTCTACGAAGGCATTTACTTCTGCTTCATCTGATAAGTCTACCCAGGCATTGGAGTATATTGGGAACTGATTAGGTGCTGTTGCATAGTCTTGGGCAAAGTTTGCTATAGTTGTGGCATCGGCATTTGAATATGTTGTAAATACTGGCTTAGCTACTCCTTGGGCAATCAGGCCCTTTATAATAGTTGGTAGGGTTGCCTGTATTGAAGCTGCCACTATTACGTCTACGTCTTCATTTTTCATCTTCAAAACTGCTGAGGATACGTCTGTGGCACCGGGATTTATCTGTTCCTTAACGACTGAATAATCTCCCCCTAGCTTTTCCACTTGGATTTCTACTCCACTTAGGAGGTCCTTTCCAGCATCGTCATTGGTATAGATTACACCTATTTTTTTAGCCCCATGCTCTTCTATGGCCCTAGCTACAATTAGCCTACCTTCTGTAACATAGATTGGCTGTACTGGGAATAGGCCCCTGCCCTTTTCAACACTTGTTGCATCTTCGTTGTAGAGTTCAGCTATTCCTGCTGCAAAGTAAACTGTTGGAATTCCCGTCTCTTTTAACAAATCCAAGGTTGCACCTATGGTAGGTGTACCGAAATGGCCTACAATGGCAAATACCTTATCATCATTTATTAGCTGCTCCGTAAAGGCTATGGCCTTTGTTGGGTCAAATTCATCGTCATAGTGGATAAACTCTATTTTTCTTCCATCTATTCCACCGGCATCGTTAACCATTTTAAAATATGCCTCTATACCTGCATTAAAGGGTACCCCTACTGCTGCAAAGGCCCCAGAGGTGGCAGCAGTATTTCCTACCTTTACTACTTCCTCTGTTACACCTTGGGAAAGGGTTTCCTTGCTAGTACATCCTGTAATAGTCATTAGAAGTATTCCAATGATCAAAACAATAGATATTGACCTTTTCATCAATATACCCCCTAATTTAATTATTTTTTATTTCCTCCAAGATAGGCCTCAATTAATTGAGGATTATCTTTAAGTTCATCTCCAGTACCTTCCATGATGATCTTGCCTACTTCCAAGACATAGGCATAGTCTGCTATTTTCAAAGTCTGGGAAGCATTCTGCTCTACTATTAGGACTGTTGTGCCATCCTTTTTTATCTCCTTTATGATTTCAAATATGTTTTTAACTATGAGTGGGGCTAGACCTAAGGATGGCTCATCTAGCAGTAATAGTTTTGGGCTTCCCATAAGGGCCCTTCCTATGGCCAGCATCTGCTGTTCTCCACCAGATAAGGTAGAAGCAATTTGGTTCTTTCTTTCCTTAAGGACAGGAAAATAATTGTATACCCTGTTAAAGTTTTTCTCTATGGTTTTCCTATCCTTTATAGTATAGGCTCCTGTTCTCAGGTTTTCCTCCACAGTAAGGTCGTTAAAGACCTGCCTACCTTCAGGGGATTGAATAATGCCTAAGGAGGCGATTTTATTTATGGCCATTTTAGTAATGTCCTTGCCAAAGAATTCCACTGTCCCCTCTGTGGCCTCCAATACTCCGGAGATCTTTCTTAGGGTTGTGGTCTTCCCAGCACCATTGGAACCTAAGAGGGCTACTATTTGGCTTTCCTTTACAGACATGTTTATTCCTTTCAGGGCCTCTATGGCCCCATAGTTGACCTTTAGGTTCTTAATCCTAAGGGCTTCCATTATTCATCCCCCTTTCCCAAGTAGGCAATTTGCACTTCTTCATTGGCCTGGATTTCCTCCGGGGTGCCAATGGCAAGTAGCTTTCCAAAGGAAATGGCACATATCCTATCACAAAGGTCTGTGACAAATTTCATGTCATGCTCTATTAGTAGGATTGTGGTATTTAGCTTATCCCTTATTTCCCTTACTATTTCTATTAGTTCTAGGGTTTCAGTATCGTTTAGGCCTGCGGCTGGTTCATCTAAAATAATCATTCTAGGACTTAACATCAGGGTCCTGGCCAATTCTATCTTTTTTAGGATCCCATAGGGCTGGCCTGCCACCAGCTGGTCCTTTATATGGTAAAGGCCCATGTATTTAAGGACTTCTTCTGCCTTCCTCCTTAGCCTTTCCTCTTCCCTCTTTGCCTTTGGAAGCCTGAATAATTGGCTGAAAAGGGAAGCTTTAAACTCTATATGGGAACCTACAAGCACATTGTCTATTACCGACAATTCCCTTATGAGCTCAATGTTTTGGAAAGTCCTGACCAAACCCTTTGATATGATTTCATGGGGTTTCTTTCCCACTAGGTCTTCTATTTGACCATCTTTATTTCTAAAATAGACCCTGCCCCTATCTGGTTTGTAAAACTGGGTTATACAGTTAAAAACTGTAGTCTTTCCTGCACCATTGGGACCTATGAGGCCAAAGATTTCTTTTTCTTTTATTTCAAAAGATAAGGAATCTACAGCTTTAAGGCCGCCAAAAGCTATTGAAAGGTCTTCAACTTTTAGTATAAAATCATGCTTGCTCACTGTAGCTCTCCTTTCTTTTTCTTAGCTTAAATCTAAGCTTTTTCAAATCTTTCCCAATGTGTATAAGTCCCAAGGGATAGAATAGTATGGTTAAGATTATCAATACCCCATTGAATATATAGGCTGCCCCGTCAATATCTCCAATCAGTGGAAGTCTTTTCAGGATAAGGTCTGGTATACCAAAGACTACGAAGGCTCCTAAGACTGTTCCTGGAATAGACCTTACCCCTCCTATGATGATGACTGCCAATATATTTAGAGACAAGGTAAGGGTCCAAGCATTGGGGTAGGTGTATTTTACAAAATGCATATATAATACTCCTCCAAGGGCTGAATAGGCCACAGCTATGGCAAAGGCCAGCAGCCTGTATTTAAAGATATTTATTCCCATGGCTTGGGCTGCAGCCTCTGAACCCCTCATGGTAGATAGGGCCCTGCCTGTATAGGAGTTTATCAAGTTATAGGTTAAAATCATTATCCCTATTAAAAAGACCACTATTAAAATAAAGGTCCCATTTCTGCCTAAGTCTAAAAAGCCCAAAAGGGTTGGATAGGAAGCCTGCTTCCCTGAAAAGCCATTGGTCACCACCTCAAATTCTACAAATATCTTTCGAAGTATTTCAGATATGGCCAGGGTGGCTATGGCTAGATAATAGCCTTCTATTCTCAAGGAAACTAGGCCTGTTAAAATCCCTATGACCATTGGGACTAAAACCGATATAGTTAAAGATATTTCAAAGGGGAGATTTAAGTCCTTAGTTAAAAAGGCTGCCAGGTAAGTTCCTAAGCCCATAAATCCTGCTGTACCTAGAGATATTAATCCTGAATATCCTACTAAGAGGTTTAGTCCCAAGGCCACTATGGAGTATATGAGGATGCTGGCTATGGTAGTTAAATATGAGTATTTCAACCACCCCATATCCACCAGTATAGGAAGCGTAATTAGGAGGATTCCAAACAGTATATAGTCTGAGTAGGGCTTTTTGCTTTTATATACTTGTATAAGCTTGTTCTCTCTTTTTCTCATATCTACACCTCCTATACCTTCTTTACAATCTTTTTGCCAAATAAGCCATTTGGCTTGAAAAGAATAGTTATCAATATCAAAACATATAGGATTGAATCGCTCCATACAGATGAAATATAAAAGGAGATAAAGTTGCTGGCAAAGCCTATAATATATGCTGCCACTACTGGGCCGTAGAAGGTTTGAAAGCCTCCAAGGACACAGGCCAGCAAGGCTATTATCTGCACCCCATCCATCATGGACAAGTTTACACTGCTGGTTGGAGCTATCATAAGGGCGGCAAGGGTTCCTAGGGAAGCAGCTATGGCCCAGGATCCCATTGTAATTAAGGGGGTTGGTATCCCCATCATCCTGGCCACTATGTCATTGGAAGCAGTAGCCCTTACTGCCAGGCCCCATTTGCTCTTTTGCAGCATAAGGAATAGGAAGATCATGATTACTATCCCTATGATTATATTTAAAATGGCATTGTAGCTTATATTGGCTCCCATTATTGTATGGGCTCCGTAGATAAATCTTGGAAATTGAAGGGGGTCAGTACCAAAGAGCATTGGTGCCAAGCCTAAAAATATCATTATCAAGCCTAGGGTAATTATCTGCTTCGACACTGGATTGACTTTTTGGGCCCTAGATATAACTATCCTATCTACTAAAACTCCTACTAAAAATGCAGATAGCATAGCCAGTATAGCCACTGCAAAGGCTGGAAGGCCTGTACCCATGAGTATATAGGTTGCAATAAAGGCATTGAACATGGATATGGACCCTTGAGCGTAGTTGGTTGTATTAGATGTTCTAAAGATAAGTATTATTCCTAGGCTTGCTAAGGCATAAACGCCTCCAGTTTCCAAACTATTTAATAGTATCTGAATGAAGATGCTCATCTTGTCACCCCTTCTTAGAAGATCTTGATTTCAGCATTATAGATTTTTACAAAGCCCAGAACTAAGGCTGCAAACTCCTGTGGCTTTTCATACATGAGGGCATGGCCTGCCCCCTTAACTACTACAAATTTTGAATGGGGTATCCTCCTATGGATTTCCTCCTGATATCTTAAAGGAGTAGTGGCATCAAATTCTGAACCTATTATCAAGGTGGGCACCTTAATATTCTTTATTTCCTCCCTAATATCTAGGTCCTCTGCAGACCTGACTAGCCTAATGAAGCCTTCATACCAATCTGGCCTTAGGGCAAGGGAAAAGGCCTCTTCCCTTGCCATTAACCAGTCTATATTCTTTTCATAGAATTCTGCAGAGTAGATAAAGGGCATGGTTGCTTTGAAAAATGTATGGCCATCATAACTTTTGGCTGCATGAATCCAGCTTTCCCCTATGTCCTTTAATAATTTATTGGTGTAGCTGGTAGTATTGGATAAGATAAGGCTTAAAAGCCTATCCTGGTATTTTAAGGCAAATCTTTGTGCTACTTCTCCTCCATAGGAAATGCCTAGGAGGTGAACTTGCCCAAGGTCCAGTTTATGGAATAATTCTATTAAACATTCTACATGGAAGTCTTGAGAATACTGGTCTTCGGCCCTATCGGACTGGCCCTGGTCTATGAAGTCTACCAATACTAATTTGTTTTTTTCCGATAATATGTCAACAAATGGGGCCCAAGAGGCAGTACTCATCATAATTCCATTTAAAATGACTATTGGTTCTCCCTCTCCGTAAGTTTCATAATAGATGTGCTTATCCTTTATCTTTACCTTAGGCATTGCTTTCCCTCCTAATTACCATATCATCAGTTCCCTAGCTTCTCTTTCCAATTGGTCCCTAAAGTCTGGATGGGCAATATTTATTAAGGCCTTTACCCTTTCCCTGATGGAAGTACCCCTTAGGGAGGCTACACCATATTCTGTAACTACATAATCAACGTCGTTTCTAGAAAGGGTTACTGCTGCTCCATGGGCTAATCTAGTTACTATTTTTGATACGGTCTTCCTCGTCTCTTGGCCTGGAACCCTTATATCAGCTGTGGAATGTAAGGCTATGATGGACTTTCCTCCTTCAGACATTTGGGCCCCTATGGCTGTATCCGCCTGCCCTCCAGTACCGGAAAACTGCACATGACCTATGGATTCTGAACAGCACTGGCCAGTTAAGTCTATTTCCATGGTGGTATTTATGGAAACCATTTTATAGTTTTGGCCTATGACGTAAGGGTCGTTTACCCATGACCCCCTCATTATTTGAACGGCAGGGTTGTCATCTACAAAGTCGTACAGCTTTTGTGTTCCAAGGACAAAGGTAGCCACCATTTTCCCCGGCATCAGGGTCTTATACTTACCAGTAATAACCCCTGCCTTGTATAAGTCTGCCATTCCATCTGTAAGCATTTCCGTATGGACTCCCAGGTCCTTCTTGTTTATGAGTTCAGCAGCTACAGCATTTGGAATACCCCCTATACCCAGTTGTATTGTGGAACCGTCATCGATTAAGTCTGCTATATATCTGCCTATAATCCTGTCCTTTTCTGTTACTGCTACTTCAGGCAGGGTAGGAGGCTTATAGTCCACTTCTATTACATAGTCTATATCCCTTATGTGGACAACTGAGTCTCCAAAGGTCCTTGGCATATTTGGATTGACTTCGATTATGACTATATCTGCCTCCTCCATTATTTCCCTTTCATAGGTGGTAGACAGGGATAGGGAAATATAGCCATGTTTATCCATTAATGAGCCTGCTCCAATGTATATATTGGGCTTTCTGTGGAACAGCCTCTTTTTAGCTGCTAAATGAAGGTGGTTTGGTATATAGGATATATTGCCAGTCTTGTGGGCCTTTCTAATGGCTGGGCTGTAGAACCACCCCTCCATGGTAAAGCTTTCCTTATACTCAGGATTTACATAATATTCATAATCACCCATAGGCAGGCAGGTAGTTACATTGACATTTTTAACCCTGTCTGCTATGGTGTGAAGGTTCTTTAAAAACTCCCTTCCTTCTGCTGCAGCCATGCCAGATACTATATTGTCATTTGACTTTACCATCCTTAGTGCATCTTCTACACTTATTAATTTTTCCTTATAGATCTTCATTACGTCCATTTAATTACCTCCTATCGGTCCCCATTTAATTACATTTGCTGCCCAAGCATATCCTATACCTGCTGCTATCATGGAGATTACTGTACCGTCCTTTATCTTGCCCTGTTCTAAGCCTAGATGGAGGGATAGGATTTGGTCTACTTGGCCCATATGGCCATACTTAGATAGATAAATAGTCTGGTCTTCAGTTAAGCCTAAGGCTTCTACCATGGCCTTATGCTGTGAATATTTAAAATGCAGTACTGCAAGATATCCCAGCTCCTCCTTTGAAATGCCCGATTTTTCAAAGGCCTTATCTATGCAGTAGAACCAGTTTTTCATTGAGACTTCATTTAGTCTGGACTTCATATGTTCTGGATTAAAGATCCTTAGGGATTTATATGCAATATCTACATTTTCTCTAGTAATGGGCTTTTCTGTACCTCCATATTCTACTCCGGCATCCCTGGCCATGGACCCATCTGTCAGTATATGGGTGCCTAGTAGAAGATTTTTATTGTAATTTTTCCTTAGGATAATGGCTCCGCCACCGGCTGATAGATTGTACATCATAGACATATCCTTATCGGTATAGTCAACGAAGTCTCCATTCCTATAGCCGCCTACTATCATTACTGTATTTATATCTTCATCTGCAATCATCATGTCCTTGGCCATCTTCATGGCAGCTACTGTGGTACAGCACCTCTGCTGAACATCTATGGCCCAAGCATTGGTGGCTCCTATTTTTTCCTGAATATAGATGCCTGAGGTTGTAAGGGGGTATTCCTTCCACTCCTCCCCCATACAGAGGATCAAGTCTATTTCCTTTGGATCTATTCCTGTCCTCTCCAGGCAATCAAGGCCTGCCCTAACTCCCATTTCCTGGGTCCCGTCATTTGGTCCTGGTATTGGCTTTTCTATTATACCTAGCTTTTCAATGACTGCTTCTTCTGCCCAATAGCCCTTGGTGGCTTGGGAAATTTCTTTTGCAGTCATTCTGCCTTCTGGTATATAAATGCCTGTACCTACTATTCCAACATTTATATCTGTCACTTTATTACCTCCTAGATTTTCTTTATTTCAAAAAGGACAAGATCAAATTCATAAACCTGTCTAAGTCGTCGGTCATAGGTGCATGGCCCCCATTGTCCAATAGTTCCAACTTGGCGTTTTCACCTATGGCCTCAGCTATGCCTACTCCCATTTCCACCGGCACTACTAAATCCTCTTTCCCTTGGATCACTAGGGTAGGAGCTGTTATCTTGTGTACTTCTCCAGTTCCTTCTACTACACCATTGTGGTGGTCTGAAATATTGAAATGGACTAGGGAATAGTCTACGTCTACTAAGTTTCTTTGCTGCAGCATGGCATCTAGGTATTTTTCATATCTTTCTTCACTGGGCTTGTTGAATGTATAGATTGTAGAATCCCATACAAGCCTTAGGAAATCCCTATCCTTATTTTCATAGGCATTTAATATGGGTATTACCTGTACTGTGTCCTTGGCTATTTCTTCCTTAGTCTTTAAAAATTCTCCTAAAATTGGCTTGCCCTTTTCATCCTTTTTAAACATTGGATAACCCTTTATGCCTACTGACTCCACTAGAATCAATTTATCTACATATTCTGGATAGTCTATGGCAAAGTACATAATGACTCCGCCCCCTGTTGACCAGCCTGCCAGGCTGAACTTCTTCAAGTTTAAGGCCTCTGCAAATAGTTTTAAGTCCTCAGCAAAGTCCCTTAAAGAGTTGACAGGAGTATTGTAGCTGGATATGCCAAAGCCCCTCATGTCTATGGCGTAGGTTGTAAAGTCTTCAGGCATCCTCTCCATTACAGTATCCCAATGCTGGGAGCTGGACATATTGCCATGAACTAGGATAAGAACTTTCTCCCCTGCTCCAGCCTTCCTATAACCCATTGTTTCTCCATTTGGCAAGTTGACAGAATTCAGTTTAAACATTTTAACCCTCCTCATTTAATAACTTGGCATTTTCATTTAACCTTTCCGCCCTCTCGTTTATTTCAACAACTAGGCTCCTAATATAGTTGTTGATCTCTATCTGGTGGGAGGAAATGCTTAGTAGCTCCTCCAGCCTCCTAGTTATTTGGTCTGTGGAGGTTTTTAGGTCATCTATTATCCTTTCTGCATTTTTTACATAATCGCTGATGGAAATTGCTAGCTTCCTAATTTCCTCTGCCACTACCCCAAAGCCTCCACCTTCTTTCCCCAGCCTTGCTGCTTCTATGGAGGCGTTTAATCCTAATAAATTGGTCTTTTCCGATATGGACCTAATAAAGCCCAAAATATTTTCCGTATCTGCCACCTTTTCCATAGATTCTTTTGCAAAAATATTTAAGCCATTTCCTACATCCTTAAGCTTCTGAGAGTTGGTGGTAATTATCTCTGTAATGGATGTTAACTGCTCCATTGTAGCCTTTAAATTATCTGCCAGAGCCAAGAGTAAGTCCTGCCTGTCTACAGCCTCAGTAAAGGATACTGAGCCTATTATTTGGCCAGCTTCATCTTTAATTGGTATGGCTATTGCAATATAGGGAAAACCAAAGACCTCTGGCCCTACCCTTTTAAATACCCTTTTACCTGTTATAATGGATTCATAATTTACAGAACCCTTCACATGGGGATCTCCAGCCCTTAATTTGTGGTCCAATTTCTTGCTTGGAACATAGATTAGGCATTTTTCCAAATCACATACGGATACTGCTATGTCAGTATTGGTAAGTTGACTTATATAGGGTGCTACCTTTACAAAAGAATCTAGTAAGTTTGCCATGGAATTCTCCCTTCATATCTTTTTCTTGCCTTATTTTATATGCAACTAGTATGCCAAGATAAAATAAGTATAGGTATGAGGGATTTTTGGAATTTCTTTGTAGATTTTTGGCAAGGGTTCCTGTATTATTTTTGGACATGTGTAGTTTTTGTACAGACACAAGTGTAAATTATCATAAAAAAACTACCCACAAGGGTAGTTTTAAGTTATCCCATATTTCTCCATCTTGTTATATAAGGATGAACGGCTAATATTCAATAGTTCTGCTGTCTTTAACTTGTTTCCTTCTGTATATTCTAAGCATCTAAGGATGGCTTCTTTTTCCACATCTTCGATTATATCCTTAAGGGGTCTTACAGGCCCGTCTATGGGTTTTCTCGAACTTTGGGTTATATATACTGGCAGATGAACTGGCAAAATAGTATCTGAATCAGTAAGGTTTATGGCCCTTTCCAATACATTTTCCAACTCCCTAACATTTCCTGGCCAGGAATGGGCTAGAAGATATTCTAAGGCCTTGTCTGAAATATTGGACACATATTTGCCCAGCTGGTCGGAAAGCTTTTTTAAAAGGACCTTCACCAGTTCTTCAATATCCTCTTGTCTTTCCCTCAAAGGCGGGATTTCAATAGTCATTACATTTAATCTATAGTATAAGTCTTCCCTAAACTTTCCTTCCTGGATTAGCTTTTTCAAGTCCTTATTTGTAGCTGCTATTACCCTTACATCTACTTTAATTACCTTGTTGCCCCCAACTCTTTCAAATTCCTTTTCCTGCAATACCCTAAGCAGCTTTGCCTGCATTTTAAGTGGCATATCTCCTATTTCATCTAAGAAGATTGTTCCACCGTTGGCCAATTCAAACTTGCCAATTTTACCTCCCTTTTTAGCTCCTGTAAAGGCCCCTTCCTCATAGCCAAAGAGTTCCGATTCCAATAGCTCTGAGGGAATGGCGGCACTGTTTACCTTAACAAAGGGGGAAAAGCTTCTAGGGCTGTCGTTGTGAATGGCATGGGCAAATAATTCCTTTCCTGTTCCAGATTCTCCCAAGATTAAGACATTGGATACTGAATTTGAAGCCCTTTTACCTATGAACTTGGCTTGGGCCATTTTTTCACTTTTGCCTACGATATTGTCCCAGGAATATTTGGCACCGTACATTTCCCTTAGCTGATTTTTATATAGGTGGATTTCCGTCTCCAGCAGCTTGTTCTTAGTTATAATTTCCCTAAACTGTTCCAGGTCTTCAAATAGGACCATGCCCACTGCATATTTTACCTCTCCCTTATTATCTAAGACGGGAATCCTATGGACTATGGCAGTATGGCCATTTTCAAAGGTGTGCTTCCATGCTATTTCTGCCTTCTTAGTCCTTAGAACATAGGGAAAGCGGGAATACTTGTCCACATCTAGGACATATTTTCCTATGATTTCTTCCTTTGGATAGCGCAAAAAGTCTGCAAATACCTGGTTTATCATCCTGATAATCCCGTTTTTGTCCAACAGGATCAAGGGAACTGGTAAGGGGTCAAATATTTTGTGTAGCATGGATATAAGGTATTCAGTCACTGCAGCATCTTCTTCCAAATCAAAAAATTCATCTTGTTGGAGTTTATCTTTGTTATCGGCCATGAAGCACCTCCAAAACATCCATTACTCTTTATTTATTTTACCATAGGAGAGACCTAATATCAGTAAAATTAAATAACTAAAAAGCTATTATCACCATCGGATAATAGCTTTAGGCTCTTATAATACTACTCCACCAGTTACTTCTAGTACTGCACCTGTTATAAACTGGGCTTCATCGGAGGCTAAGAAGGCATAGGCATTGGCAATTTCTTCAGGCTCACCTAATCTTTGTAGTGGGGTCTTTTCCTTCATCATGTTTATTACCTTTTCAGGCATCTTCTTTACCATTGGAGTGGCTATAAAGCCTGGAGCCACTGCATTTACACGAACTCCCTTCCTGCCCAATTCCTTGGCCCAGGTCTTGGTCATGCCGATAACCCCCCACTTAGTTGCAGCATAGTTTGTTTGGCCAAAATTCCCATATAGGCCTACTACCGATGAAGCATTTAGGATTACTCCACTACCCTGGTCTGCCATTACCCTGGCAGCAGCCTGACCACAGTTAAATACTCCCTTAAGGTTTACATCCACAACCTTATCCCATTGGTCTTCTGTCATCTTCAACAGGGTGGCGTCCATGGTTATGCCTGCATTATTTACTAAAATATCTAGCCTGCCAAATTTTTCTAGGGTAAATTCTATCATCCTGTTTACCGACTCCATCTTAGTTACATCTACATAGATGCCTTCAACTTCTCCGCCCATTTCCCTTATTTCTTCAACAGTTCTTTCAATATCTTCTTGGTTGATATCGGCTATGACTACCTTGGCCCCCTCTTTAATAAATTTCTTAGCAGTTGCCTCTCCTATTCCTCTTCCTCCACCTGTAATAATTGCCACTTTGTTCAATAATCTCATCCTACTTCCTCCTTATATAAAAATGATAATATGCTTTTATCATTTTATATAAGCAAGAAGTATGCCATTTAGTTATAGTACAAGTTTAATTAAATTCTCCGATGGGTCCTTGGTGAATATGCCAGCTTCATCTTCTATTATTTTGTAGCCTAGTTTTTTTAGGTTATTTATCTTTTCTTCCCTTATTTCAGCATTGGGAAATACCAGGGAAAAATACTTCATGCCAGCTGAGTTGTCTGGTAGGGGTGGGGCATTTTTCCCATGCCAAATATTTAAACCTATATGGTGATGGTAGCCACCGGTGGATATAAATAGGGCTGAGTTGGCCATGGACATAATTAAATCAAAACTCAATCCTTCGCAATAAAATCTCTTAGCCTGGTCTAGGTCTCCTACATGAAGGTGGATATGACCTAGTATTGTATCCTCTGGCAGGCCTTGCCACTTTTCTTCACCTGCTAGAGCCATTATGGCCTTGTAATCCAGTGGTTCAGTTACCATGTTAATCTGATTATTTTTCCTATCCCAATGTTTTTCATCTATATCCCTATAGATTTCTATTCCATTATCGTCTACATCCTGCAAATATACTGCCTCACTGACTCCGTGATAGGCTCCACCAACAATTGGGTAACCCATTTCCCTAATATGTTTCAAAAATAAGCCTAAGTCCTTCCTACTTGGCAGGAGGATGGCAAAATGGTAGAGGCCAGTTCTTCTGGGAGGTTTTGGTATTGGATTTTCTGGCTCCACTAGGGTTACCATTGGCTTTACACCGTCGGCTGATAGGACCACCCTTTTTTCTTCCTCCTCAATGACTTTAAATCCCATTATCTTTGTATAAAATTCCTTAGACCTATTAAGGTTCAAGACCCTTAGTTCTATTTCATCTATATAAATACTTGGGCTTTCATGATATTTTGACATAAAATCATCCTTTCCTTTCTTATAGGCATATTATACCCATAATATTAAATTTGAAAGAAAATATCAGTAAATTAAATCCAAAAGAAACAAGCCTCTTATAAGAATCTAAAAGGCTTGTTTCACCTTCTTTTAAATATTAGATAAAGGAGTAGAACTAAGGCTAAGACGGGCAAAAGGGGAATTAAAAGGCTTATGGCTACTATTGAGCTAACAAAGGAAAATATTATAAACAAGAATATAGATATTAATAAAAATATTATAAAGCAACCGATACGCATCTTAGGCCTCCTATAGATAAAAATAAATACGCTTATTAACATTATATACAAATACAAAAAAACATACCATATAATAAAACTATATATTCTTCCTTTATGAATCTGGGTAAATGATATATAATAGTATAAATATAAAAAGAAAATAGGTGGTAAAATGGGAAATATTGCAGCTTTTTTCGATATTGACGGGACCATATTTAGAAATTCTCTAATGATAGAACATTTCAAGAAATTAATTAAATATGAAGTCATTAACCCTTCAGTCTGGTATAGCAAAATAAAGCCCATATACGATGAATGGGAAAAGAGATACGGGGATTTTGACGACTACCTGGAAGCCTTGGGCAAGGTATATTTAGACGAATTAAAGGGAGTAAACAAGTCCTATATCGAATTTATAGCCTCCCAGGTAATAAACCTAAATGGAGATATGGTATACAAGTACTCTAGGGACAGGATATTGTGGCATCAAAAAAATGGCCATAAGATATTTTTCATATCAGGTAGCCCTGATTTTCTAGTGTCAAAGATGGCTGAAAAATACGGGGCAACAGAATACAGGGGCACCAGCTATTTAGTAGATGAAAACAACAATTTTACAGGCAAGATAGAAAAAATGTGGGACTCAGATAACAAGTATAAGACCTTGTCGGAATTTCTGGAGAAATACGATATTGATTTAGACCTAAGCTATGCCTATGGGGACACTGTAGGAGACTTGTCTATGCTTGAGATGGTAGGCAATCCTATTGCCATAAATCCAAATAGGGAGCTTATACTAAAAATTAGGGAGCATGAAAGCCTTTCAAAAAAGACCACTATTATAGTAGAAAGAAAAAATGTAATATATAAATTAAATTCAGATGTGGAGATCTTATAGTTAAGTATTGTCTTGTGTGTATTCCATAAGGATTGGCCCATAATGAAAATAGGAAAGATAGAGATTATATAAAAGATGCATGGTCACTTTAGATTGTCACCATGCATCAAATTATTTAAATAGGCTAATTTCCTTGATATAAGCCCAGGGTCCTTGTAACATC
>JAAYHU010000117.1 GCA_012735245.1 Tissierellia bacterium
GGATGATTTTACCTCCAAATATTTTAGCATTTCTAGCTTGGCTTGTGACAAGCTTTGGTGCCTTATTAATTTCTTGTGCCATTACAAATATTATAAATATAACTACCCTCTATTCTATTTCCGGAGATGGTATCCAAAGATTACTATCAGCCATTGTAACTTTATTTTCAGGTATGGTAGTTCCCTTACCCCTATTCCCAGATAAGATGAAACAAATATTAAATTACCTGCCCTTTAGTGGCTTAGTTGATATACCAGCAAGGTTTTTTACAGGAGAAATACAATTTAATCAGTTATTTAACTATTTTGGCTTTCAAATTCTGTGGGCACTTATACTATATGTCTTAGGTAAAGGAATATTAATGAGGAAAATAAAAGATATTATCGTGCAAAGAGGATAAGTTATGGATGGCATAAGGCTATATTTCAAATATCTGAAGTTAAATATAGAATCTCAGCTGCAATATAAGGCCTCCTTTATAATGATGTCCCTTGGTCATTTTTTAATAACTTTTGTTGAATTTCTTGGGCTGTGGGTATTATTTGACAAATTTGGAAACATTAAGGGATTTACCTTTGAAGAGGTAGCCTTATTTTATGGAATAGTTCATATTGCTTTTTCAATTACAGAAGGATGGACAAGGGGATTTGATATTTTTCCAAGCCTAGTGAAAATGGGAGATTTTGATAGGATCCTCCTAAGACCAAGGACAACTATATTACAAGTATTAGGCCATAGTATCCAAATGATGAGAATAGGTAGGCTTTTACAAGGCTTAGTTGTACTTATTTGGTCTATATGTAAATTGAATATTAAATGGACTTTTGGAAAAGTTTTATTATTGCTTGGTTCCATTATAGGAGGCAATTTTTTGTTTTCAGGCCTTATTGTACTTCAAGCCACCTTGTCTTTTTGGTCAGTTCAGAGTTTGGAAATCGTCAACTCCTTTACCTATGGAGGGGTCAGGCAGTTAACCTTGACATACCTAGATTATCTATGTATAATTATACATAGATAATCTAGGTATGTTTAGGAGGTATTATGGTGAAAATCGACAAAGGTTTAATTGGAGGCAGTACCAGCTTATTGATATTGTCGTTGCTAAAGGAGAAGGATATGTATGGATATGAGATAATAAAAGAATTAGAAGAGCGGTCTGATAATACTTTTAAGTTAAAGGAGGGCACCCTATATCCAATACTCCACAGATTAGAAAATGAAGGCTATTTAAAATCCTATAGAAAAAAAGGAGGGACAGGGAAGGAAAGAAAGTATTACCAAATAACGACTAAGGGGGAAAAACAGCTTATAGAAGAGAAAAGGCAGTGGCATGTGTTTTCTACATCAGTAAACAAGGTCATAGGCGGTGAAAATCATGGGTTTTCAACGCTCTAAGGAATTTTTAGATACTGTTTTATCTTATGTTAAATTTCCATTTGATAAAGAAGATATAAGGATGGAGTTGCAAGAGCATATTTGGGATAGGATAGATTATTATACACAGCAAGGATTAACTTATTATGAAGCAGAAGAGAAAGCCATTAAAGATATGGGTGATCCAAAGGAAATAGGAATTCAGTTAAATAAAGAGCATCATCCGCTAATTGGCTGGTTATATTTAGCTTCAAAAGTGCTGGTAATATTATTTGTAATAATAAATATCTTTATGGCAGTGCCAGTAATTATAGATTTGGGATACTCAATTTTTGATGATAAACTCATAAGAGAAATTCCAAAGGAAGATATAGTATATAAAATAGATGTTAATGAAAGAGTACAGGTAGATGACACAGTTATTAATTTTAAAAATGTAGTGTATGACAAAAACGGGACATTGCATATAAGTTATTACTACTATGACAAGAAGCTATGGGGAAGTGGTTGGAGTTTAGGTACTATTGGTATTATAACTGATGATAAAGGCAGTAAATATTATAGAGGTTCTAGTCATACAACCGGGGGCATTGTTTCTAAAGGAATGGTAAGTGTTGAAAATTTCCGTAAAGATGCTAAAACTTTGATTATTGAATATGATAGATATAATAGATATTACAAGTTAGAAATTCCCTTAAAGTCGGGTGAGAATATTGAATAGAAAGAAGAAGCTTATAAGAAATATAATTGCTTTGATAATATTATTAATCATTTTTGTTAAAGGTTCAGGTCTTTATTTTACTCCATTGGGAGCCCATAGGGACTCTGAAAGAACAGCCCATTATGGTCCATCAGAAATAGTTCATATAGAAGATTTTAGAAAGGGGAAATATATATTATGTAGATATGACAA
>JAAYHU010000118.1 GCA_012735245.1 Tissierellia bacterium
AAATACCAACGGTTAACTTTCCGCCAATAATTGCTATAGTTGCTGGAATGGCACCGTTTTCCCTAACTATTTTTTCCACATTTAGGGCAGTTTCCACATTTTGAGGATAAGGCATTCCATGGGAGATAATGGTAGATTCCAAAGCTACCACTGGCCTGTTTTCATCTAAGGCCTTTTTTACTTCGGGGGAAATAACTAAATTATTCATCTTCTACCTCCAATTTTCTTAAAGTTTTTTCAATATTTTCAACTGACATATCTGTACTTACTGTAAGTTTAGATTTTACAGTGATTGTTGAAGCTGCAATGCCTATTTTAGCTGCCTTTTCTATACTAAGACCATTTAAATAGGCCCAGACAACTGCAGCTAAGAAGCTGTCTCCAGCTCCTGTGGTACTAACGATAGTGTTTTCAATAATAGGGATATTGCCTTTTTCCTTTCCGTTAGTATAATATACACCCTTAGAGCCTAGGGAGACGAAAAGGTTTTTAACACCCTTTTCCATAATTATTTCTGTAGCCCTTTCTAAATCCTCATGGTTAGAAATTTTCATATTTGAAAGGATTTCAGCTTCCATAATATTAGGCTTTAGGGTATGGATATTATGAATATGGTCTTTTATCTTTTCGGTTTTACTATTTGAAACAGTATCCAAAAAAATCGGGGCTTTACAATTATCCATTAAATAAAATAAGGAGTCTGTTGGAATATTAGTATCTAAAACACATACCTTACTATTATTAATGATATCCATTTTTCCTTCTAAAAACTCAGGAGTAATATATTTATATATTTCCATATCGGAAATAGCCAACTGCATTTCGCCAAATTCGTCATTAATACAAAGGTATGTGGATGTTCTCTCCTCAGGTTTTACTAAAGAATGTTTTAAACTAATAGTTAGGTCATTGCAACTTTTTTTAATTTCATTGGCATAGGAATCATGGCCTAGAACTGTAATGAATTCAACTTTCACACCTAAGCGACTAAGGTTTTCAGCAATGTTTCTTGCTACACCACCTAAGGACATGTTGGTTTTGCCGGGATTTGAATTATGAAAACTAAGTTTTGAATAAGGGGTACCGATAATATCTATATTTGCACCGCCAATGACAATTACATAATCTTCCAAAACATAACCTCCCATAGACTATAATTCGACTATTATAAGATAAAATATACCCAATTTAATGTCAATAATTTATTTAATCTATTAAAAAAATAGAAACTAAAGTATAATGATAAGGGAATAAGTAATTTAGTAAGGAGAGGTAGTATGAAAAAGATAATTGTATTTGGAAGCAAACATTGACCAGATTGTGAGCCAGCGAAAGAGTATCTTTCAAAACGCAACATTAAATATGCATACTTGGATATTACAGAAAATATGTTAAACTTAAAAATGTTTTTGAAATACAGGGATAACTATGAAGAATTCAATAAAGTCAAAGAAATGGGAAAGGTAGGATTGCCCTGCATAGTTATCAACGATGGCGAAAGGATCCTTTTTGATTATAATGAATTAGAAATTGATGGCAATTAAAAAGGCTTATGGAAGCTTCCATAAGCCCTTGAATTTGTTATGTATTGAATTGGCAAGGGAAAAAATGTATAATGTATAAACTATGATATTGGAGGGATTGTATGAAGGAAACGATTTACATAATGGGGCATAAAAATCCTGATTCAGATTCTATCTGTGCAGCCTTAGCCTATGCAGAGTTTAAAAATGCAAATGGAGATGTTAATGCAGTTCCCGTAAGATTAGGTCCCATAAATAGGGAAACAAAGTTTATTCTAGATTATTTTGGTGTAGAGCCTCCAATGTTATTGGAAACTGTAAGGCTTAGTGTCCAAGATTTAGATTTTGATAAGGTGGCTCCTGTGAGTCCAGACATATCTCTTGGAATGGCTTTGGAATTGATGAAGAAGAACAATTTAAACAGCCTTCCAGTTATAGATGAAAATGAGCAGTTATGCGGTATAGTGACTATTTCAGACATTATATCTTCTTATATAGATGTTTGGGACAATAGATTTTTAGGCAAATCAGGTACTACCATAGATAATATAATAGATACCCTTTCAGCTAAACCTGTAGTTATGCCTGATGAGATGAAACCTTTAAAAGGAAAGATTTTAGTTTTAGCTATGGAGCCTAAAATAGCCACCAGATATTTGGAAGATAACGATATAGTCATATGCGGAAATAGGAAAGATGTACAGGAAATAGCACTTAATAGCAATATTTCCTTAATGATTGTGACAGGAAATGTTGAAGTAGATGAGGATATTGCTAAGCTTGCTGAAAATAATGGAATTACACTTATATCAACCCCCCATGATACCTTTACTACATCAAGACTAATAACCCAATCTATGCCTATTAGCCATGTAATGACTAAGGAAAACATAGTAAGCTTTACCCTAGATGACCTAGTAGACAATGTAAAGGAGAAAATGTCCCAGACCAGGTATAGGTCATATCCAGTAATAGATGATGATAATAACAATAAGGTAGTGGGCTTAATCTCCAGATATCATTTAATATCTAGCATGAAGAAGAAAGTCATTTTAGTAGACCACAACGAAAGAAGCCAATCGGTAGATGGCCTTGAAGAATGTGAAATACTTGAAATCATTGACCACCATAGGGTAGCAGATGTATTTACAAGCAATCCCATATATTTTAGAAATGAGCCTGTAGGCAGCACTTCCACCATTATAGCCTCCATAATGTTCGAAAATGGGAGGAGGCCCTCTAAGAAAATAGCTGGCATATTGGCAGCTGCCATAATATCCGATACCTTGCTATTTAAATCTCCCACATCCACCACTACTGATAGAATAATGCTGGAAAGACTAGCTAGGATTGCTGACTTAGATGTAGAAAAATTTGCCATGGAAATGTTTAAGGCTGGAACTTCCCTAGTAGATAAAACACCTGAAGAATTACTAAATCAAGATTTTAAAGTATTTACCATAAATGAAAACAGGGTAGGCATTTCTCAAGTGTATACTATGGACTTAGAAAGCCTCAAGGACCTAAAGGAAGATTTAATATCAGCCATGGAAGAAAGGCGAATTTTTGGAGGATATGCTACTTTTATCTTGATGCTAACAGATATATTCAATGAAGGCTCAGAATTGGTAGTAGTAGGAGAAAATAAGGATCTAATAGCCCATGCCTTCGGGAAAGACTTGGTAAATAATTCCTTCTATGCACCAGGAGTATTGTCTAGGAAAAAGCAGGTTGTACCGCCCATAACTGCAGCCATAAGCAGAATGGAAGAAATGCAGATGTAAGAAATAGGTGTTTCTCTAAATTATTAAATAAATTCCCATATGAGGTATCAGGGGTGAAAAGCAGAGGACAGCAGTTGCCCAGGGTATATCATAGAATAGTGAATTAGTCTTTCAAGTTTAAGGAGCTATTTCAGAACTTAATATAGTTCTAAAATAGCTCCTTATTAACTAAATAGCCCAATTTCCATTCTTAAACAATTGGATTTTGTTGCCGTTTTTCTCATAGGCAATTATGTCGAGGTTTGGGCCACCTACCATGAAATCCACATGGATTAAACTAAAGTTTGCCCCCTTCTCTTCTAATTCCTCTTGGGTCATATTTGAACCATTTCTCATGGCATAGGCGTAGGCCCGGCCTAAGGCAAAGTGGACAGAAGCATTTTCATCAAATAGGGTTTCATTAAACAATATGCCTGTATTAGATATGGGTGAATCGTCTTGAACTAGGGCGACTTCTCCTAGATACTTGGCGCCTTCATCATTTTCCAATAATTTTTCTAAGACTTCATATCCCTTTTCAGCATAAAAATCTACTACCTTACCATCTTTGAAGGTGAAACCAAAGCCATCGATTATTTTCCCATTTAAGCTTAAAGGCTTTGTTGCTTTTAAGGTTCCATTTACCTTTAATCGATGGGGTGTAGTAAAGACTTCTTCAGTAGGTATATTGGCAACATAGGAATGGCCAGCTTGGCTTTCCTTAGAACCGCCCATCCAAAGATGGTCTTCTGCCAAATACACTTCTAAATCAGTACCGGGACCTTTGAATATTAGCTTTTCGAATTGTTTTTCATTTAAGAAATTTTTATATTTTTTTAAGTTCTTATCATGAACTTCCCATGCCCTTATTGGATCCTCTTGGTCTACCCTAGTAGCAGCAAAGATTTTTTCCCATAATTTTTCTACAGCAGCTTCTTCATCTAAATCTGGGAAGACTGACTTTGCCCAGGGGATAGAAGGCATAGCTATGATAGTCCATTTAGTAATACCAGTCATTCTATATTTCAACACTGGCGCCATGGCTTGGGAAACAGTCTTTTGATTTTTAGCAACTAACTCTTCATCAATATCCTTTAATAATTCTGGGTCCGAAGAAAGGATGAAGAGATGATGGTAATTATCCTTGTACATGGCCTCTAGGGCATCGATTCTCCACTGTGGATATTCTTCAAAAATATATTCCTTCCCATGTTTAAACCTTATAAGGGTCATTTCATCATCTCGCAGTTGAAATTCAACATCCTTTGCTCCTAGCTCATAAGCCTTTTTCATTATGAGCCTTGCAAGGGGTAGAGAATCTGTATTACCTGTTATAATAAGCCCTTCCTTTTCCTTTAAATTAATACCAACTTTTACTGCCAGTTCAGCATATTTTTCTAAGTTTCTTTCAAAATTCTTCATAACTCCCTCCTAAGAAATATTGTTATCAACATTGTACCACAGGGTTGACTAAAGGGTAACTAGTTAATTTACTATTCCTAACTTTATCCTATTTTCCATGTATAAAGGTTTCTTAATGTATAACTTTAGTATATAATAAAAACAACATAGTAAGGGCCATTAAAGAGAGTATTAAAAGAGGGGGGAAAATTTGAAAAATAAAGAGAGAATTTTATGGGTTGTAGCATTATTTGTAGTTCTACTGGCGTTTTATTTTAAAACCAATGAATATAAGAACTTATTAACAGGTTCAGGTCAAGAAAAAACTATGCTACATAACGAAAATAAAAGGTTAGAGCAAATATATTATGAAAATAAAGCTGCTATAGAGGCTTTGGAAAAAGAAGTTGAGAACTTAAAGGAAGAACTTGAGCCTTATAAGGGTTTTGATGAAACAATTTTAATATCTTTAAAAGAAAAGGGTTTTACCGGGGAATTAAAGGACATAGTTTTAGACCTCCAATCCCATAGGGAGCTCATACCTTATGAGGGAAGTTTAGGAGGCACCATGGGATTTTATTCTGATGAACATATTCATGTCTTAAGCGATAAATGGGTTTTTGCCTATTTTGAAGATGGCCATAGTTTTGGATTTATGCTTTTAGAATATGATATTAAAGATGGTGAAATTATCTGGAAAGTCATCGACTCATATTTATTTTAAATACTCAGTTTCCATCATGGGGATATGCTTTTAATAGATATTGGGGTAAAAATAGATAAGGAAGGTTAGAAAAATGACGGATGTTAAAAATCAAAAAGTTATTGGCGTAGGAAATACAGCC
>JAAYHU010000119.1 GCA_012735245.1 Tissierellia bacterium
AAGACCTGTATGCAGGATATGCACCTATTGAAGGCACTGAATGGATCCTAGTTATCACAGCAAATGTTGAAGAGGTTCTAGCTGCAATTCCATCAATGCGAAATAGTATAATATTTGCTGCAATTTTGATAATCATACTAAGCGTTATTATTACTTATTTTATTGGTAATACAATTAGCAAACCAATTATTCAATTGGTAAGGCATTCTGAAAAAGTTGCCAATCTAGATTTAACTGAGGATTTACCTCAGGGACTTTTAGAAAAAGAAGATGAGGTTGGTTTGTTGTCACGGGGCATGCAGGATTTAATCAATAGTCTAAGGGATATTATTAGGGAAATTGATTTTTCTTCAGAACAAGTCTTATCTACATCTGAGGAACTGGCTGCCACCACCCAACAATCAGCAATGGCCGTTGAAGATGTGGCAAAAGCAGTAGAAGAAATAGCAAAGGGGGCAGCAGAACAGGCTGAAAGCACAGAAGCAGGCTCTTTAAAGGTTAATGAATTAGGTAAAACCATCGAAGACGATCTAATGTATACTAAAAATCTAACCTTAGCCACTGATAAGATAGTGGAAGCAGTAGATGAAGGTTTAGTTGAAATAGAAAACCTATATAAAATTACAGAGGAGAGCAGCAAGGCTTCTGAAGAGATATATAATATTATACAAAAAACCAATGAAAGTGCAGGAGCCATAGGGCAAGCAAGTAACGTCATTGCTTCCATTGCAGAGCAAACTAATCTATTGGCACTAAATGCTAGCATAGAAGCAGCAAGAGCTGGAGAAGCCGGCAGAGGATTTGCTGTAGTTGCAGAATCCATTAGAAAACTGGCAGAAGAATCTTCCATATCAACTAAGTCTATTGATGAAATAGTAAGAAAACTACAGGGAAACACAGAAAATGCAGTTAAAACCATGGAAAGTCTATCCCTCATATCTAAGGAGCAGGCAAATAGGGTAGTAAACAGTAGAGAAAAATACTTAACCATAAGAGATGCGGTAAATGAAGCTGTGAAGACTGTAGAGGAGTTAAATATTTCAGGACAGAAAATGGAAAAGATGAAAAATGAAATCCTAGATACAATCCAAAACCTATCTGCCATAGCAGAGGAAAACTCTGCTTCCACAGAGGAAGTGACAGCTTCAATGGAGGAACAAAATGCTGCCATTCAAGAGATAGCAGGTGCCAGTGAAGGCTTAACCAAATTAGCCCAAGGCTTGCAATCTATTATAGATAGATTTAAGATATAAATACTAGCCCTTATGATTAAATACTTGTTCATAAGGGCTTTTTAATATTCAATTACTTGAATAATTATTACTTTTCTTATAAAATTATTAAAGCTAAAGAGCAAAAAATAAAGTATAGGAGACAAGGAAATGGACAAAAACATTAATCTAACTGAAGGTAATATTACTAGAGCACTGACAAAGCTAGCATTGCCTATAATGGGAACATCCTTTGTACAAATGATGTATAATTTAACAGACATGATGTGGCTAGGTAGGCTTAGTACTAAGGCTGCTGCAGCTGCAGGTACGGCAGGCTTCTATATGTGGCTAGGAGCATCCCTCGTACTTATATGTCAAGTAGGGGTAAGCGTGGGAGTAGCCCAGGGCCATGGGAGGCAGGATTTTGAAGATGTAAAAAGGCATATTTCCAATGGAATAAAATTCAATTTATCTTTAGGAATCATTTATTCATTACTCCTAATCATCTTTAGGAATGAAGCAATAGGCTTTTTTAATTTAGATGATATGGAAACTGTAGACTTAGCAGTTAAATACTTAGTAATTGTTGCTTGTGGCTTTATCTTTCATTTTACTAATCCAATTTTCTCAGCCATATATAATGCCTCTGGCAATAGCCTATTGCCATTTATAGTCTCATCTTCTGGTTTAGTTATAAATATGGTCTTAGATCCCGTTTTAATTTTTGGCATGGGACCTTTTCCAGCCTTGGGAATTGAAGGGGCAGCCTTGGCAACTGTTTTTGCCCAAATAGTAGTTACGTTAATATATCTAGTTGTATCAAGAAACAACAAGCTATTATTTTCTCAATTGAACCTAGTTAAATTGCCAGAAATAGATTATATCCTAAAAATATTTAAGCTAGGCTTTCCTGCCTGTTTGCAGTCGGGGGTCCATGCTTTTATATCCATGATATTGACGAAAATCTTGGCCCAGTGGGGACCTACTCCTGTGGCTGTATCTTCCATAGGCTCCCAAATTGAATCCATAACTTGGATGACGACGGAAGGGTTTTCTACAGCCATATCTGCCTTTGTAGGTCAAAATTATGGGGCAAGGAATTACGAAAGGGTAAAGGAAGGCTATTATAGTGGCTTGAAAATAGTAGGGGTTATTGGCATACTTGCCACCCTTCTATTAATGTTTGCAGGTGAGCCCATATTTAGGATTTTCACACCGGAAGATCCATTAGCCATCTCCCAAGGGAAGACATACCTATGGATACTAGGCTTTTCACAATTTTTCATGGCAATAGAAATAGGCTCAACAGGTGGATTTAATGGATTAGGAAGGACCCATATTCCAGCCATAACTGGAATAGTATTAAATGCCCTCAGAATTCCACTTTCTTATATATTGTCAAGTACTGTTTTAGGTATGACAGGAGTATGGTGGAGTATAAGTATAAGCTCCATTTTCAAAGGTATAATCTTAACCAGTTTACTTTTATATGTTATAAAAAAAGGATTAAAGGTCTAGTCTAAAGTTTATTTACCTTTCTAGCAGCAACTACATCTACCCCAGTGCCTAAAATATCCTTAATAATTATCTGGCCCCTTTTTACTGGGGCTGAAACTTTTGTTGACCTGATTATTTCCATACATTCATCTACCAATTCCTTAGGAATGATTCCGGTAGTTTTTACTGGCAACCTGCTCATGGGACCATTTTCTAATAAAACCCTTGAAGTAAGCACCCTTGAAGGTTCTTTTACTTCCTTTATGCCAAATTCTTTACCCCTATTACACCTATAGCCTTCAACAACATAATTAGATGGAGCTTGATTATCTTCTTTTATAACAAGGTTACATCCTACAGGACAAACTTTACACTTTTTCTTTACAATCATAAAATAACCTCCAATAAAAAATTACCTAACTATTATAACATATTAAGGCCTTTATAAGCTAAGACTTTTGGGTATTATATCTATCATATAGTAACAAAAATGATTATATAGCATATATAATTAATACTTTATTTGAAAGGAATGGTAAAAGTGATTCCTAATGTAGCAATAATTACTAGGCTGGTTTTATCTGCAGTAATTGGCGGATTAATAGGTATGGAGAGGGAAATCAGCAATAGGCCTGCAGGTTTAAGGACTCATATATTAGTAACTATAGGTTCAACTTTAATAATGCTGGTTTCCATAGACGGTTTCTTTATACTGGGAAAGGGGGTCCTATCTGGTGATCCAGCAAGGCTTGCTGCACAAGTTGTAAGCGGTATTGGTTTTATTGGAGCGGGAACAATTTTAAGGACTGGAAATAATATTACGGGACTTACTACTGCTGCAAGTCTCTGGGTAAGTGCAGGAATAGGCTTGGCTGTAGGAGCAGGATATTATTTAGGGGCCATAATCACTGCAGGAATAGTCCTATTGACTTTAATGAGTTTGAGGGTCTTTGAAAAAAGAAGGTTAATGTCAAAATACAAAAAAATAGAAGTTGTAGGAATAGACAAACC
Organism: Tissierellia bacterium; assembly: GCA_012735245.1. GTDB lineage: Bacteria > Bacillota > Clostridia > Tissierellales > Tissierellaceae > JAAYFT01. The sequence continues at coordinate 3,723 of JAAYHU010000119.1, forward strand.
CGGCCTAATTGGAAGTATAGGTACCTTATTTGCAAAATATGGTATAAACATTAAAGATGTTAGGATAATAAATAATGAATTACATGGTGCAGATGACACAGGTATGGTTAGGGTCCTTTTTGTTGTAAAAATGCCTAGCAGTTTCGATAGAGAAAAATTTAATATGGAAATCTATAAACTTCCAGGAGTCATAAGTGTATGTTTTAGTAACCCTAACTAAAGCCATAGTAGGATAAATATTCACAAACAACAATTTATATGGTATGCTATGAAAGTATTAAATAGACGGTAGAGAGCCTTGTAGAAGATTACTAATGAACAAAATAGAGGAGGAGAAGAAGTGATATTAGAGCAATTAGAAAAACCAAAGGCAGGGGAAGAAATAGCAGTAATTACAACTAACTTTGGGGAAATAAAGTTAAGGCTTTTTCCTGAAGTAGCGCCTAAGGCAGTAGAAAACTTTAAAACCCATGTCCAAAATGGCTACTATGATGGAATTACTTTTCATCGTGTAATTAAAGACTTTATGATTCAAGGTGGAGACCCTGAAGGCACCGGTAGAGGTGGAGAAAGCATATGGGGTGAACCCTTTGAAGATGAATTTGACCTATATTATCACAATTTCAGGGGAGCCCTATCCATGGCCAATGCAGGACCAAATACTAACGGCAGCCAGTTTTTCATAGTACAATGTCCATATATTGAGGAAGGATTGCTTAATCAAATGAAACAAATAGGAGAAGAGGGAGGCTTCCCAGAGGCTGTAGTTAAGAAATATGAGGAAATAGGAGGCAGCCCTTGGCTAGATTATAGGCATACAGTTTTTGGCCATGTATTTGAAGGTATGGATGTGGTAGATAAAATTGCAGATGTAGAAACAGACCGTAATGACAAACCCGTAGAACCAGTAATAATGGAAAAGGTTGAAATAGTTATATATGAGTAAACACTAATAAAAGAAGAAATAACTTGGATTCCAAGCTATTTCTTCTTTTTCATTACCACCTATTAAATTTATTTTCAATTATGGCAACTATTCTGTACATCAGGACAGATATAATGGCCAAAATAAACACGCTCATCATTACCAAGTCTAGTTTAAATACCTGGCCTCCATAGACAATTAGATATCCTATGCCTGCTTTTGAAACTAAGAACTCCCCTACGATAACCCCTACCCAGGACAGGCCAATATTGATCTTGAGAGTGTTTATTAAAGCAGGAATTGAGGAAGGCAATACTACTTTTTTTAGAATCTGGAACTTAGTAGCCCCAAAGGTGTTTAAAAGCTTTATCAGGTCTTCATCTACAGATACGAAGCTTTCATACATATTCATTATGGTGACTATTATGCTGACTGAAATGGCTGTAACGATTATACCAGAATATCCTGCACCTACCCAGATGATAATAATTGGAGCTAAGGCAGTTTTGGGAAGGCTATTTAGCATGACTAGATAAGGATCAAAAACCCTAGCCCAAAACTTAGACCACCATAGGCCTATGGCCACTACAAAGCCTAATAAGGTGCCTCCCATAAAACCTATAACTGTTTCAAAGACAGATATGCCAATGTGGTGAAACAAGTTGCCGTTCTTAGTATAATTTATAAATAGCCGCCATATTTGAGATGGATAGGAGGTTAAAAAGGTGTCTATCCATTTAAAATGTGCTGCTATTTCCCAAAGTATAAGCCCTAAGATAAGCACTGCTATTTGAGTTATTAGGATTGTTTTGTTTCTCTTTTTTATACTCGTTAAATAGTTTTTGTGTTCCTTAGACATATTATTTTTAGACATGGATATCTAGCTCCTTCCATATTTTATTGAAATAAAATCTAAATTCAGGAGCCTCTCTGCGGCCAAGAGGTGTACATCTCCCTTCAGGACATGTAAGTTCTATATCTATTATTTCCTTAACTATGGCAGGTCTTTTTGAAAGAATAACTATCCTATCGCACAGGCTAATGGCTTCTGCTATATCGTGGGTAACTAGTAAGGCAGTTTTTCCTTCCCTTTTTAAAATAACCCCTATTTCATCAGCTATTGCAAGCCTTGTCTGATAATCTAAGGCAGAGAAGGGCTCATCCAACAATAGAAAATCAGGTTCCAGTATAAGGGTTCGAATCAATGCAACTCTTTGTCTCATGCCGCCTGATAACTGGCTGGGATAGGAATAGATAAAATCTCCTAAACCATAGTTATTAAGAAGATTCTTAGCCTTCTCATAATGCTGGGAACTAAGTTTACCCTGTATTTCTAAACCTAAAACTACATTTTGTAATATATTTCTCCATTCCAACAACTGGTCTTTTTGAAACATATATCCTATATTTCTATTGGACTTAGAGACCTTCTGCCCTTTAATTAAAACCGTTCCACTGGTAGGCTTAATAAGGCCTGCAATGATAGATAGCAAAGTGGATTTACCACAGCCACTAGGACCTACAATACCAACTATTTCTCCTTCATATATGTCTAGATCTATATTTCTTATGGCTTCAGTTTCACCTTCTAAACTGTGGTAGGTCATTGCTATATTATTGATTTCAACTACGACATTTTTCATATGCTCCCTCCCCAAATATATATAGTACTTTATTGTATTCTGGAAGTAGGAAATATGTGAAATCACAAAAAAATTTTAATGTCCAAAAAGGGATGAAAAAGTGGTATAATGTTCTAGTAATAAAAGGAGGGGAAGAAATTTGCATCAATATAAGGGAAAATTAATTATTCATACTGGTTCCATGTTTTCAGGGAAAACTTCAAGCTTGGAAAAGGATGTAAAAAGGTTTATGATAGCAGGCTATAAGACAGTAGCATTTAAGCCATCAATTGATACAAGACATGTTAAACCTGAAATAGTAACCCATGATAATACATCATTACAAGCCGTCTTAGTAGACCATATAAGTGAAATAATGGAGTATTATAATACATATAAACCTGATGTAATTGCCATAGACGAAGTGCAATTTTTAGGTGGGACAGTAAATGAAATAGTTTCTAGTGTCAATAAGCTATTAGCAAACGACATTACAATTATACTAGCAGGGCTAGATATGGATTATACAGGGACTCCCTTTGAAATAGTAAAGGAATTAATGCCCTTTGCAGATTATCTATATAAGCATCATGCAGTATGTGTAAAATGCGGTACCGATGCATGGGTTAGCCACAGGAAAACTAAGGAAAAGGAAAGGATAGTAATTGGAGCAGCTAAAGAATACGAGCCGCTTTGTAGGAAGTGTTTCTTAGAGGAGAAAATGAGTTAGGAAGGATAATATGGAAGAATACATAAAATTCGAGCCATCTAAAAAACCCATATACGATAATCATAATGAAGATTATCAATATCTATTTCATAGGGACAAGCTCTTGGTGAAAAAAGGGGAAAGGGGATTTGTTATCCCAAAAAGGAAGGAAATAGAGGAATTAAATTTACAGATTAGGTATGCCCAATGTTTAGGGGCCTATAGGGGAGTAAATTGTTATTGTGGAGAAATACTTGGTGATGTAAAAATGGATTATTCCTTAGTAGATCTAAAGACCTATTCACAAGGCTTATGTGAGGAGGAGTTTTTAGTATCTGCAAAAGCCTTGCTGTTATTAGATTTTGTTAGGAATAATCAGAGATGCGGAATATGTGGTTCATCCATGAAAATGAAAAGTGAAGATAATGATAGGGCCATGATATGTGTAAATTGCGGCCATACCGTTTGGCCTAAGACTTCTCCTGCCATAATCGTAGCAGTCACAAAAGAAGACAAACTACTTTTAGCTCACAATAAGATGTTTCCCAAAGGGGTGTATTCTCTAATCGCTGGCTTTGTAGAAATGGGTGAAACCCTGGAGGATTGTGTAAGGAGAGAAATTTTTGAGGAAACAGGAATTAAAGTCCACAATATTAAATACTTTGGCAGCCAACCCTGGCCCTTTCCCAATTCAATGATGATTGGATTTACAGCGGAGTATTTAGATGGGGAAATAAAAGTAGATAATGATGAAATTACAGATGCAAGATGGTTTTCAAAGGATGAGATACCGGGAGTTTATAGAAAATCCATAAGCATCGGTTCCAAACTAATAGACTGGTTTTTAAATAAGGACTAAGGTTTTACCTCAGTCCTTATTTAAATATTACATCTCCAGAAGATGTTTGTATTTCCATAGGGTAAAGACCTTCACCTACAGTGGCCATAAATCTGCCTCTTCTGTTTTCTTCAACTACCATCTTTTTATTTGGGATAAAATCTCCAGATGAGGTTGAACCTTTGATTTTATAATTTGCACTATCATCCAGATTAATGACAATATCACCGGAACTGGTGGATAGTTTAATTTCTTCACTGCTTATATCTTTTAAGGAAATATCTCCAGAACTAGTTTTGGCTGTAAGCTTTCCTACTAAATAGCTGGTTTTCATATTTCCAGAGGAAGTATTTATGCTTATTATATCTCCATTCAATTGATTAAGGTTCATATCTCCAGAAGATGTGGTTATATTTATAACTTTTCCTTTTAAATTTTCCAAAAACAAATCTCCAGAACTAGTAGAAAAGTTTAAATTATCCCCAACTATATTCTTCATATAAATATCACCGGAAGAAGCCATGGAATTAATATTGCCCTTAAAGCTATTTGGAATAAATACTTCTAAAACCGCCTTGGACTCTATAACGGAATAAGAATTTTGGGAAAGTTGAAGTTTAATTTCTAAATCACCATTTACCTTATCAACAACTAATTCAGGAACCACATTGGTCCTCATCCTGCCGTGGTAATGGATTCTAAGATCATCCCTATCTTGACTAGTTACTTTTACATCTATAAAAGGGGAAGAAATTGAAATGTTTTTCACCTCATCCAAATCAGCAAATTTTTCCTCATCGACTTCTTCCCATTTTAAATCCTTATTACTTAATCCCAAGAAACTCCACCCATTAGATTTAAAAGCAGACCTGTTACCATCTTTTACCTTAATACCATCCCAACCAATGCTTACCTCATCTGCTCCACCTTTAACTTTTATACCATTCCAACCAATAACTACATGGTCTTCTCCATCTTTTACTTCAATGCCCTTTGGACCAATTCGGACCATATCTCCATCAGATTTGAGACTAAAAATACCTGGGGAAAACCCTGGATTATAACTGCTATGGTAAGATAAAAAGCTTATAGCAAAGACTACCAATACAATTCCTGCAACAATTGTAATCCACTTCCTGTTATTCCTTCTTTCCTGCCTATTTTCTTCAAGATTTGAATCTAGGCTATTTATATAGCCAAGGGCAACTTCCTTTGGATCTCCTAATTCCTTAGAAATTTCTTCTTCAGATTTTCCCTTAGAGATGCCTATATTAAAATGTTCCTTGTAATCAGATATAATATCTTCTAATTCGCTTATAGGCAAACCCTGTAAATACATTCTCAATTTGGCTAAATATTCTTTTTTGTTCAATTGATTTCACCCCTCAAAATATTATTTACTCCATTAACAAAATTCTCCCATTCAATTTCTAAAACTTCAAAGGATTCTTTACCCCTATCTGTTAATTTATAGTATTTTCTTGGAGGCCCTTCCTGAGATTCCTTGAGGTAAGTTGTTACATACCCTTCACTTCTAAATCTACGAAGTAGTGGATATATTGTTCCTTCTGAAATATTTATATATTTAGAAATATGGTCAACTAGTTCATATCCGTAAAAGTCTCTCCTATTGAGCAGAGAAAGGACACAGAGTTCCAATACACCTTTTTTAAATTGTATATTCATAAGCCACTCTCCTATAATTTGCTAACTATAATATAACATACACTACCTTTTAATGCAAGGTACTATAGAAAAAATATATTAAAATTTTTTAAAAAAAGATAAGGGTTCTACCCCTATCTTTTTAGAAACTCAGTTCATCCCTACGGATGCCAACACTTAATACTATGCCTACACAGATTAAGTTAGATAATTGGAAGGTGCCACCGTAACTCATAAATGGCAGTGGTATTCCTGTAATAGGCATTAGGCCTATGGTCATGCCTATATTTTCCCAAATATGGAAAAGAAACATGGCTGTAAAACCTATGACCATAAGGGAACCAAACAAATCAGTAGATTTCTTTGCAATTCTAACAAATCTACTTAGCATTATGAAATATAATAATATGAGCCCAAGGCCTCCTAAAAGGCCTAATTCTTCCCCGACTACAGCGAATATAAAGTCCGTTTGCTTTTCAGGTATATAGTTAAACTGGGTTTGGACTCCTTCAAATAAGCCTCTACCAAAAATCTTTCCTGAGCCTATGGCAATTCTACCTTGATATGCTTGAAGGCCTGTATTTGAAATATCCCTTTCAGGGTCTAAAAAGTTATATATTCTGTCTTTTTGATAATCATCTAAATTAAACCAAATAAAGGGCAGGCTAAGGATCCCTATTCCTATGGCATAAAGAATATACTTCCATTTAATCCCAGCGATAAACAACATGACAGCAATGAAAAAAATAAATACTATGGCTGTACCTGCATCAGGCTGGAGCAGTATAAGTACAACTGGGAAAAGTGCAAAGACTAAGATCTTTAATAAGGTAAAGGGCTGGTTAAGGTCTTCCTTATTATTATCAATGAACTTTGCTAAGGAAATGATTAGGCCAATTTTTACAAATTCTGCAGGTTGAAATCTTACAGGCCCAATCTTAAGCCACGAACGGGCCCCCCATTGCTCCTCTCCAAAACCAAAGAGTAGAACAGCTATTAGTAAAAGGTTACAAACCACATAAATAGGGATATATAACTTTCCTAAGAATTCATAATCTAACAATATTAATATTAATATGAGGAAAAAACCTAGGGCAGTGGCTATGGCCTGAGTTTTGACATAGGACAGGGTTTCTTTACTTAAGGTGGCGCTTCTAATCATTATCAAGCCATAAATACATAGCAATAATACAGTTAATAATAGTATATAATCAAATTTTTTATAGGATTTTTTCTTTAAATTAAACATTCTTTTCTTCCCCTCAAAACTAAGATAATAGGACCAATAACCTAATGGATATTATATCATATTTTTATGTATACAAATAGTTAAAAAACTATTTCAATATGGTATGATAATATAGGAAAGGATGATAAAATGCTAATAATCGGTTGCCATTTGTCAATAACAAATGGAATATATAATGCTGCCTTAAATGCCCTAAGTATTGGGGCTAATACATTTCAGTTCTTCAGTAGAAATCCAAGGGGCGGGAAGGCAAGGGACTTAGATATGGCCGAACTTAAGAAATTAAGACAATTAATGGAAGAACATGAATTTGGCCCCATAGTTGCCCATGGATCTTATACCATGAACTTAGCTTCAAATAAGCAGCAAACCAGGGAATTTGCAAAAATGATATTAAAGGATGATTTAGAAAGGTTAAAACATATTCCCAATGCCTATTATGTCTTTCATCCAGGTTCCCATGTGGGGCAGGGTATTGAAAAGGGGATAGAGCTAATAATTGAAGCCTTAAACGAGGTTATAGATGAAAATAATAATATTACAATATTGTTAGAAGGTATGTCTGGCAAGGGAACTGAAATAGGTAGTAATATGGAGGAGTTAAGGAAAATCATAGATGGAGTGAAGTATAATGAAAAGCTTGGAATTTGTATTGATACCTGTCACTTGTACTCTGCCGGATACGATATTGTAAATGATCTAGACGGAGTATTAAAAGAAATTGATGAGATAATAGGCCTTGAAAGGCTAAAGGCAGTTCATTTAAATGATAGTAAAATGGATTTTAATTCTAGTAAGGATAGGCATGAAGTCATTGGAAAAGGTACGATTGGCTTAGAAGCCCTTGTAAATGTAATTAACCATCCATTACTTAAAGGCCTACCCTTTAATCTAGAAACCCCCAATGACCTGGAAGGATATAAAAAGGAGATTGAAATCCTTAGAAGGGAGTACAGATGAATAAGCTAAATCAATATATAATAGGCAAATCAAAAGAGCTTGGTATAGATATATGTAGATTTACAGATTCTACGCCTTTATTGAATATAAAGGATTATTTAATCTTTAGGCAGGAAAACAATAGGATGACAGAGTTTGAGGAAAGGAATTTAAATCTTAGAATTGATCCAAAACTTACTTTGCCCACATGTAAATCTATTATAGTCTTAGGCATTTCTTATAATGTAGATTATAGTGAAAGGCCAGATTATAATTTAAAGGGAAAATTATCTAAGTCTTCTTGGGGGATAGATTATCATAGGGTATTAAAGAAAAAAATTGAACTTCTCATAGAAGAAATAAAGAAAATTGTAGATTTTCAATATAAGTATTTTGTAGACACAGGACCACTAGTGGATAGGGAATTGGCTGTGAAAGCAGGTATTGGGTATTATGGAAAGAATAATTTAGTCATAAACGACGATTATGGGTCCTTTATTTTTTTAGGATATATTTTGACAGACTTAGATCTTGACTTTAATGATAAGGTAGATAATAAATGTGGCGATTGTAATCTTTGTCTTAAGGCCTGTCCTACAGGTGCTTTAGAAAGTCCTTATAGAATAAATCCAAAAAAATGTATATCTTATTTGACTCAGACAAAGAATAATATACCAGAGGAACTTAGAGGGAAAATGGGAATAAAGCTTTATGGCTGTGACACTTGCCAACTAGTATGTCCCAAAAATAAAAATGTAAAAAAATCTACCCATGAAGAGTTTGTTCCCACAATGACTAAGGGATATATGAATTTAGAGGAATTACTTCATATATCTAATAGGCAGTTTAAAGAAAAATATGGACATATGGCAGGCAGCTGGAGGGGAAAAAATATCTTAAAGAGAAATGCCCTTATAGCCTTAGGCAATATGAAGAGGGAGGACAATCTCAATTTAATATTACCTTTTTTGAAGGACGAAAATCCAATGATTAGGCAATATGCCCAATGGGCTAGGGAAAATATTTTTTTAACAAGCCTATCTAAGAAGTAAATAGTATATGTTATAATTAATTATACGAAATTAAAAAGGAGGTTTTACTATGTCCAATGTTCATGAACTAAATTTTCTGAAGGAAAAAATTGAAGAATTGAAAAAAGAGGGCGTTTATAGAAAACTACCTGTACTAGAAGGTCCAAATGAACCGGAAGTTATACTGAATGGTAAAAGAGTAATAAACCTTTCTTCAAATAATTACTTAGGCTTTGCCAATCATCCAAGGTTAAAAAAGGCTGCCATTGAGGCTGTAGAAAAATATGGTGCAGGTGCAGGGGCAGTAAGGACCATAGTAGGCAATATGTCCATCCATGAGGAACTAGAAGAGATACTGGCCAAGTTTAAGAGAGAAGAGGCAGCTTTTGTCTATCAATCAGGCTTTAATTGTAATGCAGGAACTATTCAAGCAGTCACCGAAGAAGGAGATATTATAGTTTCTGATGAATTAAACCATGCCTCTATCATAGATGGTGCAAGACTATCTAAGGCTGCTAGAGCCATATATAAGCATTCTGATATGGACAGTCTAGAAGCTGTATTGAAGGATGCCAGAAAGAAATATAGAAATATCTTGATAATTACCGATGGAGTCTTCAGCATGGATGGTGACATAGCAAAACTTCCTGAAATAGTGGAGTTAGCTGAAAAATATGATGCCATGACCTATGTTGATGATGCCCATGGTTCAGGAGTATTAGGCGAAAGTGGTAGAGGTACAGTGGACCATTTTGGCTTGCACGGCAGAGTAGATTTTACAATTGGCACCCTTTCCAAGGCCATAGGAGTAGTAGGTGGATATGTAGCAGGCTCCAAGACCATGTATGAATGGTTAAGCCATAGGGCAAGACCAGTACTATTCAGTACAGCTTTACCACCTGCAGCAGTAGGGGCCATAATAGAAGCAATCAAAATCCTAATGGAAACTACTGAGTACACAGATAGATTGTGGGAAAATGCAAGATATTGGAAGGATAAAATAGGAAGCCTTGGTTTTGATACTGGGAATAGTGAAACTCCAATTACACCAGTTATCATCGGTGATGAAGCAAAAACAATGGAATTTAGTAGAAAACTCCTAGAAAATGGAGTCTTCGTATCAGGCATAGTATATCCAACTGTTCCTAGAGGAACAGGTAGGGTTAGATGTATGGTGACTGCAGCCCATACTAAGGAACAATTAGATAGGGCAGCTGAAATATTTGAAAAAGTAGGCAAGGAAATGAATATACTGAAATAAGATTCCGGGGGGCAACCCCCTTTTTCTATACATAAATAAGCATTATATTTGTTTTATGTATAAAGTTTTTCTGGGGTGAGTTTATGATAATAGGAGCCTGTGAATTAAAGCTACTGATATACGGATCCAATTCCCTAAAGGACAAAAGGCAGGTAATAAAGAGTATCTTAGACAGAATAAGACATAGATTCAATGTGGCCATAGCAGAACTTGATTTAAATAGCAGTTGGCAAACAGCAGTTATAGGTTTTGCTTGTATTAGCAACGACTCAAATCATGTTAACCAAATGTTGGCAAATGTGGTAAAATTTATAGATGAAGATACTAGGGTAGAGATAATAGAGAAAAAAATAGAGATATTGTAGGTGATAGTTTGGAAAAGAGATTGACCAAAGAAGAAGCAAAAGAAGTATTAAGTAGATTGATGGAGGAATTTCCAGATGCCAAGGCAGAATTAAACTTTTCCAATTCCTTTGAATTATTGATAGCTACCATTTTATCAGCCCAATGTACTGATGTGCAGGTAAATAAAACTACATCAGTTTTATTCAAAAAACTGAAAACTCCAGAGGATTATCTTAAATTATCAGAAGAAGAATTAGGTGAAATGATAAGGTCCTGTGGTTTCTATAAAACCAAGAGTAAGAATATTTTAGCTACTTGCAGGCTCTTAATTGAGAAATTCAATGGTCAAGTCCCCAATACCTTAGAGGATTTAATGACTTTGCCTGGGGTAGGTAGAAAAACTGCCAATGTAGTCTTAAGCAATGCCTTTAATATACCTGCCATTGCTGTAGATACCCATGTTTTTAGAGTATCTAATCGAATTGGCCTTGCTGATAGTAACAATGTCTTAGATACAGAAAAGGATTTAATGGAAATTATAGATAGGGAAATGTGGTCCAAGGCCCACCATCTATTGATTTTCCATGGAAGGAGAATCTGTAAGGCTAGGAAACCCTTATGTCATATATGTCCAGTAATTGATTTTTGTCATTATTACAAAACCCAAATGAACAAATAGAAAGGGGGATAATATGAGGGACAATTTAGTATTCTCCTTAGATATTGGGACAAGGACTATAATAGGAATAGTAGGAGAATATTTAGAAGAAGATAAGTTAAAGGTGCTTGCATACTCAATTAGGGAACATAAAGAGAGAAATATGTACGATGGCCAAATACACGATATTGAAGGGGTAACTAGGCTAGTAGTTGACATAGTTAAGGAATTGGAAGAAAAAACAGGAGAAAAACTAAAAATAGTTTCCATAGCGGCAGCAGGCCGAGCTTTAAAAACTCTCAGGATTAGAATAGAAAAGAAAATAGATAGTACTAAGGAAATATCTAAACTAGATGTGGAAGCCTTGGAACTTGAAGCAGTACAAAAAGCACAGGATGAGATAAACGCTGAAGAGAATAACAATTTTAAATATTACAATATAGGCCATACAGTAGTTGATTATTACCTTGATGATAGCAGGATGGAAAAACTTGAAGGCCATAGGGGAGAAAAAATAGGAGTAGATTTATTGGCTACCTTCCTTCCTCAAATAGTTGTAGAAAGCCTTTATACTGTAATGACAAAGGCAGGCTTGGAAGTAGGAAGTATTACTCTTGAGCCCATAGCAGCTATTAACGTAGCTATTAAGAAAGAATTGAGACTATTAAACTTAGCCTTAGTAGATATTGGAGCTGGAACTTCGGATATTGCCATTACTAGAGATGGTCAGATTATTTCCTATGCCATGACCCAAACTGCTGGAGATGAAATAACGGAAAGGCTGGCTAAGGAATATCTTCTAGATTTCAATAGCAGTGAAAAATTGAAAGTAAGATTAAGTAAAGAAAAATACCACGAATTCAAGGATATTGTTGGAGTTTCATATAGATTATCTACACTGGAAATAGTAAATTCCATTAAGGATATAATAGAAAAAATTGCTACTGAAATAGCTGACAAGATAATTGAATTTAACGGAAAAGCCCCTAATGCAGTATTTTTAATAGGAGGCAGCAGCCAAATGCCCATGCTTAAGGAAACCCTAGCTGAAAGGCTGGGGCTACCTAAGGAAAGGGTATCTATTAGGGACTTATCTACCATAGATAATATCATAGGCTTAGAAGAAATTAATGGACCAGATATGATAACCCCTGTAGGTATTGCCTTAGATGGGGCCTTAGACAGATATAAGAACTTTATAAAAGTTATATTCAATGGAGAGGAAGTTAGGATATTTAATACCCATGATATTAAAGTTTCCGATGTCTTAGTAATTACCGGATATAATCCTAGAGATCTATTACCCAAAAGGGCAGAGGATTTCATATATTATATAAATGGAAAGAGGCGGGTTATAAAAGGCAATATTGGAACCTATCCCAGGATCTTAGTAGATAATAAAGAAGGAAACTTAAAGACTAGATTGCAGGACAATTCAATTATTGAAATAGTACCTAGCCAAGTTGAACCTATTTCTCAGCCCTGGCTTTATGACATAGTACAAATCCACAAGGCTGTGACTTTTTTGGGTGAAAAAGTAAATCTAATAAAATCCGTAAAAGTAAATGGTGAAGTAGTTGAAGAAAATATAAGGCTGAATCAAGAAGACCACATTGTTATTGAAGAAATAAGGACCTTGGAAGATTTACTCCTTGAGTACAATAAAGAATTGAATATAGATAATTACTTGGTAAATGGGAAAAAACCTAATCTTAACCATATCCTAAACAATGGAGATACAGTTACCCTATTGGAAAAAGAAGACTCTCAAGAAAAATGCATCAAACTAGTAATAAATAATGAGGACTTTGAAATATACTATAAAAAGGATAAGTTCATATTTGTAGATATTTTTGACCATATAGACTTCGATCTGTCTACCTTAAGGGGAAAATTAGTTTTAAGGGTAAATGGCAGAGATGCAGAGTATATGGAAGAATTAAAGGATGGAGATAATATAGAAGTCTATTGGGAATAAAATGAATTTACTCTAGGCTGGAGGCAGTAATGAAGAAAAATCTAATTATATTCTTGTCCATTGTTTTTGTTATATCAGCTATAGCCTTAGGCGGAGCTTTCTACATCTATAAAAACATTTTGAATATAGATACGATTTATAAAGGAGTAACAATAGATAATCTAGATGTAAGCAGAAAAACAATGGAACAAGCCCTAGAGTATATAAAAGAGATAAAGACAAAAGAAATTAAGGGAAAACATATGAACTTAATATATGGGGAAAGGACTTATAAAATTTCCTTGGCAGATTTAGGTTTTTCATATGATTATGATGAGGCTGTAAAAAAAGCCATAAAATTAGGAAGGGAAGGAAATTTCTTAAAAAGATTAAGGGATATAGCAAAGATTAAAGGAGGGGTAAATATACCCTTAAGGTCCTTTTACAGCCTGGAAAAGGCTGAAACTATAGTAAATGCTATTTCCAAGGAAATAAATACTGAGGCCAAGGATGCAGAGATAAGGCTGGTAAATGGTAAAATCAATATAATAGACCATGAAATAGGCAAAAGGGTACTGAAGGAGGATTTACTAGGCCTCATAGACCATAATATAAACAAATTAGAAGATATAACTATTCCCGTTGAAGATGTGATACCAGCTGTTACAAATAAACTTCTTGCTAGAATAAATGGCATTATTGGGGAGTATTCTACTTCCTTTAAGGGTAGTAGTAAAAATAGGATTGAAAATATTAGGCTATCTGCCAATGCCATAAGCAATAAATTGATTTTACCTGGAGAAGAATTTTCCTATAATAAAGCAACAGGACCTAGAACTGCAGAATCTGGTTATAGGGAGGCTAATGTAATCATTGGTGGAGAGTTGACCCCTGATATAGGTGGTGGTGTATGCCAAACATCCACCACATTATATAATGCATTGCTTCTCGCTGATTTAACTATACTTGAACGCCACAATCACTCTATTCCAGTAGGCTATGTACCTATTGGGCAAGATGCAGCAGTGGCCTATGGATACCTAGATTTAAAATTTAAGAACCCTTTCGATTTCCCCATATTTCTTCATACAAAGTTAACGGGAGATAGGCTATATGTATATATCTATGGGGATAAGAATGTAAAGGATTATACGGTGAAAATCACATCCCAGATAGTTGAGACCATTCAACCTAAAACTGAAATCATATTCGATTCCTCCATGGAACCAGGAGAAAATATTCTTATACAAAAGGGCAGGACTGGATATAAGGTTGTTACCTATAAATCCATAATAAAGGATGGAAAAGTAGTATCTAAAGAACAAATAACTAGGGACCATTATAGAAAGAAAGACTATATATACAAAGCAGGACAAGAGTAATATTTAGTTAATAGTAAAGAGCCAATAGTTGCTCATGAACTAGATTAAGGGGGATTAAGATGACAGAGATTAAGGAACTTTATGATAAAAAAGTAGACTGTCCTGTTTGCAACAGGCAGTTTACAACAAAAAAGGTAAGGATGTCTAGGTTGAGATTAATAAAAAGAGATGAAGACTTTCTCAACCATTACAATGGAGAAAATCCTATAAAATACAATGTTTTTGTTTGTCCAAACTGCGGATATGCTTCAAGGGAAAAAAAGTTTGACACCTTAAGGAAAGAACATATTGGAATTATCAAAGAAAACATATCTTCAAAATGGACTAAAAGAGATTTTGGAGGACCAAGGGACTTAGATAAGGCCATAGAGGCCAATAAATTAGCTTTGCTGACAGGCATGCTCCTAGAATATTCAAAACTAGAATTGGGAAATACCTGTTTAAATATCGGATGGTTGTATAGGCTAAAGGAAGAAAAAGATGAAGAACAAAGATTTCTAAGCTTGGCAAGGGATAGGTTCATAGAAGCATATAATACTGAATCCTTAACTGATACAAATATGGATGAAAGCAAATTATCTTATTTAATAGGTGAGCTATCTAGAAGGATAAATGATAAAGAAAAGGCCTTAACATGGTTCAACACTTGTTTAAACTTGCCATCAACGAAGATAAATCCACTACTTGATAATATGGCTAGAGAACAATGGAGAAAGGCTAAGGAGATGGAAAAATGATACCTAAATATTATTCCTTTACATCACCTATAGGTGAACTAACCATATATTTCAATGAAGAAGGTATAATAGGTCTAGCTTTTTATGGGGACAAGCTTGAGGAGTATATAGAAAAATACTATGGACCTCCTATGGAAGTCAATAAGGAGGACTATAATTATCATCATGAAATTATTCAATATTTGCAAGGCGATTTAAAAGAATTTACCCTTCCTATTTACCTAAGGGGGACTGAATTTCAAAAAAAGGTTTGGAAAGAACTATTAAATATACCCTATGGAGAGACAAGAACTTATAAGGAAATAGCAGAAAAAGTAAACTGCCCTAAGGGTTTCAGGGCAGTAGGCAATGCCTTAAACAAGAATCCAGTTGCAATAATAGTCCCCTGCCATAGGGTAGTTGGCTCCAATGGAAAACTGGTAGGTTTTGCTGGAGGCTTAGAATTAAAAGAAAAATTACTTG
This sequence comes from Tissierellia bacterium, assembly GCA_012735245.1. Taxonomy (GTDB): domain Bacteria; phylum Bacillota; class Clostridia; order Tissierellales; family Tissierellaceae; genus JAAYFT01. The sequence goes on from JAAYHU010000119.1 coordinate 19,503, forward strand.
AATTGGAAAAGAATAATAGGACCAAATAGTTTTTACATTATATTGAAAATTGTAGATATATTTGTTATTATGTAATTACAATAGAATAGCTTTATAGGTGTTCCTAAATGGGACTTAAAAGGGAAAGTGGTGAAAATCCACTACAGCCCCCGCTACTGTGAATGGGACGAAACCAAGAATATGCCACTGGGAAACTGGGAAGGCTTTGGGAGTAGGATGAACCATGAGTCAGGATACCTGCCTATAAATAATGCCTCGGAGGGAGGGATGAGATAATGAAAACTTATCCTTTTAGAAGGCATAAGTTTTTTTGTTGTAAAAGGGAGTAGCTAGTGCCTAAGAAGTTTAACCTGTAGAAAAGCCTAATAACGAAAGTAGGAGGATAAAATGAAGAGATTTAGAATTATTGCTTTAATTTTAGCACTACTAATGTTGATATCAATCACTGTAGCTTGTAGTGAAAAAAATGACTTGGATAATGACACAAATATAGAAGATATAAATCAAAAGAAAAACAATGAGTTAGTAGAAAATGACGATTTTCCAGTGGAAGTTGAAGATAAGTTTGGAAATAAAGAAGTATTAGATAAGGAGCCTATGAGAATCATATCCTTAGCTCCTAGCAACACAGAAATTCTATTTGCCTTAGGCTTAGGTGACAGGGTAGTTGGGGTTACATCTTTTTGCGACTATCCAGAGGAAGCAAAAAGTAAAGAAATAGTAGGAGACTACAGCGGACATAATTTAGAAAGGATAATCGAATTGGAACCAGACCTGGTGTTGGTCTATGGGCCGGGAGATGAAGAAGAAAATATAATTTTGAGAGATGCAGGTATAAAGGTCCTTGGTTTCATGTCTGAAACTATGGATGAAATAATGAGAGATATTGAAATAATAGGCAAGGCAACAGGGAAAAAAGCTGAAGCAGAAGAGATAATAAATTCCATAAAAGAAAAAAGGGATTATATATTGGAAAAAGTAAAGGATGCAGAAGAAGTGACAGTATTTTACGAAATCTGGCATGACCCATTAATGGGAGCAGGAAAGGGTTCCTTCATGGATGAACTAATTACCTTAGCAGGAGGAAAAAATATTGCCTATGATACTGATGGAGCATATCCACAATACGATTTGGAGCAATTAATAGAGAGAGATCCCCAGGTCTACTTAGCTTCTAAGGATTCAGACGACAAGACCATTGAATCTATAAAGCTAAGACCAGGTTATGATGCTATATCTGCCATAAAAAATGACAGGATATATTTATTTA
>JAAYHU010000120.1 GCA_012735245.1 Tissierellia bacterium
CTTATAAGGACAAGGAAGAAGCCATAAGGATAGCCAACGATACGGAATACGGATTGGCTGCAGCTGTATTTGGGCCAGACGATGAAGCAAGAGAAGTGGCAAACAAAATCAAGGCAGGCAATGTTAATGTTAATAATGGAAGATTTACTAGAAATGCGCCTTTTGGCGGTTTTAAGCAATCGGGCCTAGGTCGTGAAGGCGGCATCTTTGGAATGGAAGAATTTTTAGAAATCAAGGCCATATTTAAATAATTAGCAGAAAGGACCTTCATTCTAATAGGTGGAGGTCCTCTTTTATAGGAGGATAAGGCAGGAGAAATAGAGAAATTAGAAAATATCTAATAAGCTACTCTCCATAGTAAAAGCCCAATAGATTTTGAAAAAATATGATAGACCTTTGAGCAGGAAATATATTATTATAATGATAATAGGTACAAAAAATTAGGCTAGCAGCTATTATATTTTAATGGAGGTAGTCCAATTGAAAGAAAAAATTAAGGGCTTCATAACAGATTATATAATGTCACATGATGACAATGGCCTTTTCAGACAACCCTTAATAGGGTTTAGCAGTGTAGAAGATGAAAGATATGAAAGGATTAAGGAAATTGTTGGACCTCATCACTTACATCCAAGAGAAGTGCTGCCTACTTGCAGGACTGTTATATCTTTTTTTATTCCTTTTACTAAGAAGGTAATAGAAAGCAATATTCTAGAGGGCAGGACTAAGGTTTCCCATCTATGGGCAAAGACATATTATGAGTGCAACAAGTTAATCAATAGTTTAGCAGGAGACCTAGTTGACTACTTAAAGGACCTAAATATTAATGGGGCCACAATACCAGCCACCCATGGATTTGATAAGGTAAATTTTGTAGCTCCCTGGTCCCATAAATCTGCAGCAGTCATAGCAGGCCTTGGAGAACTGGGTGTTCATTCATTGTTGATTACTGACAAGGGATGTGCAGGGCGACTGGGAACTGTATTTATAGATATAGAAATAGAGCCAGAGGACAACAAGGTCCCAGATGAACCACGCTGCTTGTATTATAGGGATGGGTCTTGTACAGAATGTGTAGATATGTGTCCAACTAAGGCCCTATCTATAGATAGTTTAAATAAGAAGGTATGCTACAAAAAACTACTCCACACTGATGAAATCTACACTGACTTAGGCAAGTGTGATTCCTGCGGCAAATGCTCTCTTGGACCCTGTGCATATTATGAATAATAAGTTTTCATCAATTAGGCTAGTAAGACTAGCCTAATTTTTTTGTATTAAAAAGATACATTTTTATGGTTTTCAGAAAAAGTTGGAATTATTTGTCTAAAAAAGAAGGACTTTTGCCCCCATGTGTAGAATGTATAATATAAGATTATTTTTGGGGGGATATCATTGAAAAAAATAATCACTTTTTTAGGTACCAATAACTATGAAGAAATTATATACACCTACACAAATGAAGAAGGAAAGGAATTTGAGGTAAAGACAAGGTTAGTTCAAGAAGCCATTAGTGAAATTGTAGGCAAGGATGCAATTATTTATGTATGTCTTACTGACAGGGCCAGGGAAACTAACTGGATAGATAGGACAGGGGTAAAAGTAGATAGGAAAACAGGGGAAAAAAGAGAGGTCTTTTATTATGGTTTAAAGCCTCGCTTAGAAAGTAAAAACATAAAATATGAAGAACTACCTTTAAGAGACGGAGCCAACAATGAGGAAATGTGGGAAAACTTTGGGAGGATATTTGATATTTTTGAAGAAGGGGATGAAGTATATTTTGATGTAACCCACTCCTTTAGGTCTATCCCCTTTATAGTAATGTCTGTGCTAAATTATGCAAAATTCATCAAAAATATAGAAATTAAGTCCATTTACTATGGTGCCTTTGAGGCCATGAAGGATGGAAAAGCTCCCATATTTAACCTATCCATATTTAATCAAATAACTGATTGGACCATTGGAGCAGAAAGGTTTATAAGTACTGGGGACAGCAAGCAGTTGTCTAATATGATAGAAACTACAATACAACCTATACTAAGGAAGCAAAATAAAGATAAAGGGGATAAAGATGATGAAGAAGCAAGGGTTGTAAATAGGATTAGGTCTTCCTTAAAGAACTTTTCTGAAGGCCTATATACAGTAAGGGGAAGCAAAACATCAAATTATGGAACTACTCTAAAAAAAGCCTTGGAATCAATTAAAGAGATAAATATTGATGAATTAAAGCCCTTTGAAAAAATACTGGATAAGATATACGAAAAAGTCCACTTTTACTCTAATGATATAATCCTTGATGTTCACAATACTGTGAAGCTGTGTAGAGATTTAAACCTTATTCAGCAGGCCTACACATACTTACAGGAAAATATTATCTCCTACCTATGTGTCAAAGCCAATATGGATTTATACGATGAAGACCTAAGAATGGACATATCTAGGGTAATTCCACACTACCGCTCCCATGATAGGCTTGAATTATCCCAAGAACTATTAGAACTAAATGAGAGGCTTAAGCCTTATATAAGCTCGGATTTGGCAGATCTATATAAAGATTTAGGAGATTTTAGAAATGATATAAACCATGGAGGATATAGGAAAAATCCAAGAAGATATAGTACTTTTTATGAAAACCTAGATGATTTTATTTTAAAGTTTGAAAGCATTGTATTTAACGCTAATGCTTCTAATAATTGAAATCAATTATAAATTAAAAGGAGGTATTTAGGTGCAAGCTTTAGTATTATGGGAAGTTTCAAGAAAACAGCAATATATCTTTTCCAGCAACAAGCTAAAGGAAAATAGGGGAGCCTCAATTATAATCGAATACATAATTGAGGAAATGCCAGCTAAAATTAATAAGAGCTATTCACAAAACCTCATTTACAGTGGTGGAGGCAGCAGTTTATATAGGTTTGGCAGCACTAAAGAAGCAAAGGACTTTATAAAAAATATTAGTGAAAAGGTATTGAGGGAATTCCCAGGTATTGAGCTTTTTATGGTAATAGAAGAATTTGACATAAAAAAAGATAGGATTACAGAGAAAATCGATAATGCCTATAGGAAACTAGCCATCAAGAAAAACAGGAGGGAAAATAGCGGTACCCAACTATCCTTTGGAATAGAAAGAATATGTGAATCTACAGGCCTTCCAGCAAGTTTTACTAGAAGGGAAGATGATAGAAATAGATATATCAGCTCTGAAGTAAAAGTTAAGTTGGACTACTCGGAAGAAAATGCGGAGAAATTTGACGAACTAATGCCTGTAGACTATTCAATTAAGGAATTCGCTGATTTGGCTAATGGAGATAAAAACTATTTAGCAGTAGTCCACATAGATGGCAACCAAATGGGGAAGAAGTTAAATAAGCTTAAGGAAGGCTTTAAATATGATAATAACAATGTAGAAGAAGTAAATAACCAGTATTTAGCTGCCTTGAAGAAATTTAGCAACGATATAAAGGAAGCTTTCAAAAGCTCTTTCAAACATATGGCAGATGTAATAAATAGAAATGAAGATAGGCTAGCAGATGACACAAAAATAAAAGAAGGGAAATTTCCTTTAATACCGATTATCATAGCTGGAGACGATATAACCTACGTAACTAATGGGAAAATTGGCATCGAATCTGCAAGGGTCTTTATAGAACATTTAAATAAGATGACTATCAATATCAACAATAGTCCGGTTCCCTTAAATGCTTGTGCAGGTGTTGCCATTGCTAGGGTAGGTTATCCCTTTTCTAAATTATATGAGATTGCAGAAGACCTGTGCAGCAATGCTAAAAAAACTGTACTTAAAGATTATAAGGATGCTGATGTAGACTACTCACTTATAGATTGGCATATTGAAATGGGAGAGGTCATGGGCTCCATTAAAGATATTAGGGAAAGGAATTATATGACCCTAGATGGGAAAAAACTCAATATGAGGCCCCTTTATTTAAACAACCATGATAAATGGAACAGTTATGAGAACTTTTTAGAGGCAAATAAGTATATAACCCAATTGGAGATAGATGGCAAAAAGGCTCCTAGACACAAGATTAAGGAGCTGAGAGATGTACTGAAAAAAGGTGAAAGGGATACGGAGTTGTTTTTAAAATCCAATAAAATCGAAAACTATTTCCCAAGGTTTAAAAACACCACTGGAGACTATTGTTTTTATGAAGATAATTGTATGTACTATGATTCCATAGAAGTAATGGATTTATTTATCAAATTGGAATAGGGGGGGATATAGATGACAGAATATAGGATTGAAGTTAAGTTAATTACAGAATCTATTTTTGGAAGTGGATATTCCATTCCTAGTGAAGTTGACTTAGAGGTAGTAACTGATGAATATGGGCTTCCCTATATGAAGGCTAAGACCTTTAAGGGAAATTTTAGAGAAGCCATGGAGGAAATAGTGAGATTAGTAGGCAAGGAAAAATATGGAGATATAGTAGACAAGCTTTTAGGCAAGGGAGAAGCAGGCTTAGACCAGTGGAAAACATTAAAGTTTTCCGATATGAGGTTAGCTAAAAATATTAGGGCTGCAATAGAAAAGGCTGTATCAGAAGGTAAAATAGAGCCTCAGGAAATTAAAGAAGCCTTAACAGAGATTAGGAGCTTTACAAGTGTAGATGAGGAAGGTTCTTCCAAGAAGGGCAGCCTAAGGCATTTAAGAGTAATTAAAAAAGGCCTCATATTTGAAGTAGACCTTCATACTGAAAGGAACTTGACAGAGGAGGAACTTGGAATTTTGGCCATGACTACGTCTTACCTCAGGCATATTGGGACAATGAGGACTAGGGGAAAGGGAGAAATCCAATGCTGCCTGTTAGAGAAGGTAGAGGGAGAGTTCGTAGATTGTACAAATAAATATATAGATAGATTTTTTGAAGGGGTGAGAACTGGTGCCTAAATATATTGTTTACAAGATTAGAGCAGTAGAAAATCTTAAACTTGCTAAGACAAATATGCAAATAGATTCTCATGATTCCATGGACTACATAAGTGGTTCAGCCCTTAGGGGGGCCTTTATATATAAATATATGAGGGCAAACAATGTAAGGGATATAAATCAGGGAGAACATAGGGAAAAGCTACTGGCCGGAGGCATAAAATTTTTAAATGCCTATCCCCTATATAATGGCAGCCGCAGCATACCACTGCCTAAGGCATATTTTGCCCCTAAGGAAAAGATTAAGGCCCTTGAAGATAAATTAGACATATTCTTAGGCTTAGATAGGGCATTGCCACCGGGATATGAAAAGATTAGGTTATGCGAATTTGTCCATATAGATGACAATAGGTATACCAAGGTAAAGGTGGAAAAGGTATCAAATCTTCACATCAACAAAAGGGAAGAAAAGAATATACTCTTTAGATATGAAGCCATAAAAAAAGGACAAGTCTTTGGAGGTATCATAAAGGCTGAAGATGAGGCTTATGTAAATGAAATAATAAGCCTATTAAAGGATGAAGTAATTTATGTTGGAGGGTCCAAGGGCAGCGGTTATGGAAAATGTATCATAGAGGATATTCAGGTCTTAGATGAAAACCCAGAGGGTAAAATATTTCAAATCAAGGATAGTAAAGAAGATATCTATATCATAGCCTTATCTGACATTATCTATAAGGATGAGCTAGGTGCCTATAGAACAAAAATAGATGAGGATTTCTTAAAGAAGGCTTTAAACCTTGAAAATGTAGACTTTGTTGATAGTTCCATAGAGACTAAAAATATTACCAGCTTCAATAATAAATGGAATGCTAGAACTCCAAATATCGTGTCTATAAAAGCTGGCAGTATTTTTAAATTCAGGGTAGGAAAAGGCCTAGATATGGAAAGAATAAAAGGATTAATGGACCAGGGCATAGGGGAAAGAAAGGCTGAAGGATACGGTAGAATTGCCATAGCTACTGAAATGGATGACATGGTATTTTATGACATTGAAGAAGATGTTGAAGTAGAAAATAAGGATTTTACCCTAAATGATGAGGAAAAGGCTATAATCAACCATATTGGAGAAAAGATATTTAAACTAAGGGTTGAAAACAAAATAAATGAGAGGGTTTTAGACTTAGATAAGGGCTTAAGAAATACCAGGAGCTTAAAACCAAGCCAATGGGGAACCCTAAAGGAACTGTTTGAAAGTCTATTGTTTTTAGATATAGAAACTGGAAAAGAAAAGTTTTTCCAGTATATAGAACACATAGTGAAAAAGCGAAGTATATCCTTAAAACAGATGAACAGGGTTGAATATGAAGTAAAAGATGAAAAGCAGGTGAAAAAGCAAAAATTAATAGATTTCTTAAGGGACTATATGTCTATGGTTGCAGATAGAGAGACCTTTGAAAAGAACTACAGGGATTGTGCCCTTGATATAGAAGATATGGACTTTGAAATAGATGAGGACTTTATCTACAGGACCAACCTAAAGGTAATTGCAGAGCTATGCAGGTATCAAATTAGAAAGGGGGATTTGAGATGAAAAAAATCTCTGTTATAGAAGCTAAGATAGAAAGTATCTCACCTCTTTATATAGGAGACGATGAAGGTAATGTCCTAATAGATAATGAAAACAATATGGCATATTTGCCTGCTACCAGTATAGCAGGGGCATTTAGGGCTTACTTAAATTCCATTGGAGAAGAGGTAGACCACCTCTTTGGAGAAACAGAGGACTCCCAAATGAGCAAAATCTATATAAGTGACTGCCATGGCAAAGTACAAGGCTTTGAGAGAAGAGATGGAGTAAGTATAGACGGTGAAACTGGTGCCAACAAACATGGCTCTAAGATCCAAAGGTTGTATTTAAGCGAAGGAATAGAATTTCACTTAAAATTTAAAATCCACATGGAATCTGAAGAAGATAACAACTTAAAAATTATGATATATAAGGCTTTAAACGGCTTAAATAAGAGCTTCATTAGGTTTGGTGGCCACAAAAGCTCTGGCCTAGGCATATTTAAAGTAAAAAGTGCAGAAGAAATGGAGTATGATTTTAATGATTTAGAAAACCTTAAGAAATATTTAAAGAGGGAACCAGTAGATAAAAAGGATATAATGACAGAAGTCAATAAAGAATACAATACCATAGATTATGTAGAATTTACCTTAAAAGGTGAATTGACCACTCCCCTTATTATAAAATCTCCCAGAAGTTTTGACCCCGATGAAGCAGATGATACTAGCCTAAAAACTAATAGTGGCAAGTATCTTATTCCTGGCAGCAGCTTTAAAGGAGTTTTAAGGAGTAGAGTAGAAACCATTTCCAATTATTTTGGCATATTAGATAAGGCACAAGAATTATTTGGACAAGTGGAAAGGGAGGATAAGGACAACATCCTAAGTAGGATTTTTGTAAAAGAGGCAGAAATAGATAATACAGAGTATTCAAAAACTGTGACATATAATAGGATAAAGCTTGATAAATTCACTTCAGGCGTAAAATACGGTTCCTTAATGGAAGATGAACCTGTTAAAGGCAGTACAGGATTCCATATCCTGTATAGGAAAACAGGGGACAAGGCCTTTGATGATTTTGCCATAGGAATTATCTCCTTGGCCCTTAGGGATTTGGGAACAGAAAACCTTGGCCTAGGAGGAAATGCCAATATAGGCAGAGGTAGGTTTAAGGGAAGCTCTATGACTATAAAAAATGGAGCAGAAAGAATCCATATCGATTTTGAAAATAAAAGAATCGACAATGAAGAAGTCCTTTCAACTTATATTGCAGCGGTGAAAAAACTAAGTGGGGAAGTGATAGATAATGGTTAATTATATTTTGAAGGAACTAGATCCTACAAGTTTAAAGGAAGTTTTTGGATATGAAGGTCCAATAGATATCCCTCGACTATTGGACAAGGAGCTCTTGAAATCCTTAGGCTTAGACTCAGCCATTATTTATTGCTATGATGAGATTATAACCGATAAGGTGGAAAACTTAGATTTAGATATAGACAATATCATAGAAGCCAGAATATTCAATGAAAATAAGGAGTTAAGGATTTGGAGAGATGAAGAGGCCTTAAGAGGGTCTGTGTTTAAGGAAGCAAATGAAGTCACCACTCCCATTGAGGAAGAATATATATTATATCCCAGAAAGGAAAAAGGCTTTAATCCCAGCAAGCTAGTAGTAAAGAAGTACATCGATTATGACCAAGATGGACAAGCGTATGTTAGCTATGTTAAACCATCAAAATTGATTTAGGGAGGGATATAGATGAAACCTATTGAAGTAGACAAATTACCTTTAAAGGGTTATTCCGTAGCACCATATAACTTTGTCAGCTTACCTGTAAAGGCAGTTGTTAGATATAAACACCCTACTTACCTACCTGCCCACAATGATTTTAAAAATAGGGATGGGAAAGAGCTCTTATCTGGTACCATAGAATATACTGTAGAAGCTATGACACCCATTATGGTATCCAATGGAGAAGATGAAAAAAATGCCTATTTCTTCACCAATGCCAGTGGTGAATATGCAATACCGGGAAACACCCTAAGGGGAGTAATTAGGACTAATTGCCAAATCCTAAGCTTCAGCAACGTAATCAATGCCCATGAAGGTGATGATTGTTACAGTGAAAGTGAAATACAAAATTCTAGGTTCCTATTTAGGGATGTGGCAGGCAATGGCTCACTAGCTAAGAAATATAGGGATATATTGGATATAGATAATGTAAAGAGAGTTTCTAGAAGTTTAAAAGCTGGATATATGATAAATGAAAACAATAAATACTATATAGAGGAAAGTGAAAAATTAAATGATAGAAGAAATTACTTTAGAATTGCTGAATTAGATCTTAGAAAAGCTGCCGATAAGGACATAATGAATGATATTAGGTTTATGTATAAGAAAGAGCTTAGGAATTATGAGAAGGAATTAAAGGAATTGAACAAAGTTATCGCTAATGGGGATAAAAAAGAAAGCAGACAGGCCAGGGGAGAAAGAAATAGGATACTTAGGATGAATAAAGACTATAGCTATAAGCCCTACTTCATTGAAATATCCTTCTCCTTAGATCCAAAAAATGTCATGATAACGAAGGTTGGTCCCAAGGGCAGATATGGCAAAAACGGGTATCTTTTATCCGGTGGATTTATAGATGGCAAGATGAGCCATTATGTAGTGCCAGCCCCTGATCCAAATCTAGGCAGAATCCTCATTTCAGAAGAAGATATTGAATCCTATAAAGATGACTTGATAATGACTAAAAAGATGAACAAGTCCACTGAAACCATACTGCCTGGTTATGAGTTTTTCGATTTACCTAAAAGGGGTGAAGTAAAGCCGGTATTCTTCATAAATACTAATAGGCTACACTTTGGCTTTACCCCATATTTGAGGATGTTCTACTCTAAGACGATTTTAGATGGAATTGCCCCAACTTATAAAGATGCTCAGGGAATTAGTTATACAGATGGAATCTTTGGATTTATAAACAGGAAGTTTAAAAAGGGTAAGGACTTAGTCAATTATAACTATAAATCTAGGGTAAGCTTTGAAGATGCTGTAGTAGAAGGGGAAGGAATAGTAGATAAGGATTCCACAATTTTAATGCTATTGGCGGAACCCAAGCCAACAAGTTACAACCTATACTTGAAGCAAAAACTAAATGTCCACAAACAAGGGTTAACCATATATGAAGACGATTTTCAAATTAGGGGTATAAAGCAGTACTGGTTAAAGGATTATGTTGAAAAACTAGATGTTGAAGAAGGCAATATGACTTTTACTATCCATCCATTGAAGGAAGGCACTAGGTTTAAAGGAAGGATACATTTTAGAAATCTAGAAGAAGATGAATTAGGACTACTCCTATGGGCCTTAAGGCTTGAAGAAGGTTGTTATCAAAGCATTGGATTGGCAAAGCCCTATGGCTTTGGCAGGGTAAAGATTAAGGACATAAGGCTAGAAATTGAAGATTTAGAAAAGAAATACAATGAATTTTCCTTTGATTATACTAGGGAAGATGAATTAGACAAATATATTAATATATATAAGAAAGAATTCTCTAAAAAGTACTTAGACGGGGAAAATATTGAAGACCAGCTTCCCATAAAGGAGTTTTTCCATATTAAGAAAACTGTAATTAGCAAGGAAGACAGCAGCTGGTATAGGTATATGACCCTAGAAGAATTTAAGGAGAGGAAAGTCCTACCAAGCATCTTAGAATATGCTGACAATGTGAAGAAGGACAATGAAGCCTTTAACAAGCCTAGGGGCAGGCAGCAGCAAAAGAAAAGGAAAAAAGGACATGGGGGAGGCAGGTTTACTTCAGGCAATAGAAATGATAACCAATTTGGAACTTCCTTAGGAGATATGCTAGAAAAATTTAATAAATAATAGCAGTGGTAAATTAGGTGGGCTATAATCAGAGCCCACCTATTTGTTTTCATCTATGAAGGTAAAGGTCTTCAGTATAGTCCCAAAATTTTACAAAATATTAAACTATGATATTATATTATCTATAAGCTTAGGGACAAGCTAGTTACTTGTGATGGAATATATTATAAATGGAGGAAGATAATGGCTGAAAGAACGTATGACAAACTGCTTTCTATTAAAACTGTAGGGATAAGGGAATGGAGGGACAAGTCAGTCAGCTTCAACCGCTATGAAGCTACCCCCTATAAGGCTTTGGACATACTTTTCAAGTCATACAAAATAAAAAAGACTGACAAGGTAGTTGACTTTGGGTGCGGCAGAGGGCGGGTAATATTTTACATACACAATCGGTTTAAAGTTCCGGTAACAGGCATTGAAGTACATGATATAACCTATGATGAAGCTATTAACAATAAATCCATGTACAGGTATAAGAATAAGGATATAGAAGCCCCAATTAAAATTAAATATTGTTTGGCTGAAGATTATGAAATAAAGCCTAGTGATAACAAATTTTACTTTTTTAATCCATTTAAAGTGGATACTTTTAAGAAAGTTGTGGATAATATTTTAGATTCCGTTCAAAAACATAAGAGAACTGTGGATATAATTCTTTACTATCCCATGCCAAAGTATAAAGAATTTCTGAAAAATGAAACTCCTTTCAAACTAATCAATAAAATTAGGCTGCCTAAAGCCAATGATAGTAGAGAGAAGTTTTTAATATATAGGTTGAGAGAAGAAGATATAGATAATATAGGAGAATAAAAAACAACCTTACTTATTAGCTTTTACTAATAAGTAAGGTTGTTTTTAAATATGAATTGGCCTATCAATGGCGCCAAAGGCGGCCTCTGCCACTATTTCAGAAAGGGTTGGATGAGGATGAATGGCCTTGGCTAAATCATAGACTGTACCTTCTAACTGCATTGCTGCCACTGCTTCTGCAATCATATCTGTTGCATGGGGTGCCATTATATGAACCCCAAGTATTTCTCCATATTGGTTATCGGAGATAAGCTTTATAAATCCTAGGCTTTCACCCTCTGCTAAGGCCTTTCCATTGGCTGCCAAGGGGAATTTGCTTACAGTAATGTCATGGCCTCTTTCTTTAGCTACCTCCTCAGTTAGGCCTACGCTAGCCAGCTCTGGGAAAGTATAAACACATTGGGGGACTATATTATAGTTTAAGGTACTCTCCACCCCCATTATATTTTCAGCAGCTACAATTCCCTCAGCTGAGGCCACATGGGCTAAGGCATATTTACCGTTTAAGTCTCCTATGGCATAGACTCCTTTAATGCTTGTTTCCATCTTATTATTTGTCTTGATGAAGCCCTTTTCGTCTATTTCCAAATCCAAATTCTTTACCTGACTTAAGTCGGGCTTTACCCCCAAGGAGACCAGGTATTTGTCTCCCTTAATTAATTTTTCCTCTCCCTTATGCTCTATTTTTACACCCTGGTGGCTGAAGGATATTAGCTTAGTAGAGGTCAGGATATTTATGCCTTCTCTTTTTAGGTGTTTTTCCAGGGTGGCAGCCATTTCACTTTCCATCCCAGACAGTATCCTGCCTGACCTTTGGATTATGGTTATATTGGAGCCCAGGGTCTTGAAAAGGGTGGCAAATTCAACGGCTATAACTCCGCCTCCTACTATTACTAAGTCCTTTGGTATTTCTTCAAGCTGTAAGGCTCCCTTACTGTTGATAGTCTTTCCTGATTTTACTAAATCGTCTAAGCCTGGAATTGGGGGAGATGAATCACCGGCACCTATGGCTATTATTAAGTTTTTGCCTGTTAAGATTTGGCCATTTACTTCAATTTGATTTTTATTTAAAATAGTTCCCTTGCCTTCATAGAGGTCTATTTTATTCTTCTTAAATAGCATGTATATTCCGTTTACAAGCTGGTTTACAATTTTATCCTTACGTTTCAATAGCAATTGCCAATCTACTTTAATGCTAGATTTATCAATACCTACTATGCCAAAGCTTTCTGCCCTTTGAATATCCTTATATAATTTTGCAGTCTTTAAGAGGGTCTTGGTAGGTATACAGCCCCAGTTAAGGCATACTCCGCCAAGCCTTTCCTTTTCAACTACAGCAACCTTTGCCCCCAGCTGGGCTGCCTTAATGGCAGCCACATAACCTCCAGGGCCTCCACCTAAGATTAATACATCGTACTTAGTCATATTATCACCTTTACCTTTCTAGGATCTTAGAAGCAGCATATCTGGATTGGACAATAGTTCCTTCAGTAGGTTCAAAAATCTAGCTCCGCTGGCACCGTCTATTATTCTATGATCATAGGATAAGGATAAAGGTAGAACATAGGCTATTACAATTTGGTCGTCCTTCACTATTGGTTTTTTAACTATACGGCCTACACCAAGGATTGCAGATTCTGGGTAGTTGATTATGGGTATTCCAAAATGGCCTCCAATGGACCCATAATTTGTAATGCTAAAGGTGCTGCCTTTTAATTCATGGAGTTCTGCCTTGTTTTCCTTGGCCCTAGTAGTTAGGTCCTCTATCTCCTTAGCTAGGTCTACAATAGATTTCTTATCTGCATCCCTTAGTACTGGTACCATTAGGCCTCTTTCTGTATCTGTGGCTATGCCTATATGGTAGAAGTATTTTAGTACCAGCTCATCATTTTCCTCATCATAGGTGGAGTTAAATTCTGGGAACTCCTTCAATGCCTTAATTACAGCCTTTATGATAAAAGGTAAATAGCTTAGGCTGATTCCTTCTTCCCTTAGGTCATCCTTGTATCTATTTCTAAATTCAACTAATTTGCTAATGTTTATTTCATCCATGGCAGTAGTATGGGGTATGGTAAATCTTGATTTTACCATTTGTTCAGCAATGGTCTTTCTAATCCTAGATAGGGGAATTCTTTCAATAGCTTCCTTAGGATACTGGATATCCAACTTTTCCACTAACGCTTTAGGCTTAGCTACAGGCTTTGATAATTCTTCCTTAGCCTTCAATATGTCTTCCTTCATTACCCTGCCATTGGGGCCTGTGCCTACAATACTTGTAATATCTATACCTAAGTCCTTAGCTAATTTTCTAGCAACGGGAGTAGCCAATACTTTTTTCTTGTGGCTTACTCTTGGTGTAGTATCCAGTCCTTCATTACTTGATGGAATTACCTCTGAAGAGGCCACTACTTCTCCTACTACCCCAGCACTTCCTTCATCTACTGGTTGGTTTTCAACTTCTACAGGCTCTTCGCCTTCACCTTCAGTTTCAATGACTACAAAGACATCTTCAACTTCTATGGTGTCGCCTTCTTCAAACTTTAATTCCAATACCCTGCCTGTTCTTGGAGAGGGTATTTCAGTAGTTACCTTATCGGTTTCCACTTCTGCTAGGGATTGGCCTTCTTCCACGGTATCCCCAAGGTTTACCAGCCATTTAACTAAGGTACCTTCCCTAATACCTTCTCCTATATCTGGAAAACGAAATTCAAATTTCATACAATCACTCCTTCCTAATATTTCACTATATCTTCAATGGTCTTTGCAATTCTTTCAGGAGAAGGTATATAATGCATTTCGCCTCTAGGCAGTGGGAAGGTAGTATCAAAACCAGCAATACGGGTTGGAGGAGCTTCTAAATATAGGAAGGCCTTTTCATTTATTACAGAGACTATTTCTGCTCCTGGCCCGAAAGACTTGGGGGCTTCATGAACTATGATGGCCCTGCCTGTTTTTTTCACTGACTCTACATAGGTTTCCCTGTCCATTGGGGATATGGTCCTAAGGTCTATTATTTCAGGGTAGATACCCTTTTCCTTCACCATTTCACTGGCCTTTTGAACATCCCTTACCATGGCTCCCCAGGTAATTATAGTTACGTCTTCTCCTTCTTCCACAATTTTTGCCTTTCCAATTGGCAGCTCATAAGCCTTCTCAGGGACTTCCTGCTTAAATGCCCTGTAGATACGCTTTGGCTCTAGGAAAAGTACTGGATCTGGATCCCTTATGGC
>JAAYHU010000121.1 GCA_012735245.1 Tissierellia bacterium
ATTCATCACAGTAATAAAGATGTTCTTCCATCTCAATCATCTTTTCCTCTGAAAGAACATTATTCTTATAAAAAATCCATTCTACATGGTCATAATGTTTCATCCTCTTCCAACCTCCATTTCTCTCTTAAAATATTTCTTCCTCGGTAAAGCCTTGAGGCTACACTCTTTACACTTATCCCCTCTTCCTCTGCAATCTCTTCATAGGACTTTCCTTGGAAATAGAATTTAATTATTACATTCTGATAAATAGGTGGGATATTTTTGCATACCTTTCGAATCTTTTCTCTATATTCCTTTTCTATGACCAAATCCTCTGGTGTCTTAAATTCCCTTATGCTTTCTTTATCAGCAATGGCTTCCATATATTCCATAGTCTCTTCCTAAACTTGCTTTTCTTCTTTCTTTTCCAGTCTATGGCCTTATTTGCTGTAACCCTACTAATCCAACCTTTAAAATTATCAAATTTGAATTCCGGAAGGGAGATATAAATCTGAAGAAATACTTCCTGAGCTATATTTTCAGCTTCATCATAGTCTTTAATAAAATTGAATATAATTGCAAATACATAGCCTTTATACTTTTCAACTATTTTTTCGAAGGCAGCCTTTTCTCCTGCTAATACTCTTTTTATTAGTTGTATATCTTGATCCATACCTCCCCTCCTTTCCTGTCTAATAATATAAACGAAATAAGAAATAAAAATACTGCAATAAAAGATAAAAATCTTTAAGTAAAAAATAGGGCCTTGTATCGACTAAAAGGATACAAAACCCCATACCTAAATTACTCCCTTATTATAACCATTGCAGATATAGTTGCTATATATAGGGATATTGCATTAATTAGTATAGAAACAAAATCCATCATTGCTGAATAGGAAGATACAGGAAATCCCTTAATTAAAAGATGTGCAGTTATATATGATATTGGGAGTAAGAAAAACTTTAACAGTATATTTTTTGCCCTTTCATTTTTACGATATAAATATAATAAAATACCGCTGCTACTTGCTAAGAAAAGAGCTAATAATAAATAATATCCTAGGACTAATCTTGGCAATGTAACCATTCCTCCAGTTGGGTTTTGGTCCTTGCCATATATTAATATATCTTCACTTCTATCGGCATTGTAATAATAAACCGAATCTACCTTCTTCCCATCTAGATTTAAGAAGGCAGCCTTATTAGACTTTTTCATAATATTTCTATACCATATGCTATCCCAGGTAGTTATATGGTAAGTATAGCCTTCTCCTATTTTAGATGGGCTAGTACTAATGTTGTATCCTGCTACTTGGTCGCTAAACTTTATAATTATAGTTCCATCATCGCTTTCAATAAAGGATATTAAGCCTTCATGATAGGGAATGTATTCTCTAGCAGTAAGAGTACTAATAAGGGCTACTATAATAGATATTGTCATCATAATAGCAAAGATAACAGTTTGGATTTTTTTCTTACGCATTTTAGCTTTTACTCTCTTAAAGGCTGTTGTATCTGTATCTAGTGGCAGATTTACTGGTAAGCTCATCCCATTAAGTTTTCTTCTGCAGCTTTCACAACTGTCAATATGTTCATCTACCAATTTTTTAGTATCTTCACTTACCATTTCCTCAACATACAAGGGTAAAATATCCTCAATTACTTTACAGCTTATTTTCATCTATAACCCTCCAATCTCGATTTTACCTTGTTTTTAGCACGGTGATAAGTAACGCAAGCCCAGTTTTCGCTTTTTCCAAACAAAGAAGCTATCTGTTTGAAGCTTAATTCTCCAAATACCCTAAGTGTAAATACTTCCTTATAGGGTTCATTAAGACTATGTAAAATTTCATGAATTCTCATGGATTCTTCTGAGTCGGAAATTTTCTTCTCAATATCTAAACCATCTTCCTGTTCTGGAAGTGTATCAATACTAACCGTATTTTTATTTTTTCGCAAATGTGAATAGTAGCTATTTTTAGCAATCTGGCATAGCCATACCCTTACATCACAAGTACCTTTAAAACTATCTATGGAATTTATTGCTTTTAAAAATGTTTCTGAAGTTATATCTTCAGCAATATGCTTGTTGCCAGATAAGCTATAGACATATAGATAAACATCTTTAAAGTAAGTATTATATAATTTCTCTAGCTCCGTCACTTTTTTACCTCCTTACTAATAAGACGCATGGAGGGCAATTATCTTACAATATTATTATATAAAAATAAGGCAAAAGGGACGGGCCATTTTGCATCTTCATTAAATAATAAATTTGATGCAAAACCCCATCCCTTATGCCTTTATTTTTACATTATATACCTACATTCTTAAAGCCTTTGCCCCTTACCTCTACCACATCATTTATAGTGAAGAAGGCCATTGGGTCTATTTCTTCTACAATCTCCTTTAGCTTGGCAGTTTCCCTTGAGGTTACTATACAATATATTACCTTTTTATCTTCATGGGTATATCCTCCCATTCCTTCAAGGAAGGTAACCCCTCTATTAAGCTGATTGAGTATTGCCTCAGCAACCAAATCTGCCTTTTCAGAAACTATAATTACATTCTTCTTTACATTTAATCCTAATTGTACCTTATCAACTACTGCATAACCTATATACATGGCAATTAAAGTATACATTGCAGACTTATATCCAAATAAAAAGGATGATAAGGAAACTATTATGGTATTTGCAGCCATAAGACCAGAGCTTATATTTATATTATATTTTTTCTTCAAAATGGCCGCTATTATATCAAATCCTCCTTGTGAGGTCCTATTTCTAAACATCAATCCCATACCAATACCATTGAATATTCCTCCAAATACTGCAGCAAGGATTATATCGTCTACTACAAAATAGGAGCCTAATTTTCTAGTAATAGTCAGTATAGAAGAATAGATTAGCATGGATATAAAAGCATAGATGGTAAATTCCCTATCTATCAATTTTGAACCTAATAAGAATATGGGAATATTTAGAAAGAAGACCGATATACCCGTTGGTATTCCTGTTAAATACTGAATTATAATTCCAAGTCCTCCCACACCACCACTTAATAGCCTATTGGGTATGAAGAATACATTAAAAGCAATGGAACAGAATAAATTGCCTATTATGATAAATAGTATTTTTATTATAATTTCTCTTGTGTTCAATTTTTTAGACAATCTAGATACCATCATAATCTCCTTCAATACTTTTTATTGTACTCATATAATATCACTTATTATAAACAATTTGAATCCCAATTTAAGTGAAAAAATTACCTTCCTTATGTCCCATACAAAAAACAGATAATTCACCTAAATTAAAGATGAATTATCTGTCTCTCTTTACCCATTCCCTCTTTCATTCATATACTTTCTCCAGTTTCCACTGGGAATGTATATTTTTTCATCCTTTTGATTCTCTAAATTTTGATCATTGTACTGATATACATAAGCCAATTCCTTCTTTCCATCCAAGGTTTCCACCTCTATTACCACCCTATTATATTCATTATTGGGGTTATTTTCTCCAAAATAGTTTTCAATCTCATTTAATATGGGAAAAATATCGTCTAGATCCTCTATTACTAGAAGTTCACCATAAACGGTATCTTCACCGGAAACCATGGCAGGATAACCCTTATTGGCTAAATGATATAGTCTCCCTTTAGTCTTAGCTTTGATTCTCTTTTCAACCTTTCCTCTTAAGGCCTTTTCAGAGTTAAAAAAGCCTTCCATCAAACTGCCATAGATAAATAGGTATTTTGCCTTTTTAGTCAATGGATTTCACCGCCAATTTCCCTTATATCTTCATCGTATTTTATCGCCGTTTCTATTGCCACGGTCAAGCCTTTTACTATCAGCTCTAAACTCATACTAGGCCTATCCTTCTTGTCGATTACCTGCTCTGGAATAAAGGGTATGTGTATAAATCCTCCCTTCATATTTGGATACTTCTTATGGATATTATATAAAAGCCCATACATTAGGTGGTTACACACATAGGTACCAGCTGTGTTGGATACTTCCGCCGGAATATTTCTTTTATTCATCTCCTTAACCATGGCCTTAATAGGAAGTTTAGCAAAATAAGCTGTATCTCCGTCCTCGAATATAAGCTCATCAATTGGCTGATAGCCCTCATTGTCTGGAATTCTTCCATCACTAATATTTATGGCTACCCTTTCTACGCTTATCCTATTCCTTCCACCTGCCTGACCAACACAGATGGTTATATCTGGCTTTTCCTCTTCCAAAGCCCTCTCTAGCCTTTCAATGGATTTATGGAATACAGTGGGTATTTCCACCTTCACTATATCTGCTCCTGCTATCTTATCATCTAACCTTTTAACCGCCTCAATAGATGGATTTATCTTCTCCCCTCCAAAGGGGTCAAAGCCTGTAACTAAAACCTTCATACAAAAACTCCTCCCTTCTAAATTTAGAAAGCTAAAAGCAAGGCCACTATTATATGGATTACAAACATAGTTAATGCTACTGGTATCTGGGTTTTAATTACCCCATATTCATCCTTCATCTCCAGTATAGCAGCTGGTACAATGTTGAAATTTGCTGCCATTGGGGTAAGTAATGTTCCACAGTAGCCAGCTGTCATAGCTAAGGCTCCGATTATTGCTGGGTTAGCACCTTGACTTAATACAAAGGGTGCTCCTACTCCTACCGTTATAACTGAAAAGGCTGCAAAGGCATAAACATGACTTCTAACAAAACATCTCCCATAATAACCATCCCTTCTATTTTAAATTCCTTTTACTCTTAATCCTCCCATCAAAAATAAAAAACTGAAATGAGACTACTATTACTGCTATTATAGCTATTGGCAATGCTCCCTTGGATACATCTAATGGTGTTACATTATATCCTAACTCCTGTAGAGTACCAACTATTAAAAGAACTCCTCCAGAAGCTATAAATACATTTTGTCCATAGAAGTTTCCGTAATTTTCCACTGCGGCAGATAGCCCCTTAATCCTTTCTTCCTCTTCTTCATCTACTTCTTCATATTTAGCCTCTGCTGCCCCTACAGCCATTGGATTAATCAAGGGTCTAATAAACTGAACATGCCCACCTAGGCGTAGGGATAAGGCTGATGCCACTGTTCTTATAGCCATATATATTGCTAAAATCTTTCCTGTTGTCGCAGCCTTTACATTTCCAATAAGGTTTACTGCCCTTTCCTTTAGGCCGTTGTTTTCTAATATGGCAATAACCGGCAATGTAATTAAAAATACCGACATATACCTGTTGGTTACAAATGAATCACCTAATACTGTGAGTATCTCATTAAAGGATAGTCCTCCCACTAAGCCAGTAACAACTCCAGCTACCACTACAACTGCAATTGTATCCAACTTCAAAATAAATCCAATTACAACGATTAAAATACCAATAAGTTTAAGCATATCTTCTATCTCCTTAATTGTATATTTTTTGTTTTATTGATTTAGTTATTCTGAGTAAATTTCATAATTTAAAAACGTTGATTTTACTAATTTCTATGATAACAAAAAAGGATCTCACCCCATTAATATCGAATATGTTAAGTAACACCAAAACAAAAAACGATGGGGGTGAAATCACTTAACATGTATATTCGACAAACATCTCTTTTTTCCTTTGAAGAAATTATTAAATTTCACCAACAATCTAGATTAGAATTAATTTTAGCTAATATTGATGTCTCTAAACTTGCTAACGAACTCAGGAAACCTTCTAATTCCAAGGGTCCTAAAGGTTATGAGCCTGAGGTTTTAATTTATTCATTAA
>JAAYHU010000122.1 GCA_012735245.1 Tissierellia bacterium
AAGGAGGTTAAATAATGGTAACTAAGGAGCAGGTAGATCACATTGCACATCTATGTAAATTAAAGTTTGCAGAAGAGGAAAAGGAAAGGATAATCCATGAATTCAATGTAACTTTAAAGGAATTGGAGGCTTTCAACCAAATAGATTTGGAAAATGTTGCACCTACCTTAGGTGTAAATAAACATGTTCAAAGGCTTAGAGAAGATATAGTGGGGCCATCTTTAGACAGGGATGAAGTACTGGAGAATACTGTAGAAAAACAATATGGGTATTTTAAACTGCTAAAGATTGTAGAATAAAAGGAGTGAAACCATGGATATTGTAAAATTATCAGCTGTAGAAATTAAGGAGAAAATATTGAAAAATGAGCTGTCTGCCACAGAAGTTGTGAAAGCCCATCTAAATAGAATAGAAGAAATTGATAAGGATATTAATGCCTTCATTTCAATAAACAAAGAAGGGGCATTGGAAGCTGCAGAAAAAGTAGATGAGAAAATAAAAAATGGAGAAGAATTGGGAGCCTTAGGAGGAATTCCCATAGCTTTAAAGGATAATATTGTAACTAAGGACACTAAAACTACCTGTGGCTCTAAAATGCTTGAGAATTACAGGTCTCCCTATGATGCAACTGTAGTAGAGAAAATAAAGGCTCAAGATGGAATAATCATAGGTAAGACTAACATGGATGAATTTGCCATGGGTTCATCTAATGAAACATCATTTTTTGGTCCAACTAGGAATCCTGTAAATACAAACCTAGTACCTGGAGGTTCCTCAGGTGGTTCAGCTGCAGCAGTGAAGGCCGAGGAAGTTGCCTTAGCCTTGGGGACAGATACTGGAGGCTCTACTAGGCAGCCTGCTGCTTATTGTGATATTGTAGGTATCAAGCCCTCCTATGGCTTAGTATCTAGATACGGAGTAGTTTCATTGGCCAATACCTTAGATACAGTTGGAGTTTTTGGTAGAGATGTATCCGATGCAGCTCTTATGCTTTCAGCCATTGTTGGCTACGATGAAAAGGATTCTACTTCTTATGAAAATCCCACCCATTTAGTGGTAGAAAAGGACTTAGAGCCTACAGAATATATAAAAGGAATGAAGATTGGAATTCCTAGGGAAATCTATCTAGACCAAATTGATAAGAGATTGATAGGAGTCATGGATAAGGTAATAAAGGTATTCCAATCCTTAGGAGCTAAGGTAGAGGAAATTACCTTACCCCATTTAGAATATGGCCTATCTACTTATCATGTCATATCTGCAGCGGAAATCAGCTCCAATATGGCTAGATTCGATGGCCTTAGATATGGATATAGGGCAAAAGAATATTCAACCTTAGATGAATTGTATATAAATTCGAGAAATGAAGCCTTTGGAGATGAAGTTAAAAGAAGGATACTCATGGGGACCTATTATTTAAGTATGGGTCTTGGAAGGGAATATTATGAAAAGGCATTGAAGATGAGAACCTTGATAATAGATGATTTCAATAAGGCCTTTAAAGACTACGATATAATCTTAACTCCTACATCTCCCATATTGCCCTTCCAATTAGGAAAGTTAAAGGATGAGCCTTTGACTAAGGATTTAACGAGTATCTTTACAGCACCAGTAAATCTAGCGGGATTATGTGCCATGAGTATTCCCTGTGGATATGTAGACGGACTTCCAGTAGGACTTCAAATAATTGGAGATAGATTTAAGGAAATGAACATCATAAAAGCTGGTCTTGCATTTGAAGGAGGGATGAAAAATGGCATATAAAACCATAATAGGCCTTGAAATCCATGTGGAACTAGCTACTAACACTAAAATGTTTTGTGCTTGTCCCAATACCTTTGGTGGAGAGGCTAACACCCATTGTTGTCCAGTTTGCTTAGGATTACCAGGCTCTTTGCCTGTAATTAACAAAACTGCCATAGAATATGCAATTAAGGCAGGAATAGCCTTTAATTGTAAAATCAATACAAAAACTAAAATGGATAGAAAAAACTACTACTATGCAGATTTAGTCAAGGGATACCAAATTTCTCAAGACGATATACCCCTATGTGAAGGCGGGTATATTGAAATAGAATTAGAAGATGGTGCAAAGAAAATAAATCTTCAAAGAATTCACATAGAGGAAGACACAGGGAAGTTAACCCATACAATGGATGGAGATACTTTAATAGATTATAATAGGTCAGGAGTTCCCTTAATCGAAATAGTCACTAGGCCGGATATGAATACTCCAGAGGAAGCCAGGTTGTTTTTGGAGAAACTCAGGTCTACATTAAAGTATATTGAAGTATCCGATTGTAAAATGGAAGAAGGTTCCCTGAGATGCGACATAAATATAAATGTAGTAGATACTGAAACTGGTGCCAAAACAAATATTACAGAGATAAAAAACCTTAACTCCTTTAAGGGAGCAGTAAAGGCCATGGAATTTGAAGAGAAAAGGCATATTCAACTTCTTAAGGAAGGCAAGAACACAGTTAGAGAAACTAGAAGATGGGACGAAGTAAAAAATGAAACTGTAACCATGAGGGAAAAAGGTGAAGCAGAGGACTATAGGTATGCTGTAGATGGAGACTTGGCCCCTATAGAAATACCTGATACCTGGATAGATGAGATAAGAAATAAGCTTCCTGAACTTCCTCACCATAAAAAGGAAAGGTTTATGAGACAATATAATCTTTCAGAATATGATGCAGGAGTTTTAACTGCTTCAAAGGACTTAGCCTCATTCTATGAGGAAACCCTTAAATATATTGATGATACAAAGCTTGTTAGCAATTGGATTATGGGAGATGTTTTAAGAAGATTGAAAGATGAAGAAGTGGAAATAGAAGACACTAAACTAAGTCCTAAGGCCTTGGGACAATTGTTATCCTTAATTAAGTCTGGAAAAATAAACAATAATACTGGAAAGAAGGTCTTAAGGGAGGTCTTTGAGACAGGCAAGGATCCCGAAGTAATAGTAAAAGAAAAGGGCTTAATTCAAATCACCGATGAGTCCCAAATCTTAGAAGTGGTTGAAAAGGTACTAAGTGAAAATCAACAATCTGTTATAGATTATAAAAACGGTAAAGACAGGGCCTTAGGCTTCTTAGTAGGGCAAGTAATGAAGGCTACAAAGGGTAAGGCTAACCCCCAATTAGTAAATAAGATGATCTTAGATTTGATAAATAAAATGTAATAGGTTCCTTAGGGAGCCTATTTCTTTGTCAAAAAAATATTCAGACTATTCCCACTTGAAAAAATATTCCCACTAGGATACAATAATTATTATAAATGATAACATATTTTGTTTTATAAGGGGGATTAGTATGTCAAAGAAGAAAATGAGCCTTACATCAAAGGTCCTAATAGGCCTTTTGCTTGGATTAATTGCTGGAATCATCGTTTATAGCTTGCCTAGTGGGATACTAAAGGATACTATTTTGATAAACGGAATATTTCAATTGTTAGGACAAATTTTCTTAAGAGGAATTATGATGTTAGTTGTGCCCTTAGTCTTTATTTCCTTAGTTAATGGTACAGCTAGCATAGGGGATATAAAGAAACTGGGAAGAGTGGGAGTAAAGACTATAGGATTTTACTTGACTACTACTGCCATAGCTGTAATGCTAGCCTTAATATTAGGCTATTTTATAAAACCTGGTGTAGGTGTAGATCTATCAGCAATCGAGGTAGTTGAACCAACTATTAATCCTAGGATACCGATTGTTCAAATCCTTTATGAAATGGTCCCAACCAATCCAATAGCAGCCATGGCTGGAGGAAATATGCTTCAAATTATTGTATTTGCCATTTTAACAGGTATTGGAATATCCATCTTAGGGCCAAAGGCAGACTTTATACAAAAACTATTTGTAGGATTAAATGACCTTATTATGAAATTAGTTGAAATAGTAATGATATTTGCCCCTGTAGGAGTTTTTGGTCTTGTGGCAAGGACCTTTGCAACTGTTGGATATACCTTAATGGTTCCACTGATGAAGTATATATTATTAGTATATGTAGGCTTAATCATCCATGCAGTCTTCGTATATGGCGGATTATTAAAAGGATTTACCAACTTGTCCCCACTGAAGTTCTATAAGAAGTTTTTACCTGCCATGTCTGTAGCCTTTTCTACAGCCAGCAGCAATGCTACAGTACCAGTATCCTTGGAAATAGTGGAAAAGGAATTGGGTGCATCAAAGAATATTGCATCCTTTACAATCCCCTTAGGAGCCACTGTCAACATGGATGGTACTGCTATAATGCAGGGGATATCAGTATTTTTCATAGCACAGGTATATGGATATGAAATGACTTTTGGCATGATGTTAACAGTAATCTTAACTGCTACCCTAGCATCCATAGGTACTGCAGGGGTGCCAGGAGCAGGTATTATAATGTTATCCATGGTATTACAGTCGGTAGGCCTACCACTAGAAGGTATAGGTTTACTCATGGGTATAGATAGGATAGTTGATATGGGCAGAACTGCCATTAATATTACAGGAGATGCTGTTTGTACTACTGTAATTGCAAAGCAGGAAGGTGAGCTGGATTTAGAATTAGCCCAGTCCTAATTAAGATAAAGGGGTCAAAAGAGACCCCTAATTTTTTTTCTTTTTTTCCTTAAAATAAGGGCAATCCTTAGTTGGGGTATTTGATGGAGGGATAACTGATTTCAAAGTACAAAGGCCCTCCTCTGCATAGATGCAATTTTCAGAACATGGTATCAACAATGTTAACCCTCCCATTTGAAAGAGAACAATTTACATATCTTTACTGCCTATTCTTATAAATAGTTTATCCAAAATAATTCTTATTATTAAATATAAAGTGTTCTAAAAGTGTACCCAAGGCTGTAAAAAGTGTTATATATGTGGTACAATATATTTACTAATAAGGTGTCAAGGAGGAGCATAATATGGAAATCGGCAAACTACCTAATGAAATTTTGGAAAAAATAGTTATTTCAAATATAAAAACTAAGAGAAAAGAAATCCTAGTGGGTGCTGCCATTGGCAAGGATAGTGCCATAGTTGATTTTGGTGAGGAAGTTTGTGTAATGAGTACAGACCCTATTACTGGAGCCACTAAGGATTTAGGAAGCCTGGCAGTACATGTTTCTTGTAATGATGTGGCCACTAGCGGAGCAGAGCCCTTGGGAGTACTTCTAACCATACTGGCGCCACCAGAAACTGCCATAGAAGATATAGAAAACATAATGATAGATGCCTCCAAAGCTGCAGAAGAAATTAATATAGAAATAATGGGAGGACATACAGAGATTACAGACGGGGTCAATAGGATCATAATTAGCTCTACTGTTATTGGAAAACAGAAAAAAGATAAATTACCAAACATAAAAGACATAAAAGTGGGAGATAAGGTTATGGTTACAAAATGGGTTGGCATTGAGGGTACAGCCATTATTGCAAAGGAGCTTAATGATAAGTTAAAGGATAAGATAGGGGAGGAAAAACTAATAGAGGCACAAAACTTAGGCAATATGATAAGTGTCGTTAAAGAAGGCATAATCTGTGGACAAATAGGGGTAAAATATATGCACGATATTACAGAAGGGGGAGTTTTTGGTGCAGTGTGGGAGGCTTCAAAGGCCATAAATAAGGGAATAAAGATTAAGGAGGATTTAATACCAGTAAATACCATTACTAGGGAGATTGGATCTTTGCTGAACATAGATATATATAAGCTAATATCCAGCGGCTCAATGCTAATAATCGCAGGTGAAGACAAGGTTTCTAAAATAAATGAAGAATTAAGTAGAAATGGAATTAAATCAACTGTTATTGGAGAAGTGATAGAATCTAAGATATTATTGGAAAAAACTGGTCATACCATTGAAATAGAGCCCCCTTCCAGCGATGAATTATATAAGGTCCTAGATTTTTAGAATCAATATTACAGTACCGTTACAATATGATTACAAAATTCGGAATCTGTTGACATAATTATTGATTAAATGATATAAATAACATAAGCTAGTTTCTAGGACAAGACATAAGGGGGTAATAACATGAAGATGAAAAGAGCAGTATTGCTAGTATTTGTTA
This sequence comes from Tissierellia bacterium, assembly GCA_012735245.1. Classification (GTDB taxonomy): domain Bacteria; phylum Bacillota; class Clostridia; order Tissierellales; family Tissierellaceae; genus JAAYFT01. The sequence goes on from JAAYHU010000122.1 coordinate 6,063, forward strand.
TGTTACTTATATTCAGTCAAATTGGACATGCTTCCGATAATAGGATTCTAGTTAGTATGGGTGGAACAAAGGTAGCTGTAAGACAAGTACCAATTGTTATGGATGGAAAGGTAATAAATACAGAATTCCCCTCTTTTGTCTATGTGGATAGGACTTTAGTCCCTATTAGGTTTGTAGCTGAAAATTACGGCGCAAAGGTTGACTGGGATCAAAATACCAGGACAGCCATAGTTACTTATGGAGAAAAGGAAGCTAGATTTACTATAGATAGCAATGTTGCCATTATAAATGGTGAGAAAAAGCTCTTAGATAAATATGCCATTCCAAAATTGGCTTCAATTGGCAATGAAAGTGCCAGAACTATGGTTCCTTTAAGATTTGTAACTGAAATTTTTGGCTATGAAGTTGGTTGGGATAATGAAAAGGGCATACCATTCATTAATTCTTCACAAGGCCAAGAAGGAGTAAGTATTATAGACAATATTTCGATACATAAGGGAAGTACAGGAAGCAAAAAGATTGTTATAAATAGCAGTGAGAAACTTGAATATACTACTATGTATTTAGAAAGTTCAAACAAGTTGGTAATAGATATAGAAAATGCTAAGCTATCATTACCTGATACTAAGGATAAACCTGGTTCCATTGATGTGGATGATGAGATAATTGAAAGGGTCCAGTATTCACAATATTCATATGAGCCAAATATTACTAGGGTCGTAGTTACATTGAAGAATAAGGAAAACTATAATATAACTAGTTCTAATGATGGTACAGGCTTAGTCCTTTCCTTTGGAGGAAATCAGATAGGCCCAATAACAAAGGAAATTGTAGACGGTAAACAGGTTATAGTAGTAGAAGGCGCTGCCAATGCTAAGATGAATTTTATGAGCCTAAAGAATCCGGAAAGGTTTGTTATAGACTTATTAGACTCAACCTTATTAGGGGACACTTATTATAGTTATGATTATGAACTGGGCTTTATTAAAAGGATAAGAGTATCTCAATTTTCAGCTGATAACAATTATAGTCCTACAGACCAAATCGTTAGGATAGTCTTAGATATAAAAGAGGGTGTAAAGGATCCAAGTGTTAAAATAGACACTTATGGAGACAAAATTATAATCTATCCAGAAAAATCTCTATGGGAAAATATTTCCTATACTACTGCAGATGATGGAAAACTCTTTACCATTAAGAATTCTATGGAAACAGAATATAAGGTAGACTTAGATGAAACAGCTAGAAATTTAATTGTAACAATACCAAGTGAAAATACTGATTTAAATGAAGGAACAATTATTATTAGGGATGGATTTATAGAAAAGGTAGATGTAGTAAAAGATGATGTGGAAACTAAATTATCCATTAGGTTTATGAGGCCTATAGAATATAGGCTACTATCAGATAAGGTAGATAAAGAAATTATTTTGTCACTAAGTAGAAAAGTAAACCTAGACAAATCTGATAAGATTATAGTCATTGACCCAGGCCATGGTGGAGATAAACCAGGAGCCATATCAGTTAGAAATAGGTATGAAAAGGACTTAAACCTTAGTATTTCCTTAAAATTAAGGGATAAACTAGAAGACTTAGGCTACAATGTCATAATGACTAGGGAAACTGACGTGGATGTTGACCTATATGAAAGAGCAAGAATAGCTAATGATATCAATGCAGACTTGTTTATAAGCATACATGGAAATTCACATGTTAATAGGGTCCATGCAGGTATACAGGTTTTATATTGTCCTGCTACTCAATCCAGTATAAAGGAAGTAGATCAATTCCCATTTGCTAGGGCTATGATGGATGCATTACTTGCTGGTACTGGGGCAGTTGACAAGGGCATAATTCAAAGACCTAATTTAGTCGTTCTTAGGGAAACTAAGATGCCTGCAGTGTTGGTTGAAACAGGATTTTTATCTAACCCTGATGAAGAACAGCTTCTGTTTACAGAAGAATACCAAAACAAAATAGTTGATTCCATTATAAAAGGTATAGAAAATTATTTGGAGATGAATTAATATAATAAGCAAGGGAAACCTTGCTTATTATATTTTGGGGGTGAACTTGTGGAGTATATTTTAGGCTATTTATTCATCTTCTTTGCTAGGGTGACAGATGTAACCCTTGCCACAATCAGAACCTTGATGGTTGTCCAAGGCCGGAAGCTACAAGCATCTTTAATTGGATTCTTTGAGATTTGTATTTATGTTACAGCCTTGAGCAAGGTAGTCAGCAATCTAGACAATCCGTTGAACCTATTAAGTTATGCCTTAGGATTTGCTTGCGGCACATACTTAGGGATAACCATAGAAAATAAAATAGCCTTAGGAAACCTGGCAGTTCAAATTATATTGAAAATACCTGATAAGGACCCATTGATAAATGAATTGAGAGAGAAAGGGTTTGGCGTAACTGTCACGGAAGGTCAGGGGCTAGAGGGGACTAAGGAAATATTGAATGTGGCAATTAAGAGGAAAGACTTAGAGGTTCTAAAGAAGACAGTATATGAGCATGATAAACATGCCTTTATTACAGTAAATAATATTAGTCCCATTAGCGGCGGATTTTTTGTGACGGTGAAAAAGTAAAATATAAATTAATCATAGTCTGACAACTCTCCTAATATAATGTAATAGTATAAACTAGGAGGGTTGGCAATGGTAAATAGAAGGATAATACTGTTTGCACTGATAATAGTCTTAGGATTAACGGTATTGAAATTAGGGAAGAACCTAATTGATAATAGGCTAGAGGCAAAGGATGATGAAATCGAGATAATAAGGTCAGACGAAGATATTGTAGTGGTAGAAGATGACGAAGGCATGAGAAAAACAGTAATGTATTTTAAAAATGGAGATGGGTTTTTGATACCCTTAATGAGAAAAATACCTTGGGAAGAAGGAATAGCTAGAGCTACTTTGAAGAATATGATAGATTCTCCGGAATTAAGGGAAATCTTAGCTCCTACTGGCCTTTTACCTATAATACCAGCAGGTACGGAAATCTTAGGTATATCGGTTAATGAAAATGGATTGTGCAAAGTAGACTTTTCTGAAGATGTTTTAAACAATCAGACAGAAAAGGATGAGGAAAACTTCATTAAGGGTGTAGTATATACCTTAACTGAATTTCCTACAATTAAAGAAGTACAAATTCTTGTAGGAGGTAAGATTTTACCGTCTACTAATTATGGTTATGATATTAGTAAACCCTTGGCAAGGGAAGATATCAACCTGATAGGTAATCCTGAAGATGGCAGGTCCAAGGTAGTTGTATATTATAAAGGTATGGATACAGAAGAATTTGAATATTATGTTCCTGTAACCATACCAACTATGGCACCCGTCGCCAATGTATATTCAGCCCTTGATTTATTATTTGAAGGACCACCAGTAGATATGGGGCTATATTCAGATATTCCTAGGGGTATAATGCTACATGGAGTTGAAGTAAAGGATGGTACTGCTTATGTAGACATATCCTATGATGGTTACACTGACAATATAGAGGATGGAGCCATAAGCAATTTATTAAAAAATATAGGATTAACATTAAGCCAATTTGAAGAAATAGAAAATGTAGAGCTGCTTATAGATGGAGAAGTCATTAACTCTGCAATACCGGTATTTGCCAACGAATACTAAAAAAAGCCAATGGAGAATTGATAGTGACCTGAGGAATTAAACTAGTGGGCGAGGATACTCGCCTATTATTTGTTTTTTGGATTTTCATCCAGCAGGTTATGGCAAACAGATTATGGCAAAAATCTTATTTCCTGTAGATAAAATTCATGTTTTTTGTTAAAATATAATGGGAAGAAACTAAAGGAGAAGCAAAGATGAAGTATAGAAAACTAGTACTTTCAACAGGTAATGAACACAAGGTAGAGGAAATTAGAAAAATCTTAGAAGGCCTACCCATAGAAGTCTTATCGAAAAAAGATATAGGCTTAGGTAATATAGACATAGTGGAAGATGGCAATACCTTGGAGGAAAATAGTATAAAAAAGGCTAAGGGATTGGCAGAAAAACTAGATTATATGGTTTTAGCCGATGACTCTGGCTTATTTGTAGATATTTTAAATGGTGAGCCAGGAGTTTATTCTTCCAGGTATGGTGGGGAAGAAGGAAATGATAAGAAGAACATTGAAAAGCTTTTACAAAAATTAAAGGACATTCCCATGGAAGAGAGAAAAGCCAAGTTTATGGCAGTAATGGCATTGATTACTGAAGATAAGGAAATAATAATTGTAAAGGGAGAATGTAAAGGGACAATTGGCTTTGAGCCCAAGGGAAGGAATGGATTTGGATATGATCCACTATTTATTCCAGATGGTTACACAAAGACCTTTGGTGAACTAGATGAAAATATAAAAAACAAAATATCCCACAGAGCAAAGGCCTTAGAAAAATTAAGAGAAAAAATATTACAATTATTAGAGGATTAGATATGAAGATCTTAGTAGTATCAGATACCCATGGTAATATTGACAGTGTAGTCCATAACATGGAAAATATGGGAAAATTTGATATGTTATTTCACTTAGGAGACTATGTAGAAGATGGCCTAAATATAGGCAGAGCATTTAATATACCTACAATAATTGTAAGGGGAAATGGAGACTTACTTAGGCCAGATTATAATTTTGATGAGCTAGTGGAAATTAAAGGGAAGAAGATCTTTTTAACCCATGGCCATAAATATAATGTGAAACAAGGCATTACAAACTTGTACTACAAGGCCTTAGAATTAAATGTAGATTTGGTATTATTTGGACATACCCATGTGCCAATGATAGAAAAAATAGATGGTCTAACTATAATGAATCCAGGTAGTCCAACCTATCCAAGGGGATTTAATAGGAAAAATACTGTTGGCATTTTAACAATAAATGACATAGTAGAAGGAAAGTTAATTGAAATAAAATAAATATTTTCTCTTGACAAAAATAATAGTAGCTGTTATAATTTTAAATTGTAGCAATTGAAGTTTGCTCAAAATGTCACTGAGTATTTAATCCTGCGGGTATAGCTCAGTGGTAGAGCACTGGCTTCCCAAGCCAGCTGCGAGGGTTCGATTCCCTTTACCCGCTTTAACACTAATTTTTCTATACGCTTTGCAAACAGCGATTATGCACCTATAGCTCAGCTGGATAGAGCAACGGACTTCTAATCCGTGTGCCGGGGGTTCGAATCCTCCTAGGTGCGCTGTAGGATATATGGTGG
>JAAYHU010000123.1 GCA_012735245.1 Tissierellia bacterium
TACATAAGAATTTATGGTAGGTTCTGTCAAGGACGTTTTTTCCCTTGACAGGTTCTAACAGAAATTCTAAAATGACTTAGCAAAAAAAATTAAATTATTTCTTGACATTTAATAGCTGGTCTTTATTATTGCAACCAATAGTAGAAAATGCAGTAAAACATGGAGTCTTAGCGAAGGTTCAAGGGGGGACAGCTAAAAATACTAATGATGAAACTATTTTTATAGTAGAAGATGGTGGAATGGTAATGGAAGAAAAATTTGTGGAAACATTATTAAAGGATATTCATGTATAAAGATGGAAAATTGATTCCCGTAGATACTGAAGAGATCCTGTATGTAACCGTAGAAGGTAGAGATGTAGTGATTTTTGCAAAGCAGGATAATTTTAGGTTAAGCATTACCCTCAATGAAATCCAAAAAAAATTAGATTCAAAAAAATTTGTAAAAACCCATAGAAGTTTTATCGTAAATTTAGAACACATAGAGGAAATAATTCCTTGGTTTAATAATACCTATATGTTAAAGATAAGGGGAAAGAATATTCAAATACCTGTAAGTAGAAGTAATGTAAAAAGATTTAAGGAGATAATGGGAATAATATAAAAAAACTATAAGGATAGGTAATTCTTGACAAAAAAATAGTATATATTTAAAATAAAATTAAATCGGACGTTTGACCTAATCTGTGAGGTGATCGATTTGATTTTTGAAACTAATGGGCAAGGTCAGCCAGAAAGAATACTCTTAGCTGCTTCTGAGTGTATATCGACAAGGGGGTATGCCAATGTTTCCATGAGGGATATAGCAAAGGAGGCGGGTGTTGTATTAAGCCAGCTAAATTATTATTTTAAAAATAAAGAAGGCTTATTTAAAGAAGTAGTAAGGATGATGATGGACAAATATTTGCGGGAGATAGAAGAAGCCCTAAAGGAAGAGGACTCTCCTAAGGAAAGGGTCAAATCACTAGTTAAGTATTTTAGAAAAATGTTGCACTATAATCCCAAGCTTTTTAGGCTGCTATATGAATTTACTGGCTTAGCCATTTGGTCGCCAGTTTTTAGAGACTTACTAAGAAATCTATTTAATGATTTGTCAGATATGATAGAAATGTATATTCTGAAAAATTCACAGTTGAAAAAGCTGAAAGGATACTCAAGCAAGTCCTTGTCTCGATTAATAATTGGCTCAATGTTTGGTACAGGAATTCAAGCTTTACTTTACCATGATGAAGAATTGACAGAGGCCTTAGATGCTATACAAATATTATTAGACTAATATTCATAATGAGAGGGAAAATTGAAAACTGCTATGAACTTGTAACCCATTTTGATACAAGAGTAAATAAAGGGGATGAAGGCATGTATGATAGTAGATTTATTTCTATATTTCACAGTATATTCATTTATTGGATGGCTGATGGAAACTGCCTTTGCAAGTATAACTCATAGTAAATTCATAAACAGAGGTTTTTTAATCGGTCCATTTACTCCAATCTATGGTTTTGGGGCGATATTGATTATTCTATCTTCAAATTGGATTGAAAATGTTTTAGGGAATCATTACACTTCATTGTTTATAAGTATACTTATTTCTACTTTATTAGTTACTGTTTTGGAATTTATTACTGGATTTGCCTTAGAAAAAGTGTTTAACGCCAAATGGTGGGATTATAGTGACAATGCAATGAATATTAAAGGATACGTTTGCTTAAAATATTCTCTTCTGTGGGGGATATTAGCATTATTCTTGTTAAAGGTGGTTCATCCTTTCCTTGATGAAATTATATACTCTATACCAGCCTTAGTTAAGAGATATATCACAGCTTTCTTGGCTGTATACTTCCTGATTGATACTTATAAGTCAGTAATTAGCACCTTGAATTTAAGAAAAGCAGTTATGAATTACTCAAATATGTCTACAAGAAAGTATAGAGAAATAATAGTTAAATACAAGAGGATTTTTCATGCCTTTCCTCGTCTTTTAAACTTAAATGAAGGTATCAAAAATCGTGATATAAGGAGTATCTTAAATGGTACAATTAATCAAATCAAAATTAAGATTAAAAATAGACTTCAAACCTGATGAGGAATATGTTGATTGTATCAATGATTTAATTAGCCATGAGGTCACAAGGTCCATGGAATACTACAAACATCATAGAGATGTAAGCTGTCTTGAACACAGCCTTTATGTGTCTTATCTAAGCTATATCATATGCAAGAAATTGGGATTAGACTATCGATCTGCAGCTAGAGGTGGTTTGCTTCACGATTTTTATCTGTACGATTGGCATATTGGAAAACCTTATAAAGGACTACATGGATTTATTCACCCTGACGTAGCCCTACAAAATGCAGGTAAATATTTTTCCTTGAACAGTATAGAAAGGGATATAATTAAAAAGCATATGTGGCCATTAACCCTAAGGCCACCAAAATATAAAGAATCTTTTGTCGTCCTTATGGTAGATAAATATTGTGCCTTGATGGAGATTATAAAACTTGTTAGAAGAGAAAAAATAAAAAAACTAAAAGAGAACTTTGGCATTTAACAAATAAAGCCATTGAATGTATAGACGACATTCAATGGCTTAAATCATGCTACGTATAATTTCTGAAAGTATTTTTAATCCCTTTTCCATTTCTTCATAAGAAGCATGGGAATAAGACAAACGTATATAATTATTTTCCTTAAATCCATAAATATATCCGGGGTTGATTAGAATATTTTGACTTAATGCTTTATTAAATAGTTTATCTGAATGTTGATGTATCAACATGAGTTACAGTTACAGCTTTGTAAGCTTTTTCCTTTAATTTGCTTTCGATTTCCTCTGGTATAACTGTTTTACCCCATTCTGCTGATAATACATCTACATTTAATCCTCTTCTTTCACATAGCTCTTTGTATCTATCGCCAAAGAATCCATTGGATACTACCAGCACATTGTCCCCTTCTTTTGTTACATTGGCTATACCCATTTCCATAGCAAGGGTTCCTGTACCAGCGATAACAAAAGCTTCTCCTTTTGTTTTAAATATCTCCTTTAAGTTTGCTATTACTTCCTTGAAATCATTGATAAAATTGGGGTCTCCAAACGCTACCGTTTCTCTTCCCATTTGATCTTGTATTGACCTTGTTACAGGAGTTGGTCCAGGTATTCCAACAAGTTTTCTAATTTTCATAATATACCTCCTTTAATTTAAACATTCTTTATTAAACCTATAAACTCTAAGTTCTCGTCTCCAGTATTTTTTATGGAGTGGCCTTGCCCACTTCTGCATAGGCAAAAGTCTCCAGCTTTTACAGTTACTTCTTCTCCATTGTCGCTATAAAGGCCTTCACCTTTTAGGATAAAATAAGCTTCTTGTTCACCCTTATGAACGTGAAATCCAATA
>JAAYHU010000124.1 GCA_012735245.1 Tissierellia bacterium
AATGAAGGCACTGCCTCTGTAATTTCAGCCTTAATTTCAATAACAACCCTATTTTTATCTATGTTTGCCCAAGAAGGTATCTATCAAAATGTTCCCCAATTTATTAAAAACCTGGGAAAATTTACACCCCAATATTGGATATTTGACAGCATTGAAAAATCAATCTTCTTCCCCAATGTTTTCATAGTATTGTTGATGATCTTAGCCTTATTTACCACAGGCAGTTATAAATTAAAGGATTTTGTTAGAAAATAATATCAGGCTCTTAGTAGCCTGATTTTTCATTGAAAGTAATACTTAACTATAGTATCATTATTTGTATAAACTTAAGCAAAGGAGGTACATAATGGACAAAGATAGGATCATTTCAAAATTTATTGAATATGTGAAAATACCAAGTCCTAGTTATAAAGAGGGAGATTTTGCTAAGGTATTAAAAAAAGATATGGAAGAATTAGGATTTGAAGTAATAGTTGACAAGGCAGGAGAAAAAGCTGGGTCAAACACTGGGAACCTAATTGGTTTTTTAAAGGGAAATAAGGATGTGGAGCCCATCATGTTTTGTGCCCACATGGACACTGTTACGCCCTGTGAAAATATTGAGCCCATTATCGAAGATGGCATAATCAAATCTAAGGGAAATACTATCCTTTCTGCTGATGATAAGGCAGGGATAATAGGTATTTTAGAAGGCATTAGGTATGTAAAAGAAAATAATATCCCCCATGGAGATATAGAAGTTGTCTTTACCATTTGTGAAGAAGTGGGACTTTATGGTTCAAAATACTTGGACTATTCCAAAATAAAATCTAAAATGGCCTTCGTCCTAGATGCCAGTGGAGAAATAGGTGGGGTAAATGTTCAGGGGCCTGCCCAAACACAAATCTATGGAAAATTCCACGGTAAGGCTGCCCATGCAGGTTTAAGTCCTGAAAAAGGCATTAATGCCATTCAAGTTGCATCTAAGGCCATAAGTAACATGAAGCTCCTAAGAATAGATGAAGAAACTACTGCCAACGTAGGTATTATAAAAGGAGGTTCTGCTACAAATATAGTGGCTGATTATGCAGAAATGGAGTTGGAAGCCCGCAGCCTTAAGGAAGAAAAGTTGGAAAAACAGGTGAACCATATGATTGAAGCCATGGAAAAGGCAGCAAAGGAATTTGGAGCTAAAGTAGATATAGATGTGAAATATGCTTATCCAACCTTTTTACTAAATGAAGATGAGCCCATCTTAGATATCATCAAGAAGGCAATGGAAAAACTCAATATTGTCTACAAGCCCAGTACTACAGGTGGAGGATCAGATACTAATATCTTCAACAGCAAGGGAATTAAGGCTGCAACCTTAGGTGTAGGTATGTTTAACGCCCACAGTGTAAATGAATATATAGCTTGCAATGATCTAGTCAGGCTTTCTCAACTAGTGGCATCCATCATAGAAAGCCATTAAAGTAAATATAAAGGGGGAGAAAACTAAAATGGACATGAGGGAAATAAGAGCTACAGCAAGGGAAAGGATGAAGGGCTACTGTAGGGTATGTCCAGTATGTAATGGTGTGGCCTGTGCTGGAGAAGTTCCTGGCATGGGAGGCACCCTTAGCGGGTCTTCTTTTAAAGCAAATGTGGAAGACTTAGGCAAAGTAAAAGTAAGGTTAAAGACTATCCATGATGCAAAAAATCCTGATATAAGCTTTGATTTCTTTGGTACAAAACTGGATTTGCCTCTCATGAGTGCCCCCATAACTGGCACTAGCTTTAACATGGGAGGGGCTCTGCTGGAGGAGATGTATATTGACAGCGTAGTCAATGGCAGTATAGATGCTGGCACCATTGCTATGATAGGGGATTCTGCCAATCCAAAAAATTACGAGCTTGGTTTAGAAGCACTTAAAAAGGTTAATGGTAAAGGGGTTCCAATCATCAAGCCCAAGGACAATAAGGTAGTAATGGAGGCTGTAAAAAAAGCTGAAAATATAAATGCTGTTGCTGTAGGCATGGACATAGACGGGGCTGGCCTCATTACTTTAGCTTTACAAGGTGCCCCTGTTGGTCCTAAAACTGTAGATGAGCTGAAGGAGATTATTTCTTCCACTAAGCTGCCCTTTATACTAAAGGGGATAATGACAAAGGAGGAAGCCCTTCTGGCAGTTGAAGCTGGAGCAAAGGCCATAGTAGTATCTAACCACGGAGGTAGGGTTTTAGACAGTACCCAATCTACAGCTAAGGTCTTACCTGAAATTGCTGAAGCTGTTAAAGGTAAAATAATGGTACTGGTCGATGGGGGAGTCCGCTCTGGAGTAGATGTCTTTAAGATGTTAGCCCTTGGGGCTGATGCTGTCCTCATAGGCAGGCCTATAGTCATTGGTGCTGTTGGAGGATATAAGGAGGGAGTAGCTAAGGTTATCAATGATATGAAATATCAGCTCCTACAAACCATGATATTAACTGGAGCTAAGGATTTGGCTTCTATTGATAAATCGATGATTTCTATAGAATGGTAAAGTAGACTCTAAAATTTGAGTCTACTTTTTAATCCCTTTTAGAGTGGGCTATTCTACTGGCTGCAGCTGCTGCAATGGCAGCTATTAAATCATCTAAAAAGGTATGAACAGCTCCATTTTTCTCCTTATCCAGTTTGCTTATAACCCCTAGCTTCTCCTTATCCAAATATCCATAATTGGTTAAGCCTATGGTTCCATAGACATTTACTATGGATAAGGGTATGATTTCATCTATACCAAATAGACCTTCGTCATTTTCAACTATGGTTTGAAGTGGCTCTGGCAATAGTTTCTTTTCTGCCAATTCATCTAAGGCAATTCCCGTTAAAACTGCATGGATAATTTCCCTTTTTGTAAGGACTAACCTGACATTTTCTATGCAGGTTTCCAAGGTCAAATCAGAATAATATTTTTTCTGCAGCATCAAAACTATTTCACCTATGTCCTTTAATGTTACACCCCTTCTTTCAAGCATTTCTATAGTCATCTGATGTAATTCTTCCATATTATATTTTCCCATTATACCACCTCTTTTCTAATATGATTATGTTATTACCCAATTTCCAAAAATATACACATTCCATAAATAAAATAGTAACAGAGAATTAGTACTTACCATTGTTTTTAAAAAAAGTAGCAGAGAATCAGTTCTCTGCTACTATAAGTAGTGGAGCTTAGGGGATTCGAACCCCTGACCTCTTGACTGCCAGTCAAGCGCGATCCCAACTTCGCCAAAGCCCCAAATATTTTGGCTACTTATATATAATAATACATTTAATTATTTTTTTCAAGTATAAAATTTGATAGGTATGGGAATTGATTTTGTTAATTTTTTTTCTTTTACTGTTCATTCTTTCCATTGCTATGGTATAATAATATATCTGATTAACATCATGGCATATTTAAGTATTAATAATATTATCAGAATTGGAGGGCATAAATGAGGGACAATGTCTGCAAAAAACAAGCAATTTTATCAGAAGAAAATCTTAATTATTTTGTACTTTCTGCAATACCAATTTTACTAATCATGCTAGGTTTTTTAGTAGATACACCTAGGGAAGTTTTACATGGCTTATATAAAATAATCTTAAATCGAGATGTATTATTAGTGGATTATTTAGCCATAGGTGGTATGGGAGCTACTTTCATAAATGCAGGCCTTACTACTTTGTTTTGTATTATTATTATGTATGTAAGCAACACTCCAATAACAGGACCATTAATTGCTGCAGTAATTACTGTTTTAGGATTTTCATTTATGGGAAAAAACATAGTTAATGTTTGGCCTATATTCATAGGGGGTTTCATATATGCAAAATATAAAAAACTAGAGTTGAAAAATGTATTAGTTCCAGTTTTCTTTATAACTACTTTAGCACCGGTAGTTACTGAAATAGCCCTAGGTCTTAAACTAAATTATATGATAAGCATACCTCTAGCTATAATTGTAGGTATTCTCATTGGCTTTGTAGTTACACCTATGGCAGGTCATATGTCTAAATTCCATGATGGATACAATCTATATAATATAGGTTTCACAGGTGGGGTTCTGGGAACATTGATAGCATCTTTACTAAGAGGATTTGGCTTCATTCTAGAAACCCAATCTATTCTATCTACTGAATATAGTATTTATATGAGAAACATATTAATAATCATCTCACTTTTATATATACTATTTGGATTCCTGATAAACAGAAATAGTTTTAATGGGTATTTAAATATTTTTAAACATAGTGGAAGATTTTTAACGGACTTTATCGATCGTTTTGGTTTTGGATTGGCATTAATTAATATGGGAATAATGGGACTTATATCTGTTCTTTATGTAATATTAGTAATGGGTGTCTTCAATGGTCCAGTTGTGGCAGGTATAATTACAGTAATAGCCTTTTCAGCCTTTGGAAAAAATCCAATTAACTCTATACCTATTTTCATAGGAGTATATATTGCTGCCAGTTTGAAAATATTCGATGTAGCTTCCACATCAATGATTATAGCTGCACTATTTGGTACAACCTTAGCTCCCATTGCTGGGGCCTATGGAACAATTGCTGGAGTTTTGGCTGGTTTCCTCCACGTTTCAATAGTATCCAATATAATTTCAGTCCATGGTGGACTAAGTCTCTATAATAATGGTTTCTCTGGCGGAATAGTGGCAGCTATTATGGCACCAATATTAAATACTTTCTTTAAAAGAAAAAGAGAATAAAAAAATTCAGGGCTATATTTCCCTGAATTTTTTATATGCTATTTCAACAAATTTAATCCCTCTTTGGTCAAGGCTAAGGCTTCATCTTTATACATTAAACCTAAATTCTATAATGTCTCCGTCTTCAACTACATAATCCTTGCCTTCCAACCTTGCAAGCCCCTTTTCCTTCAACTTTGCCATGGAACCGTGTTCTTTAAAATCTTCGAATTTGCAAACTTCTGCCCTTATAAATCCTTTTTCTATATCAGAATGGATTTTACCTGCTGCTTCCTTTGCCTTGGTACCCTTTCTTATGGTCCAGGCCCTAACTTCTTCCTTGCCAGCAGTTAGGAAGGAAATCAGTCCAAGGTGGTCATAGGCAGTCTTAGCCAATAGGTCTATACCCGATTCCTTAATGCCCAATTCTTCCATGAAGATTTCCCTATCCTCTGGCTCCAGTTCTGATATTTCCAATTCAGTTTTTATACATAATTCGATTAGAGGGGTATTGGCTGTTTCTGCAAACTCTATTAGGGCATTTCTACTTGGATAATCCTTTTCCATAAATTGGACTTCATCTAAGTTGGCAACTAGGATCATGGGTTTTTCCGATAGGAAGGAAAAGGTCTTCAAAAGCTCTTTTTCTTCATCCTTAAGGTCTATGTTGTTTAATAAAAGGCCATTTTCTAATCCTTCTCTGCATTTCTTCAATACATCTAGTTCAGCTAAGTTTTCCTTGGTAACCTTTTTAGATGTTTCTATACGGTTAATTCGATTTTCAATAACTCCTAAGTCTGCAAATAGCAGTTCCAAGTTTATGGTTTCAATATCCCTCATAGGGTCAATGCTGCCCTCTGCGTGGATTACATTATCATTTTCAAAGACCCTAAGTACGTGAACTAAAAGGTCAACTTTTCTAATATTGTCTAAGAATTGATTGCCTACTCCCTTACCTGCACTGGAACCTTTAACTAAGCCAGGTACATCTATAACCTCAATGGTGGCATAGGTTTTCTTCTTAGGGTCATAGATACCTGCTAGGTAATCTATTCTTTCATCGGGTATCTTTGCAATACCTAGATTGGCCTCCACCTTCCCTTGGGAAAATTCTGTTACTTCTATATTGGAACCTGTTAATAGATTGAATAAACTTGTTTTTCCTACTGTTGGTAATCCTATTAATCCAATTTTCATATTTTTTGCAGGTAGAACCTGCTTTTCACTCCTTTTCTTTCTAAATTTATGCCATATTATATATTAATTAAAAAACAGGAATCTGTAAAGTTTAAATTTAATTCCCCTTGGCTGATGACAATCCAAAAAAGCTGCCAATTATACCTAAGATACCGCTTAATATTAAGATAAAGCTGCCTATGGTTTTAACTAGGACTTCCATATTAGGCAAGGGTACAAATAGTAGGGCTGTTCCGATTTGCTCATATCCAAGTTTAAATGTAAAGAATATTAGCCCAAAGGCCAAAATGCCACCAACTAGGGTTAAAAACAAGCCCTCCAGCAAAAATGGAAAACCAATGAAGGAATCTGGAGCTCCCAATAGTTTTAAGGTATTTATCTGGTCCCTATTATTATATATCCCCTGTCTAATAATATGGGATATGACTACCAAGGTAGATATGCCTGTGGCAGTAATAATAAGGAGCCCCACTATAGTAAGTACGGTTATTATTTTTTGGAGCTTATCTATTATATCCTTATTATCCCTTATGTAATCTATATCCTCCAAGGACTTTATATCCTCCAAAATTTCATCTACCTGCTCTATGTCAATTTTAACTTCTATAAAGGGTTGGAAAGGGTTTTCATCGAATAATTCCAATATCCTAGCTTCTTTGTCTAGTATTTCTTCCATTCTACGATATGATTCTTCCCTATCTACTAGTTTTGCCTCCCTTACCCCTTTTATATTTTTAATATTTTCCATTAAATTATAGATTCTAAGGTCCTCTAAATTTTCTTCAAAGTAGATATTTATTTCTGCCTCTTTTTGTAGGACTTCAACTACCTCTTTGCTTATCCACCATCCGGAGATGACCATGGAAAGAATGAAGAATACAAGGCCTATACTAAATATGGAAAAAACATTTGATAGAAAGTCGATACGGAATATGGTCCTTGCTTCCTTCAAAAAATATCCAAGATTTGAAATGAAATTTTTCATTATGCTTCACCTCGACTTTCTACAGCAATAACCCCATTATTTACCTTAATAAATTTTCCCTCAACCCTGTCCTCCAACAAGTGGGTTGCATGGGTAGTAATGATTACAGCTGTATCCTCATCCCTAAAGGAGGTTAAAAGATTCATAATATTTAATGCATTGTCTATATCTAGGTTTCCTGTGGGTTCATCGGCTAAGATTATGGCAGGTTTTCGGACTACAGCCCTGGCTATGGCCACTCTTTGGGTTTCACCAAAGGAAAGATGTTCCACTAAGGAATCTCTCTTATGGCCTAGGCCTACCTTTTCTAAGGCCATAATGGATTCTTCCTTTATCTTCCTGTGTGGTAAATTTAAAAATCTTAGGCCCAGCATTACATTTTCTAAGGCTGTCCTTCCCTTTATAAGTTTAAACTCCTGAAATACAGGTCCTATTAACCTTCTCAGCTTCCTAATATTATTTTCTTCTTCCTTTATGATGGGTAAGTCTAGTACCTTTAATTCTCCCTTTGTGGGATACTCTATTCCCATAAATAGTTTAAGCAGACTAGTTTTTCCTGAACCACTGGGACCTGTAATATATACAATATCTCCTTTTTCTATTTTTAGGTTTACATCCTTTAAGGCTTCAGTACCATTGCCATAGACTAAGTATACACCCTTTGCTTCTATCACCCTTACCACCTCCAGCTAAAATAACCTTAAGGCCACAATTACTTCTAGATAGCCTTCCAAGACATTGACTTCCCGCAGGATATTTTTTCCTATTATAGGCTCAAAATTTAAAGTAAAATCTCCTTCTTCAAACAAGTTTTCCAAGGTCCCCTTACCTAAGGGCATTTCAAGGAAACTTCCTTTTTCTGGTACGAATTTTAATACTTGTCCATCTTCTATTTGAAAATTACCAGATATCCTTAGGCCTTTATCTGGAGCACTTAATTCTATTTCATCTTGGAAAAAACTTATATCTATTTTAGGCATCCATTCGTAGGCATTAATAATTTCATTAAAAACCTTTTCATCTATGGTAACCTTTATTCCCCTTAAGGTAATACTAGTCTGAACCCCATCTTCGGGAAAATTACCTTCTTGTACGATACGGTTAAACCCCTGGGTATATTCCTTTAATATTTTCTTTATCTCCTCCATCATCATAGATATGTATTCTAACCTTTCTAAATATAATTCCCTATCACTTTGTAAAGAAGCTAAGTATTCTTCCATTTCCCTGACTAGGTCCTGTTTTTTATGTAGATTTTCTTCCAACTCCCTTCTTTTTTCCTCCAATAGTTTAACTTTTTCGTCTAAGTTGTTTCTTTCTGCCAGAAGTCTTTCCCTACTCAATTCTATATCTGTCAAAAGCTCATCTGTATTTTTGGTTAAATCCCTTATTACATTTATCCTTCGAATAAGGCTAGTTAAACTATCTGCACTTAGGATTATTTCAATATAGGAGCCTGGCCCCATCCTCTGATAGGTCTGCAAAACTATCTTTAATGCATCTAAATTTTTCTTATAGTTTTCTTCCTCTTTTTTGATTCTATTGTCTATAGTGGCTATATCCATTTCTATGCTGTGGATTTCATCATCCATTCTTTTGGCTTCCCTTTCCATTTCCTCTATTTCCTGAGTCTGAATAAATAGATGTTCAAGGATTTCCTTTTCTTCCTCCGTAATACTCATTAGCCTCTCTTGAATTTGGGATATATCTTCTTGCCCTAAGATTACAGAGGAGGTAAGCATTAATATGATAATCAATAATGGTAGAACTTTCTTCACTAGGATCCCCCTTTATCACTGATGGACTTATACAAATTATATCATCAATAAAAAAAGAGTTAAAGATTAATTAACCTTTAACCCTAAAGATATATTGACTATTGTTGCTTTAATATGAAATACCTTCCTCTATATTCTATGGCTTCAACTTTCCCATACACTTCACTGAAAACCTTTGAAATATAAGATTTATTCATCTCCTCAGTGCTGAAATAAGTATGTAGTTTCCCATCCTTTAATATAAGGATATGGTCACAATACTCCAGGGCCATATTGGGATCATGGAGGGATACAATACCAGTTTTATCGTGTTTCTTCACTATTTCCCTTACCTTGGCTAACACCATATGCTTATTAATAAAGTCTAGGGAAGAATCTGGCTCATCAAATAGCATGATTCGGGAGTTTTGCAACAGGGACCTGGCTATGAGGACTAGCTGTTTTTCTCCTTCGCTAAGGTGCAAAAAATTACTGTTATGGTATTTTTCCATATTAACTTTCTTCAAGGCTTCATAGGCCCTTTTCCTATGTTCAGCTGTTGGATAGGAGAAGATATTCAAATAAGGTGTAATCCCCATAAGGACCACATCCAAGACTAGAGTATTGTAGAATATGCTGTTTCTCTGGGGCAGGAAGCTGATATGTCTTGCCCTTTCCTTATTTTTATATTGTAAAATATCCTTATCTTCTATGTAAACCTTCCCTCCCATAGGCCTTAATAGGCCTCCTATGACCTTTAATAGGGTAGTCTTGCCTGCCCCATTTAACCCAAGCAAGCCCAATAAGCGGCCAGAAGGCAAATTGAAACTTATATTTTTGATTATTACATTCCTATGATATGCTGCAGAAATATTTTCTACTTTCAGCAAACCTATAGCCTCCTATCCTGGGTAACTATCAAATAAGCCAAATAAGGGGCACCGACAAAGGTAGTCAATATACTAATAGGAATTTCACTGCTGGCAACACTCCTGGCTAAGATATCTGCTATGGTCAAGATTATGGCCCCAATAATACCGCTTAGGATTCCTGTATTGAAATCGTTCTTCTTCCTTATAATTCGTCCAATATGGGGTGCTATAAGGCCTATGAAGGTAATAAGGCCTGTAACGGAAACTATACTGGCCACTACTAAGGTGGCCCCAATTATTGCAAAGGTCCGTATTACAGTAACATTTACCCCCAGGCTTCTTCCCTCATCATCGGATAAGGATAGTATGCTTATCTGCCATCTCAGTAAGAATAAAATAATAATACCTAGGATGAAAAATGGCAGGATTGATAATAGCTTGTCCAAGGTTATGCCTGCAAAGCTGCCCATGGACCAAAATTCTATGGCTGCCAGTTGCCTTTCTGGGTCAGCAAAATATTTTAACATCATAATAATACCCTGGCTAAGTGAAGTTGTTACGATGCCAGCAAGGACAATACTTGAAATTCCCTTATCCTTAGATAAATTTGTGAGGCCAATGGCAGCAAATACTGCTAATAGGCCTCCTAAAAAAGCAGCAAAGCCTATAATAAAGGAGCCACCTGATAGAAATATGATGGCTATGGCAGCTCCAAGATTAGCCCCAGAGGAAACTCCCATTATATCGGGAGTAGCTAAGGGGTTTTTAAATATGGTTTGGTAAATACTTCCCGATATACCTAATCCTATTCCCCCTATAATCACCATAATGGTCCTGGGAAGGCGAAGGTGGAAAAACACCATCCTGGTAGTTGTGTCTACTTCCCTATTTAAGAGGACCTTTCCAAGGTCTTCAATGGAAATATGGTATCTTCCTATGGTTATGGATAGGATAAAGGCAATACCTAGAATTATGAGGCTTATTATAAATCGGTATACTTCCTTTTTTTCTTTCATTATCTATTTAATAACTCCCTGTCTATGGTTATATTGTAAAAGTCCCTATAGAAGTCTGCAACATCGTCAACAAATTTATCATAAGGATAAGCTTCTTCATGTAATAGGCTAGTCAGCCACATAGTCCCTAAAATACTAGATGGAACTGGTGAATCCCATTGCTCAAAATCACCTGGCATTACATAGACTTGATTTTCCTTTATGGCATTTATGCCTGCCAGCCTACTGTCCCTTAGTACATCATCCTTAGTATAGTTTGCACCTGGAGCAATGATGATTATATCTGGATTATAGGCTATTAACTGTTCGTAACTTATATTTGCCCAATAGGTGTCATCTATATCCGATGCCACATTCTCCCCACCAGCAGTTTCAATCATATAGTTTTGGTACATCTTACTAGTTGCTGTAGATAGGAAGTCGCTGTTCCCTCCGAAGTAGATCCTCTTTCGATCCTTAGAAGCTACAAGCTTTTCTATTTCTTCAATTTTCTCATCATAATAGGCTATTAAGCTTTCAGCCCTGTCCAAGGTCCCTGTGGCCTGTCCAATCATCCTCAAACTTTCCTTCAATAGGTCCATGTCTTCAGGGTTAACTGCTATTACATTGATGCCTAGTTTTTCCAGACTTTCCACTGCTTCTTTTAACCTAAGAGGCAGAATAACTAAATCTGGTTCTAGGCTGATAGTACCTTCTAGGTTAAATTCCTTGGCAGTACCAACATTGGGAAGGTCTAAAAATTCAGGTGCAGCTAAGGAATATATGGGCCTAGTGTCAGCCTTTGCTTCTATGCCTACCACCTTATCTTTTAATCCCAAGGCTATGAGCATAGATGTAGTAATATAATAGCCACTAACTAAGCTTTCTGCTTTCCTTTCTAAAATTACCTCCCTGCCAAGATGGTCTGTGATTTTAATTTTTTCATCTTCAAGGGTTTCCTCTACAACATTATCCACTATATCCTCTTGTCCTTCATTATTCTCTACACCTACAGTAGGGCTTTCCTTAGAAGTACAGCCTACTACAGAAGCCAATAAGACAATTACTAAGGCTGCAATAATACCTCTTTTCCATAAGCTAGTTAAAATCATAGTTATCCTCCTTTGTCTTTGTTTGTAGCTTGAAAACTAAACAGAGCAAGGACTATAGCCGCAGTCTTGACATTCTGCACATCCTCCACTGTGGATTAATTTACCTCCACACATTGGACAATGATCTGGATCTTCCTTTAACTGCTCAGCTGCCAATTGATTTAGTTCGTTTTTCAGCCTTTCGATCTTATCTAATCTACTTTCCTTAGACTTGTCTGTAATCAATATTCCAGACCTTGCACAGCCTTCCCTGTAAATTGTAACTCCTTTCAACCCCTTTTTCCAAGCATAATAGTATAGTTCCTCTACTTCTTCTACTGTAAATTCATTTGGTACATTTACTGTAGAAGAGATGCTAGCATCTATATATTGCTGCCAAGCTGCTTGGACATCTATCCTGCTTTTGTAATCTAAGTCATATGCAGTTACAAAGAAATCAGGCAAATCTTCTTCCCTAGAAATATTATTCTTTTCCATATATTCCTTAACAATAGGTGTAAATACCTTGTAGTAGGTATCTATATGATGAAGAGATTCAGATTTCCTTGTATAGGATATTTGAAATATCGGCTCTACCCCATTGCTGCAACCTATTAAGGTTGAGATGCTTCCTGTAGGAGGTATAGTTAGTAATTGGCTATTTCTTAATCCATATTCCTTAATCAGCTCCAGTACATCCTCCGTTGCATTGGCTAAAAGGAAGGGTGATTTTAGTATGGCTTCCCTATTATACTTAGGAAATGGACCGTATTCCTTAGCTAATAGGGCAGATTGTCTAAGGGCTTCATTTATCATAACATGGCCTATTTTGTGGATTAAGGAAATGGATTCACTATCCCCATATTTTACTCCCAACTTAATAAACATATCAGCTAACCCCATGATACCCAGGCCAATCTGCCTATATGCAGCTGACATTTCCCTCTGTTCAGGCAGGGGATGAAGTTCCATATTCTCATCTAGTACTTGGTTTAGAAATATAACTCCTTCCCTTACCATTTCTCCAAATTTTTCAAATTCAAAGTAGGCATGTTTTGTAAAGGGTTTCTTTACGAATTCTGATAAATTAATGGAAGATAGATTACAGCTGCCATAGGCAGGAAGGGTTTCCTCTGCACAAGGGTTAACTCCTGCAAATTCAAAGCTTTCATCTTCACTCATTAGGTGCCAAGAGTTAATTCGGTCTGTAAACAATACTCCAGGTTCTGCCATATTCCAATTATTGTAGGCAATTTTTCTGAATAGGTCCCTTGCCCTTATTGTCCTCTTTATTTCTTCTCCAGTGGCTTCTACATAGAAGTACAAGGTATAGTCTTCATCCCTTTCCACTGCTTCCATAAATTTATTGTCTATATTAACTGATATGTTGGCGTAGGTTACCTTAGATAGGTCATTTTTCACGTCTATGAAATCTTCAATATCGGGATGATTGCAATCCATATTTAACATAAGGGCTCCCCTTCTACCCCTCATGCCTATAAGGCCTGTAACCATGGAGTATAAATCCATAAAGGATACTGCTCCCGTTGTAGTATTGGCTGCATTGTTAACCTTTGAGCCCTTCGGCCTTAGTTTAGAAATACTTAGGCCTACCCCTCCTCCATAGGAATAAGTTCTGGCTAGATACTTGGCAGTATCAAATATGGATTCTATATTGTCCTCTACCTTTGGCAGCACATAGCAATTGCTTAGGGTTATTTTTCTTCCCAGTTTGTCCAAGCCCCTACCTGCTAAAATTCTGCCAGCAGGCATAAATTTCTTATCCTTTATGGCCTTTTTAATATAGTTGTTTCCTCCACTTACCCTATCTAAAAAGTTTTCAAAGCTTTCATTATTAAAACGATATTTTTTCTCATAAATATCCCTTTGTAGGTCAGTCATGGCCCAGCCCTGTTCCCTTAATCTAGCCCTTTCTTCCCTATATAGAATATAGAGCTTGGCCACATCTGGTCTAGATTTCATCAATTGTATCTCAACAAAATCTTGGATTTGTTCAATATGAACTACTTCTAAACTTTGGCTGAATTCCTCAAAGGCCTTGTGGGCAATTTCTTTTGCAAGATCCTCATCAACGCCTATATCTGATTCAGCCATTGCTTTTTTTATAGCATTGACGATTTTTTCCTCCTCAAATGGAACAATAGTACCATTTCGTTTTTCAACTTGTAGCATAGCTTACCTCCTCTTTTTTATGGTCAATTAATATAAGATAATCACCTTCAATTTAAAAAGATAGATTTACTATATGTAGTGTATTTATATTATACTATATACTACATATATTAATCTATCAAATTTAAACTTATTTAGCAAGCCTATTACCTAAGATTAATATATCATTTGAAGTAAAGGGGAAAGTAGTCCTAGTATTCCTCCTAATAGTCCACCCAACCAAGTAATTGCCTTTAACTCTCTTTCTGCTATCTCTATTATTATATCTTCAAAGAAATCTACTTCAAAGCTATTTATCCGTTCTTCTACTATCCTTTCAATGTTGAAGAATTCAACTATTTGGGGTAGTTCCCTTTCCAAAAACCTATTGAAAACAAATTTTACAAAATCATAAGTTTTATCTAAATTTGCATTATCAAGTTTCATTACTATAGAAGATATAGGTTTATCCAAGATTTCATCTATAAAGTTATCTACAAAACGAAAAATAGCCCCTTCCATTTCTTCTGAATTTAAAATTATCCTAAGATTTTTATCTAAATAATTTAATATCCTTTCCTTATTTTCCTCTTCCCTTGCTTCAAGGTTTTTTCTTATTATTTGGGATAATATATTCTTATATTTTGGATTTGATAGGGCTTGAATAATTACATCTTCAATTTGGGAAATACCTTCTTCTCCAATAACATCCATAGCCCCTAGTAAAAGGTCAGAAATCTTAGTTTCCATTAATCTATTTAACAGGTTTTTTAAAATGAATATAATGTCTTCATTTGCTTCATCATTATCTATATACCTTTCAATGGCAGAGAGAATCTTATCGGCTATGAAGTCTGGGCTAATAAAGACAAAAAAAACCGTATTAATGTTTTCAGTAATAAGGCTTGATATAGAGTTTTTGATTTTGTTTTTTATGCTATGGTCCTTCAATATCCTCCTTATTGATTGTCCAATTAATTCTCCGTTTTCATCTATATATTTATCCAGGGACCCTTGAATTTCTGCAGGCAGTATCTCACCCAAGGTCCTCTCATCTTGGCTAAGATTCCTAAGATTTTCACGGATTATACTTCCCAGCCTTTCCCTTAATTCATTGGAATTTGATAGGTCATTTATCATAATTTCCAATTGTCTTTCAACTATGTCATATATCTTATCAGCACTTATACTATCTATTTTTTTGTTTAAAAGAGAAACTATTTCCCCTATGGCTTGTTCTTTTCTTATCTGAGACAGGATAAAACTTCCTATAGTCCCCTTTATTGTACTTAGGACACCAGTATAGTCATTCCAGGTATTATCCAGCACTTCTTTTAGAGGCTTGTGATTAGCCCTTAAACAATCTATTTTATTTCCTATCCATCCTTGAATCTTCTTGCCTACCCCCTGATTTGAAAGGGAATCTATTATTGTGTCTGGAGATAGTAAATATCTACCTACTGCTTGACCTATACTTTCTGCTATCCTCTTCCTTTCCTTAGGAATTAAGCCAGGAGTAAAAGGAATTTTTATTCCAAGAAACCTTTTCTCATAGTTGGGCCTAAATAACATCTTTATAGCTAACCAATTGGTAAAATATCCTATGATTGCTCCAACAACAACCGGTATCAATATTTTCATCTTCTCTCCTCCAATTATTAAGAACCTAATATATATTGCTAAAAAAATGTACCATATATGTTTTTTTATGTCAATAAAAACTATGGACTTAAATGCCCTATTACATTTATTCTTCCTAAAAATAAAAAAAATAGTAGAAAGCTCTACTATTTTTCATTTTTTAACCTGTGGAATAATATATTGCTTTCAATCTCTATATGTTTATTTAAGTCTCTTTCCAAGTCTTGTAACTTATCATAAGTGCTTTCAAAGGTAGAACAGCTGCTAGGTGGAAGTTCATAATCATTTGTACATTCTCTTAACTCTCTAATGATCTTCAAGGTTTCCTCATTATCCTTTTCCACCCTGTTTATTCCATCTAGTATTTTTTCTAATAATTCCTTTGAAGGCTTTTTCTCATAATCCCTTATATCAAAGAACAAAGCCCTTTCTTCCTTTATGATATGTGATTCTAATATTGCCTTTAGTTGTCCATATAGCTTATGGACCATCTCTAATACATCACCACTGTCGAAAAAATGAACTTTATAAATCGTAAATACTAATCTTTCAATTTCTGGTAATTCCCTTTTTAAATAGGCGTGGTGGTCCTTTAAAATATATTCAATTATATCAGAATAAGTCTTATTTTCTAAGTTAGTCATAATAACACCTCTTTTGATAATTTAAGTTGCCTTGTTTTATATTGATACCCAAATAAGTCTAATTTACTCTATTTAAATCCTCCTATAAATAATTAAGCAAGAGAAATTCCCTTGCTTTTATCTTATCGATATACTAATTCTCTGTCCTCTTTTACGATTACATTATTGCACCTGAGGATTTGCTTAGTCCTATCTCCATCCCCTATGGAATCTAGGTATACTATTTCTTCAGGAACAATTTTTATTACTTTCAAGTTTTGCCTTTCCTTTTCTACAACATAGGGATCTGGATGGAATTCCTTAGCTTCATCAAATAAGAGTGGATCCATAAGGCTAGTAGTAGCAGTCCCAAAGATTTGTACCCCTTTAATTTGCCTATAATTGATATAATCTGTATTTACCAACAAGCAGACATTGGGGTTTTCTGATATGGCTCTAAACTTCTCCCCTCCTGCTGAAAATATATAGATATTCATATTGTCCCCCTTATGTCCCACTACATACTGTACTGGACTGCTCCTTGGTATGTTGTTCATACATGTAGCAAGGGATCCGTCCTTATGCTCTCTCAAAAATTCCTTTATAAGAACCTTTAGTTCTTCAGGGGAAATTTTTTTATTTTTCACCTAACCACCTCTTTTTTAAATTCTATTACCTATTATTTAACTATTTTTAATTGTTTATTCCATTTTTTTCTATTTTCTTAAATTTCATTTAATAAAAGTCATACAAGTATTTGACAAAAATAAAATTTTTAGTTATATTACCTTATATATAAAACACTTAGGCTTTACAAATTATGAAAAGAAAGGAAAATCCCTATGAAAAAAATAATATTAAGTGCAGACAGTACCTGTGATTTAAATGATGAATTGACAAAGAAGTATGATATTCATTATTATCCTTATACTATCCTTCTAGAAGACAAGCCCTATAAAGACAATGTAGATATTACTCCAAACGACATATATAGAGTGTATAGAGAAAAGAAAATCCTACCAAAAACTTCTGCTATAAACGTATCTGAGTACTATAATTATTTCAAACCCTGGGTAGATGAAGGTTATGAAGTAATACATATTAATTTAGGCAGCGCCCTTACCAGTGCCTATAACAACTGCTGTTTAGCTGCCAATGAGTTAAAGGGAGTTTATCCTATAGATTCCCATAGCCTATCATCCGGTTCTGGCCTTTTAGTCTTGAAGGCAGCTGAGCTTATAAATGAAGGATTGCCAGCAAAAGAAATAGCTGAAAGGCTAAATCAACATAGGAAAAATATACATATTAGCTTTATTTTAGATACCTTAGATTTCCTCTATGCTGGAGGACGCTGTTCAAAACTTTCCTCCCTAGGCTCAAGTATGTTAAAGATTAAACCTGTCATAAATGTGGACAACTCCTCAGGAAGTATGAATGTAGGAAATAAATATAGGGGTAGCCTTGAAAAGAACATAGTAAGGTATATTAAAGATAAGTTAAATAGCTATGATAATATTAGCCATGAAAGGATTTTTATTACCCATTCAGGTATGGAAGATAGATATATTGAAATAGCTAAAAATACAGTATTGGATATTGTTAACTTTAAAGAAGTCCATATAACTACTGCAAGTTGTACCATATCTTCCCACTGTGGTCCAAATACCATAGGTATTGCCTTTGAAACCAAATAAAAAATACCAGTAATTTTTATCAAAGGATAAAAATTACTGGTATTCTTTGTTTATAACTTGTTTTAATAAGGCTTCGTCTATATTTCCACCTGTTATAACTACCGCCACATTTTGGCCTTTAAATAGATGAAAATTCTTATATACTGCTGCTACTCCTATGGCACCTGCAGGCTCAGCTACTGCCTTTTCCTTTAAAAGCAAATGCACTATGGCATCATAAATATCAGCTTCTTCAACTACTATGATGTCATCTATACATTCCTTAGCCATCTTGTATGGGATTAAACCTACTCCCCCCACTAAGGCATCACATATGGATTCTCCTGCAGGATAGGTTTCATAAAATACCCCATCCCTCATGGAGGCAACCATGGCAGGACAGGCAGCAGTTTGAACTCCTATGACCTTTATACTTGGATTAATATGTTTGGCTGCAATGCTTATACCGGTTATTATGCCCCCACCACCTATGGGAACTAAGATTGCATCCATATTTGGCACATCTTCTAAAATTTCCACTCCTATTGTTCCTTGTCCTGCAATTACCTTTTCATCTGAACATGGGTCTATAAATATGCTGCCATCTTCCCTTATCTTCTCTAAGCCAATTTCATGGGTTTCATCATAATTTTTCCCAACCATTACTACATCTGCACCGTAGTACTTAATCTTTTCTACTTTACTTTTAGGTGTAGTTTCTGGCACATATATGGTGGTTTTATCTATAGATAGCAATTGGGCGGCATAGCTTACTGCTGCTCCGTGATTTCCTGACGAAATTGCAACTACTCCCTTTTTTAATTCCTCATCACCTAAGGCAGTGATTTTGCTAAAGGCTCCCCTTACTTTTGCGCATTTAATTTTTTGCTGGTTTTCCAGTTTTAGATAGACCCTCGTATTACCATGGCTTAAATATATGGATTTTTCCAAAGGAGTATGATA
>JAAYHU010000125.1 GCA_012735245.1 Tissierellia bacterium
AAAATATAATCGAATCTATTGATGGAATAGACAGTACAGGAGATTGGAAGGAATATGAATATAGGATTACGGAAAATAATGATACTACACCATGGCTGCCTGGAGACCTATTAGCCAATCAGGACCTGTCTGGCAGGAAGACGGTAGAAATCCGCAGGAAGGCTGATAAGGATAACTTGCCAAGTCAAATTGGAAAAATTGAGTTTACGCCTAATTTAGAACTAGGCCATGTAAGACTTAGTACCCATGTTAGTCCACTGGTTTTAAATGGGACTACTCCTCAAATGAAGTATAGGGTTTGGTTACGCTATGAGGACAATCATTGGGTTTACGAAGATTGGACTCCTTGTGAGCCAGACATAAATGGCAATACAGAGCTGCCAAAATGGCTTGAGCTAGAAAGCATCTATAAAATTGAGATACAGGATGGACTCCAGCCTGAAAACTACCGGGTGGTTTACCAGTACGAAAATTAAGCTAGGTCATTGACCTAGCTTATTTTTATTTCAACACTTCTATGGCCTTTTTTAATTGCAGGTCTTCAAATCCGTCGTTTTCTACTACATAATCAGGTTCTATGCCTACTCCATTGATTAGGGTTTTATTTGGAGTAAGATACACGGCCGTAGTTAGTTTGATTATGCTGCCATCGTTTACAGGAATAAGGCTTTGTACCAGGGCCTTGCCAAAGGTTTTGGTCCCTACTAAGATGCCAGCCTTCCTGTCTTTTATGGCCCCAGCCAATATTTCCGATGCTGATGCTGACCTTTCGTTAACCAGTACTACTAGTTGGTATTTTGGGTCTCTTAGGCTTGATTCATATTTTTTCAAGCTGCCGGCTTTGTCTTTTACATATACTATAGGCCCTGCTGGTACAAATAGCCTGCCTACAGATACAGCTTCATCTAATAAGCCTCCTGGATTATCCCTTAAGTCTAGGATTATCTTCTTTATTCCCTTTCTGTTGAATTCTTCCAGTGCCTTTTTTATCTCCTTAGTTGCCTTGCTGCTAAAATCGTCTAGGCGGATATAGCCAATATTTTCTTCTAAGATTTCATAATGTACTGGATTGATTTCAACAATCTTTCTTGTGATTTTGAAGGTTAAGATTCTTTCTCCCCTTTTTACCTTTAACTTCACTGTAGTGCCTGCAGGTCCCTTTATCATAGAAGATACCTTATCTACCCCCATGTCCTTTATGTCTATATCGTCTACTGAGATTATTAGGTCTCCAGCTTTAATCCCTGCCTTTTCTGCAGGCTGGCCCTTAATGGGAGCCACAACTCCTACATAACCATCCCTATCTTCTATATACATGCCTACACCAGAGAAGTTCCCTGATAGTGAGTCGTATAGGCTCTTTGCTTCTTCCTTAGTATAATAGTCGCTGTAAGGGTCTAGGGATTTTAGCATGGATTTTACCGCCGTTATGATTAGCTCATCTTCATCTACTTCAAAAGGATAGTTATCCTTGATTAAATTCAAAACATCTTCAAAGAAAATTAAATCAGCCTGATATTCTTCGTAGACCTTAACTGGTATTTGGGCATTTGCTGCTATTGGTGTGATTAGGGTTAGGACAAGTATAAGAACAAAAATCCTCAATCCTCTTTTAAACATAAGCATCCTCCTTTACTCTACTGCCTCTTACTGTATATTCCTTCTACTTTGTAAATAGATTATAACATTTTATGTATAATTTTAACAGATAAAAAATTGTCAATAAAAAAAGCTAGGCCAATGACCTAGCTTATAGTCTAGTGGAGTGGCAAGCATTGAAAAGGGTAAGTTTACAGCTTGGAAATAGGGGCAGGTAATACCTGCCCCCTTGTTTATATTCTATTTATACTAAGCCTCTTTTAACCATTTCAGTAACTATGAAGCTGGCTACGTCTTCTGCGAAGGTGCCTGCCCCAAAGCCTGCATCGTAGCCTAGTTCCTTAGCTAGCTCGTGGCTGATTCTAGGTCCACCGCAGCAGAGGATAACCTTGTCCCTAAGTCCTTCTGCTTCTAATAGTTCTACTAATTGGGTTAAGTTTGGTATATGGACGTCTTTTTGGGTGACCACTTGTGATACCAAGATGGCATCTGCTTTTACTTCTATGGCCTTAGCTACTAATTCTTCGTTGGGAACTTGAGAACCTAGGTTGTAGGCTTCAACACCTTCGTACCTTTCTAGGCCAAAATGGCCTGCATAGCCTTTCATATTCATTATGGCATCTATACCTACTGTGTGGGCGTCTGTTCCAGTACAGGCACCTACTACTACAACATTTCTTTTGATATTATCTTTAATATATTGTTCTACTTCTTCCTTGCTCATTACGTCTACGTCTACCTTGGGTACCTCAATTTTTGTATAATCTACTGTATGAATTGTCTTTCCATAGACTATAAAATAAGTATATCCTATTCCTAAATCCTTGTAGTACACTACAGATGGTTCATCGAAGCCCATCTTCCTTACCAATTGTCTTGCTGCTTCTACTGCCTCATCCCCTGCTGGTACTGGTAGGGTAAATCCAAGCTGGACCATTCCGTCATTCATGGTGTCCCCATAGGGTTTAACCTTTGTTAAATCTACTTTTTGGACTTCAGTCATTATCTGTCACCTCCAAGCATTAAATCGATAAATGGGTTGAAGTATCCACTATCCTTTTTAGCTACTCCGTCTAGGCCCTTGCCACCTGTACGTGATCTCTTAACTCCACCGAACTTACCTTCTTCTATGGTCTTAAATAGGCCGTCCTTTTCGATTTGGGCTAGTAGTTCTGTTGCTTTTCTAAGTACTTCTTGTGCCCTAGTTTGGATTATGCCGCCTTCTTTAAATTCTATTTCGTCTCCTAGGCTTCTTGCATTGTTGAATATATATTTAGCATTTTCTATGGATAGGTACCTGTCGTGTAAGTGTGGAGTATGGATGGCTTCTGTCAACATTCCAAGTAATTGAATTCCTTGATTAGTCATAATGGATACCATATTGAACATTGCGTTTTGTACATGACCTTTGAATATATTTCCTGTCATGAATTTTGTTGGAGGCATGTATTTAAGCGGTGCATCTGGGAAGATTTCCCTTGCCATTTGAGCCTGAGCCAATTCAAGCAAGAATCCATTTTCAACGTCTGGATCCATTTCAAAGGCATGACCAAGTCCCATTTGTTGTGGTGGTATTCCAGCTTTTAGGGCAAACTGCTCGTTTATAAATTGTGATGCTAGGACTGTATGGGCTGCCTCTACAGCATCATCTGTAGTTAAGTAGTTGTCTTCTCCAGTATTTATTATGATTCCAGCGAAACCGTTGATTACCCTTGAGAAGAATTGGTCTATTAGGGTTCTTTGCATATTTATGTCTCTAAATAAGATGCCGTAAAGGGCGTCGTTTAACATCATGTCTAGTCTTTCTAAGGCTCCCATGGCTGCAATCTCTGGCATGCAAAGTCCGGAGCAGTAGTTGGTTAGCCTAATATATCTGCCTATTTCTTCCCCTACTTCGTCTAGGGCCCTTCTCATCAACCTAAAGTTTTCTTGGGTTGCGTATGTTCCACCAAAACCTTCTGTAGTTGGGCCATAGGGTACATAGTCTAATAGGGATTGGCCTGTAGTCCTAATGACTGCTATAACATCTGCACCTTGACGGGCTGCTGCTTGGGCTTGGATTATGTCTTCGTAGATATTTCCTGTGGCTACTATTACGTATAGGTATGGTTTTTTTCCTTCCCCTAGGGTTCTTATATATTCTTCTCTCTTTTCTCTATTGGCCTTGATTTTCTCTACTGTTTTCTTTGCTATTTCGTATACTGTTTCTCTGATTTCCCCTTCGTCCTTAGCTGGAAGCTTTGTTATGTCTATTTCTCCTGCTGCAATTTTTTCTGCTATTTCTTGAGGAGTTAGGCCAGTATTTAGGATTGCGTTTCCAATCCAGTATGCAGCCCCTCTTTCTAGTCCGCCACCTTCTTTTATATTGTCTACTACGACATTTGGCAGGGGTTTGTCTATTTCGTCTACGCCATCTACGCCCAGTAGTCTGACTACTGTTCTTTCTGTTGATGTAGTAGTATGGGCATCGATGAATTTTTGTACTTCATCTGCTATGTTTTTGGCTGCGTTTCTTGAGCGTTCTATTAAATTTTTGTCTAGGTTTAATTTGCTCATAATACATAACCTCGCTTTCTATAATTTTTTCATAAACATACATGTCTTCAATGGACAATTGACAGTTGACAATTGATTTTAATTATCCATTCTCCATTGTCAATTGCTCAGAAATTTCTCCGCTAACTCAATAATTTGTGGTTCCAGCCCCATTATTGTGGCTATGTTTATGGCGTCTTTAGGGATGGGAGTGTCCCTATCTACCACCCGAAGCCTGTAATCCATGTATTTGTTTATGATTTCCATCTTCTTGTCCCCATCTATTTCTCTGGCCAATTGGTCCATGTCCACCTTAGATAATCCGATTACCTGCAGGTGGACTACATCATCTAAGTTGGCCACATTGTCATAATGGGTAGTAAGTACTGTAATGGAGTTTTTATTCTTTAAGTAGGATACTATTGCCTTAGATATGGCATAGCCCTCTTCTGGATTTGTTCCCCTTGCCAATTCATCTATTAAAATTAAACCTCGGTTATCTGCCTGAGATATGGCTTCCTGAACTATCTTTATCTCTCCTCCAAAGGTAGAAA
>JAAYHU010000126.1 GCA_012735245.1 Tissierellia bacterium
ATTGTGTACCACACAATGGTAAAAAAATAATAATAGATTTGTTCTCTATATTCCTATACAATCTTTTCTTGCCGGCTTAATAAACGGTAACTTGGTCCCTTAAAAGATTTTATAATACTATTGTGTATTAGACGGTCAATAATAGCAGCAGCCATTATTTCATCGTTAAATATGTTTCCCCATTCTCCAAATTCAAGATTACTGGTTATCATTATTGAGCCTTTTTCATATCTCTCTGAAAAGACTTGAAATAGCAGTTGGGTAGAACGATGGGATAAGGAGACGTATCCCAATTCGTCTATTATTAATAGGTCTACTTTTCTAAGTTTTTCAATAAATTTACCTAAGGCTAATTGTTCTTGCATTTCTATAAGCTTGTTTCCAAGGGATGCAGCTGTGAAAAATAATACTGATTTACCTTGTTTACATGTTTCTACTCCTATTGATGTTACTATATGGGTTTTTCCAGTCCCTTGGTCTCCAATAAATATTATATTTTGATTATCATTTAGGAAATCAAGGGTAAATAGTTCCATGATTTCCTTTTTATTAAGGAAGGGGGCCTTGGAAAAATCGAAGGTGTCTATGGTCTTAATGGTTGGGAAACATGCATTTTTCAATAGCCTATTGTATCTACGATTTTCTCTATTTATTACCTCCTCGTCTAAAAGCATTTCAAAAAACTCCAAGTGGTTTAATTCTTTGTCTAAAGCTTCCTCTAGTACCCTATCAAATACATCTATCATTCCTGAAAGTTTACAATATTTTAGTTTATTGAATAGCTCTTCTCTCAACATTCTCACCTCCTTCTAGGAGGATATCATATTGAGATATGTTTGGAGAAGATGATTGAATGTCTGGAGCTCCAATTGCTTCTAGTATATCTTTGGATATTGTCTTTTTGATTATCTTATCTTCCCTATATCTTAATAGGCTTAAGACCTCTTCATAGCTATATCTATTTGATTTATCAAGTTCTTTTAATATTGAAACAATTTTCCCTATACCATAGCTTTTCGTTAGCTTTAATATGTTTATGAATTCTCTTGTTCCCTTAGATTTGGATTTAGTAGTAGCCTGAAGCATCCTGTGATAGTTATCAAACTCCTTTGGAAGTTTCCACTGCTTAATCACTAGCGCATCATCATATGCTCTTGCCTTTTTCATTAGTAAGTCTAAAAAATGGTAGGGATCTAAGCTATCCTTATTCTTTGAGAATAACCTTTGGTGTTCGGCTATTTGTTCCCCTTTGTAGATTATCTTTATTTTAAATGGATATATCTTCACATCTACTTTTTTCCCTACATAAGCTGTAGGAACTGAATATCTATTTCTGTCAATGTGAGCAAGCTGATATGTATTAATTTTAGCTGTAGTTAATCTTGCATGATCATAATGTCCTTTAAGTGGAAGAAAGCAATCTTTTCGAGCCTCATTAAGGGTTCTAAACCAGGTAATTCCATCTATCTTTTTAGTATGCATCTTGTCCCAGCATTCAGCGTATAGTTTTTCATTTAACTTATCAAAGCCTTTAAAGTCAATATAGGGCAGGAAGTAATTATTCCTTATATACTTTACCAGGTTCTCAACAAGACCCTTTTCGTTACCTTTCCCGGGGCCACAAAATTCTGCTTCAAAGCAGTAGAAGGATTTAAATCTTAAAAACTCATCTTGAAGAATTCTTTCACTACCGGATAATACCTCTTTAACAGCTGGTTTAAGATTGTCAAATATTATCTTTCTTGGTATTCCACCATAAAAGTCAAAGGCCCTAATCAATCCGTCAAAGAAAAATTCTGTGCTTTGTCGTGGGTATGCTTGTACAAATTCTACCTTTTCCTTAGATAGTTTGGCACAAAAGACCATTACTTTTCTTGGATATCCTTCATCCATAACAATCATTTCACCAAAGTCTACCTGAAGCACACCATTACC
>JAAYHU010000127.1 GCA_012735245.1 Tissierellia bacterium
TATTCATCCCAGACAATCTATCATTTATTTTACTAATATATTCTTTTACTTTATCAAAGTCCTCTAGGCAGATTAAACCATAAAGGATAGAAAGATAATTATTTAATTCATGTCTTTGGGCCCTAATAGTTTGAAGAATATCCTTCATATTATTTATGTAAAAGTTTTTCTTGTAAAATTCCTCTTCCTTCATCTTCCAAATGATTTCCTGTTGATTCCGATATATGGATTCCTTGGTAATTTTGTATATAAGCCAATTATAAAATATGGTTCCTAAGGCTAGTCCAATAAAATTTAAATATTCAACGATAGTTTGATTTTTCAAGTACTTATAAACATTATAAGCCATAAATAGCATAAAAAGATTAAAAAGGAAAATCAATACTACACTTATATTAAAACGAAAATTAATAAACCTTGGGATTTTAATCTTTCTCAGCAGGTATTTTATTGTTAAGAATAGAATGGTTTTTGCAAGTACAATGGCTAAAATCCTGTAGATATTGACCTCCAATAGGGTAGAGGGTATTACATTAAAAACTAAGCATATAAAAGTAATAGAGACCATTTCTATGACGCCCATAAGAATAGCAGCAGAAAGACTATGTATTATAAGGTTAGCAATAGGTTCATTTAGTATATATGAGTAGACAATAGTTGAAACGGTCAATATTATTAGAAAGCCTATAAAGTTAACTGAACCAAAACCAGTATTTATAATGGTATTGAAAATTACTAGAAGTGTCACCAGTACAGCAGTTTTTTTTAAATCAATATCCTTTTTACTTAAAGCTATTACTAAATAATAGAGAATTAAAATTGTATCCAATATATTGGAAAAAAGGTTAATCAACAACAAATCCATATATCGAATTCCTCCATCCCCTAGGAAAGCCTTTCTATTATCTTGTGTTGATTTATTTCCTTCCCTTAGGTAAAAAGCATATCATTTTAATATAATAATATATCATATTAGGGCTTTCTATCAATTATAATTTAAATTACTCCACACAAAAACTTTATCAAAACCTTCGTTAATTCTTTCTTAGGCTTTCAAAACTCAGCAGGGTTAGCGATTCTAGGAGGAAGCCCATAGAAGCTATAGATGCAAAGTAAAGAAATTTACCACCTTTAATAGCTAAAAATAGTATGAAAATACTACCTACAATTACAGCTAATATGCTCCTCTTCCTATATAAGGTTTTTTCTTCTTCAGTCAAAGGCCTGTTTTCGCTTTCCAGAGGACTGTATAGACAAACTAGTAATATTGAAATTACTATCGAAAACAAATTGAATAATGGTTGATAGCTTGTAGGTAAAATTTTAATAAAAAGAATTGCAAATCCAATTAAAACTAGGGTACCTAAGAAACAGCTTAAAACAGTTTTTGCATGATATCCTCCTGCTTGAAGTCTCAGACCACTAAAGAATATTATAAATACAAGAATTTCCTTTAATAAGCCAGTCAGCAATCCAATTATAATGAAGCCTATTATTTTTCCTATGGTGCCTATTAGTAAAGTCAATCCATACTCATAAACTTCCATATCTTCTTCTTTAATGATCTGATTATCCAATAGCTTTTCTAAGGTTAACTTACATAGGATATCTGTCATAGATTCACCACCATAAAAGAACAATTACAAATTTAGTATAGCATATTCAAAAAAGTTTTTCCATATATTTCCACATCTACCATGTCAAAAGGATGCTAAAATTACTTAGCATCCTTCCTGCTTATGCCATCCTTAATAAAATCTATTAGATAATTAGCTTCTTTTACATAATCTTCAATATCAATTATACTTGAAATTTCATGGAGATTAATCAATAGGTAATTTATCATATTCTTTATAAATCTTTTAGGCAGGTCTTCCCTTATTTCCCCTCTTTCATAGGCCCTATCAATTAAAACATCTAGGTAATCATTGCTTTCCAAATTATATTTTTTCTTTAGTTTATCTAATAGGGGTTTATTTAAATCCTTTAAATAATTCTTGGAAAACCTGGCTATTTCAGGCCTATGTTGGGCAAATTCTATACCTGCTTTAAGCATAGCTTTCAATAGGGTGAAAATATCCTTATTAAAATCCTCAGGGTCTATATTTTTACTAAAAAAAGCCATCTTTTCCTGGGCTAGAATACTGTATAGATAAATATACAGGTCTTCCTTATTTTTGAAGTGGTAATAGAAAGTCCCTTTGCTTATTCCTGCTTCCCTTAGAATATTATTTAAAGAAGCATTATCATAGCCCTTGTCTCCAAATTCAATTAAGGCTGCATTTATTAATTCATTCAGCCTTTCAAAGGACTTCTCCTTTTTTTCATCCAAAAGCTTTCCTCCTTCCTCTATACCTTAGTCCTTTTAATAAACAGACCATATGCCAATATATTTAGTATTACCATGTAAACAAGCCCTATGAAATAATACTGATTATAGCTAAGATATAGGCCCCCTCCCCTAACTAGGCTACTAATAACCTTAGCTGACCAAAAACCTGGGGCAAAAGAGAAAAATAATTCCTTAGCCCCGTTGAAGAATAGGGCTACTATGGGAAATACTACTATGCTTCCCCCTGCCTTCATTATGGCGAAACCTTCAATCTTGTTCCTAGCAAGGGCATTAATCAGTAGCCCAGATATGGGGGCTTCCAGGGAAGCCAATAGGGAAATACTAATAATATTTTTCATGGCTAGATTGCCAACCTTAGAAAACCATATTACAAATATGGTGGCAATTACACATAAAATATATATTCCAACTAGTCTAAGACTCAAAAATTGATGGATGCTTAAAGGGGTAACCCTTATATTAATAAGGACATTATCGTCCCTATCTTCCAATAGGGAAAAACCTATTAAGGCACCAAAGGCTATTGGTATAAATAAGACCAGTATAACTAGGATTAAGTCTGTAAAGGGTTCAAAATTAAAGCCATACTTTTCAGTCAGCCAGGGCAATAGATACCTGCCAAGAAAGGCAAATATAATGGGATAAATAAGCATAAATCCCATCATAGGGTCCCTGGTCCATTTTTTTATTTCTGATTTTATAAAACTCATATACATATTATTCACCACTTTCCCTTAAGGCATATAAATCAAAGTTTCTAACAAGAAGATAATACAGGACTAGAGAACTTATAATTAAATAAACTAAGGAAATTATTATTTCCCAACCCTCTATATTTCCCGTAGTCCCCATTATTAGCATTAAGGCTGACTTAGTAGGAAGTACATAAATTAGTTTACTAAATATTTCACTGGTAATAATATTGAACTCAACTAGGATTACTGGCAACAAGAATATAATAAAAAGCAGCATAATTGCCATAACTAGCCCAGTAAAATCCCTTGAAAAATAAGTCAGCAGCAGACCAATTAGAGAATGGAAAAAGGAAACTAAGACCACCGCCCCTAATAATAGGAAATAATTAATTTCTATTACTTTAAAAAGCTTTGAATATCCGTACATAATGCTTAGAGACAATATACTTGGGATTATATTGGAAATAATCTTTCCAAGCAAATATTGGTGTTTTGAAATAGGGGCTACTAGGATAGTCCTAATAGTTGATTCCTCCCTTTCATAAATGAAGGTTACTCCAACTAGCAAGGTAGCCATGGTAGTCACATCTAGGAAGATAAGTTGAGGTACCAGAGTAGTGACATTTTCCACATTTAGAAAATGGAGTATTCCCACCCATATGGCTGAAACAAATAAGGCTGCTGCAAACAGATTATACCTCCTAAGCCTTATTAGTTCTCCTCGGACTAAAACACGAAACTTATTCATCTCTAGTCACCCCTGTAACCTTTATGAAAATATCGTCTAGGGTATTTTCCTTACTGTGTATAGTTATTATTTCATTATTTTTTATAATCTTTAAGAATTCCTCATTTTCTCCAAGCTTATCTAAACCAAAGGTAGCTCTTTTGACCCTTTCCCCTTCCCTATATTCTATATCTACTTCCCTTGAACCGTATTTTAGTTTCAAATCCTTTGGAGTGCTTATCTCTGCTATCCTGCCACTCGCCATGAAGGCCACCCTATCACAAAGCTCATCTACATCATTCATCAAATGGGTAGTAAGCAAGACCGTTCCACCATTTTCCTTGAATTCCTTTATAAGGTCCTTTACTATCCTAGCATTTTTAGGGTCTAGGCCATTTGTAGGCTCATCTAAGAACAGTACCTTAGGATTATTTAACATGGCCCGAACAAAGTTTAACCTAACCTTCATTCCCTTAGAGTATTGTCCAATTCTTTTTTTCCTATCTTCATAAAGGCCTACCCTTTTTAGGAGTTCATCAACATCTATAGTTGAAGAATATAGTCTTTTAAAGAAGTTTAAGTTTTCCTCAGCAGTAAGTTTGGAAAAATGGACAGGCATTTCAAATCCTACTCCAACTTCTTCAAAGTAACTGCTGCCATAAGATTTTAAATCCTTTCCCTTATATAATATTTCCCCCTTATATCCTGTTAGCAATTTTATAAGGATCTTTTGGGTAGTAGACTTGCCTACGCCAGAGGGGCCAAGTAAGCCAAAGATTTCTCCTTTTCTGATTTCAAAGGAAATGTTTTTTATGGTATCTTCCTTGTTTTTAGGATATCTGAATACTAAATTATTAATTTGATACAAGATATCACTCCTTTCTTTTTAGACCATGTGGTCTAGACCGGTAAGTCTATTATACCCATATTTATATTCCTAGTCAATAAAAAAAGAACTTTTCAGTTCTTTTTTTATCTAAAATCCTCTATATATATTTCTTCTGATATCCTGTATTTTATATAATCCATTATCCCAGTTTCCATAAAGCCATATAGGACTATGTTTACAAATAGGATAACCAATACAATAAATATGGAAAAAATGTCATATTTTATTATCATATCATTATTTTCTTTCTTAGCCTTATAGCTGAACCATAGGATTTCTCCACCTAATAATATCAATATGCAGGGCCAAAGCTTTATGGCCAACTTAACTCCAGATATTTCACTTACTTGAGATATTAATATTAGTACTCCAAAGCAAATTAATACTATGGCCATGGATATGGTACCTACCCTTCTAGTCCTCATCTCCTTCATCTCCTTCTGTTTCAACTTCTTCTACCTTCTTAGCCCTTAACATCTTTATTCCACCTGCAATAAATATTATGGATACTATGATAGTTTGGATATAATTTTCGATTCTATATATTACATGGTATTCAAATATTGAGCGAAGTAATTGTCTAGCAACTGGTAACAATACATTTTGCAGTCCTATAAAAACCCCTATTATAATAAGCCCCATGCCTATATGTTTATGTTTTATGGAAGGCAAGATATTAGTTATGTCTATGTCCTCTACATTGTTTCCATTGAAGGTATGGAAGGCGTCGAAGAAGGAATAAAACCAAATTAGTGGAAGTAGGAATAATAGAAAGCTTAAGTTTAGCCATCCCATGAAGAATATGCTAAAGAAAAATCCTGCCATATATATTAAACCCTTCTTCTGATAGCCCAGGTACATATGACCTGCCCCAGGTATTATGGACAAGGCCAAGGTAATGATTTTTTTATTAAAATCCTTTACTTCCTCTGACTGTAAATCCCTTTCTATTTGAGATTTGTCTCCATATCTCATGGCATTGATAATTGAAAAGGCATCTATTAATGCTATTAACCAAATAATTGGAGCACCTGTAAGTAGCATTAAGAATTCTTCAGCATTAGTTATAATTGCCAAGCCAATAGAACCTGCACAGAGCATTCCAAACACTAATAAATATATAAAGCCCCTATCCACAAATCCTAGATAAAAGTGGGATAGTCCAGGAACAAAAGATAATAAAAAGGTAATAAATTTACTTTTCTGCCTCATACTAATCCTCCTTAATCCTATTTATATTAAAATTCCTTACAAACTTATTGGTTTCCTCAGTGACTCTCTTTGTAAAATCATAGATGGAGTTTGTTTTAAGCCTACTTTCCTCCATACTTATACTTGTGTTCATTTGAGGAATCGAATCTACTATTCTGCCAAAAAATCCACTGGCAGTTAATAAAACTGCCACAGATGCCACTGCCACATAATATATAAAGAAATCGTTATATAGTTTTTTGTCCTTCCTTTCTTTTTTCTCCATAGGTCTTATTTTTTTGATATTTTTCATTACCTTTAAAGTAAAATCTTCAGGTACTACAGCCTCTGCCTTTTTTAATTCCTTTTCACCTATTAGGGATAGAAAAGTCTCCATACATTCATTGCAAGAAATTAAGTGTTTTTCCATTTCTTTACGGATTCCATCCTGAAGAAGATCTTCTTTAAACAATTTCCATTCTACCAGGTCATAATGTTTCATTATGTTCCCTCCATTTCTCCCTTAGCATGTTCTTCCCCCTATATAATCTAGAGGCTATGGTTTTTACCGTTACCCCTTCCTCCCTTGCAATTTCTTCATAGGACTTTCCATGTAGATAAAACTTAACTATAGTTTCTTCATATATAGGGGGAATCGACTTACATAACTTTGTAATCTCCCTCTCCCTTTCTTTTTTTATTAAGAGTTCTTCTGGAGTATTTGTATTTATTATGTTAAAACTATCTAATAATTCTTCTTCTAGGACTTCCTCCTTAAATTTGCTTCTTTTCTTTCTAAGCCAGTCTATAGATTTATTGGTTGCGATTCTTCCAATCCATCCCTTAAAATTATTTGCTTTATAGGCTGGAAGGGAGAGATAAACTTGTAAAAAAACTTCCTGGGCAATGTTTTCTACTTCGCTATAATCTTTAACAAAATTTAAAATAATTGCAAATACATAGTTTTTATATAGGTCTACTATTTGAGCAAAAGACTTTTCATCGCCCTTTACTGCCTTTTTTATTAGTTCTGATTCATTTAACATATCTCCCCTCCTTCCTACTATAAATTATAACGAAAACAAAAACTAAAATACTGCAAAAATCTCAAAAAATTAAACTGCTGAAAGTGTCAGCAGTTTATAAAGGTATTAATTGTTTTCTACAAGTGTATGATTAAAAGTATGATTGCTTAAATAATAATTTCTTAATTTCCCTTCATATATGAGATTTAATTGCCTGCATTCCCTAAAGTCCTTGGGTGCAGTTAAGGCGGTAGGTTTATCAATTAATTTTATGCCGCTGTTTTTAAGTAAGGATGATACAAATTGGGAGCAGAAATAGTTATATTTTCTTTCTATAGGATAATTTATTGCTACTCCCAGTAGGCCAAGTAGGTTATACCTATATTTTTGTTGATTTCTCTTAAACTTTTCTAATTCCCTTAGCAGCCTTTTATATTGCCTTTCACTAATATCTAGTGAATATAATGCACACCTAGTTTCGGGAAACCTTGCATAAGTCCCATTCTTTATGTCTTCCTTTACAAAGCCCCCTATAATTGGATTATTGGGCCTTAGTCTACCAAAACTATATAACTCCTTTAACTCTTCGTCAAAGGCTATGGATACATGGGTATAGGGTTCCTTAGTATAAAAATTAATACATTTAGCTAGTAATGAGCCACTATGTGTAAGTAGTATGTAGATTCTGTGTTTCTTAATAAAACCCACCTCCACTTCCTATTATATCCTTCTAACAATATTACATTTTTTTACTAATATTTCAATATGATAAATGTAATCTCTTCTACTAAATAGAACGTTGGTATAAATAATATTACTGCAAAAAAATTAAAATTTCCTTAAGATAAAATTAATTCTATCTTAAGGAAGAAATAAAGTTTATTAAATTCTTTATATGCCTTGAAAGAATTTAGAAAAATCTTATCCCATAGTCTTATCATTGAATAGTTCTATAAACTTTAATAAAATCTCTACTTTTAATCTTTCCATAGGGTCTTCCAAATCAATGTCGCAAATTTGCTGTATCTTAGCAATCCTATATCTGACTGTATTGCTGTGGATGAATAGTTTTTTTGCTGCAATATTAGAATTTGATTCACTTTCTAGATATACCTTCAGAGTAGATATTAGTTCTTCACTATCGGGTTCCTTTAACAAAGGATAGATCTTGTTGA
>JAAYHU010000014.1 GCA_012735245.1 Tissierellia bacterium
AGGCTATGTAGAAGGAGCCCAATATATAAATCCTGATATTAAGATAAATACATCTTATGTTGGAAGTTTCGTAGACAGTGCTAAGGGAAAAGAGCTAGCATCTATTATGTATAACAATGGTGTTTCAATTATATATCAGGCAGCTGGCGCATCTGGAATAGGTGTAATTGAAGCAGCTGCTGAGTTGGACAAGTTAGTTATAGGAGTGGAT
This sequence comes from Tissierellia bacterium, assembly GCA_012735245.1. Lineage (GTDB taxonomy): Bacteria > Bacillota > Clostridia > Tissierellales > Tissierellaceae > JAAYFT01. Next base: position 212 of record JAAYHU010000014.1, read on the forward strand.
TCTGACCAGGCCTTAGCATTAAAGGATAGTTCTCCTGAACAAGCTGAACATATAATTACTTCAGCTATAAAACAGGTTCCTGTTTATGCAGTAGATTTAGTTAAAAAAGCTATGAACGGGGAATTAGAATTTGGACAAGAAATCAAATTAGGCTTAGCTGAAAATGGAGTTGGAATCGCCAAGAACGAATACTATGAGAAATTAATGAGTGAAGAAAATAGGGCCTTAGTTGACGAAGCAGAAAGTAAGGTTAAAGATGGTGAAATAACCATATCCAATGTTTATGTAATGACAAATGAAGACTTTGAAAACATTCGTAATTCAGTTGCTCCTTAAAGATAAGAATATAACCTGCTGTTATTATGATGGCAGGTTATATTAAAATTTTTAGTAAAAAGGAAGGTTGAAAATGTCAGAATATCTTTTAAGAATGGAAGATATATCAAAAATATATCCCAATGGAGTAGTAGCAAATAAAAATATAAACTTTCGTTTGAAAAAAGGAGAAATTCATGCCTTACTGGGTGAGAATGGTGCAGGCAAATCAACATTGATGAAAATATTGTTTGGAATGGAAAAACCATCATCAGGGAAAATATTTTTAAATAATGAAGAATTGGAAATGAACTCTTCAAAGGATGCAATAGCCAAGGGCATTGGAATGGTTCATCAGCATTTTACGTTGATTGATTCATTTACTGTTGCACAAAATGTTACCTTAGGCATTGAGCCCAAAAAGGGATTTTTTGTAAATGAAGAAGAAGCCATTAAGTTTACTAAGGAATTAAGCGACAAATATAAGCTTTATATTGATCCAAAGGCTATAACAGGGACTTTGCCAGTTGGATTAAAGCAAAAAATTGAAATATTAAAAGCCCTTGCCAGGGGAGCAAAAATATTAATTTTAGATGAGCCAACAGCTGTTTTAACTCCTCAGGAAACAGAGCAATTATTTGCTGAGTTAATAAACCTAAAAAACCAAGGCCATACTATTATTTTTATATCCCATAAAATAAGGGAAGTTAAGGAAATAAGCGACCGGATTACAATACTAAGAAATGGATGCCAAGTAGGCGAATTTCTTACAAATGAGGTCACTGAGCAAGAAATATCTAATAAGATAGTTGGTTGGAAAATTGATTCAAAAGTTGAGAAGAAAGAATTAAAAGAAGGAGAGGTCAGAATTAGGGTAAAGAACCTATCTTATACTAGTAAAGACAAGTCTCCCATATTAAAAGATCTTAGTTTTATTGTAAGAGCAGGAACTATTTTTGGCATAGCAGGTGTTCAGGGAAATGGACAAACAGAATTGGTAGAAATACTTACTAAAACTAGAAATATTCAAAACGGTACCATAGAAATTAACGGTGTGGATATAAGGAATTTAAATATAAAGACTTTAAGAGACCTAGGATATAGTTATATACCAGAAGATAGAATGTTAAAGGGTGTGGCTAGCAATGCTAGTGTTAGTGAAAACTTGATATCCGATGAATACGATTCTCCCAAGTTATGTAAAAAATCCATACTAAGAAAAGGTGAAATCTCAAAACTAGCAAAGAGCTTAGTCAAACAGTATTCAATCAAATGTTCTGGCATAGAAGCAAAAGTGGGGAGCTTATCAGGCGGCAATATACAAAAGATTGTTGTTGCTAGGGAATGTAAAAATATCCCTAAGGTTTTGATTGCAGAACAACCTACCCGCGGTGTTGATATTGGTGCTGCCAATATCATACACAGGGAACTTGTAAAGTTAAGAGATGAGGGTTGTGCAATTTTGTTGGTGTCTGCTGATTTGAGTGAGCTTATGAAGCTTTGTGACCGTTTAGCAGTTATGTATGAAGGAGAAATAGTAGCGTATTTTGATGACCTTTCACAGGTAACAGAAAGTGAGTTGGGCCTTTGCATGCTTGGTGCCAAAAAACATGCCCCTGAGCAGATTGGGAGGATGCTATATGAATAGGGAAAAAACATTCAATATAATGAGAACCTTTGTATCAATGATTATAGCAGTTATTGTAGCATTTATTATAATCATGATCGTAAGCGATGATCCTATAAAATCTATTAGGTTATTTTTTATAGGCCATTTACTAAACTTAGATATATGGGAAATATCATAGAAGCAGCAATACCTCTTATTTTTTCGGGCTTGGCCATGAGCGTTGTATTTCAAGCTAGCCTTTTTAATATGGGTGCAGAAGGTATTTTCTTCTTTAGTGCTGCTGTAATATCTTTTATTGCCATTTGGGCTCCATTACCACATGGTATTCATCAAACAACCATTATTGTAGCAGGAGCTTTGGTAGGAGCCATAATTATGTCAATAATAGGTATATTGAAGGCAAAGTTTGGAGCCAGTGAATTAGTTTCTTCTTTAATGATGAATAATGTCCTATTGGGAGTAGGTTCTTATCTGATGACAAAATATTTAAGAGATCCTATGGCTTCTCAAGGTTCCTATCCATATGCAAAAACTGCATTGTTTAGTAGTATAGTACCAGGAACCAGAATTCATTTAGGCCTTATTATTGCACTAATAGTTACTGGCTTAGTGTATGTATTCATATATAGGACAAAATGGGGCTATGAAATAAGAATGGTAGGTCAAAATAAAAGCTTTGCAGAATACTCTGGAATAAATGTTGTAAAAGTAATTATGATTTCCCATATAGTGTCTGGACTAATATCAGGTATGGGTGGGGCTGTTGAATCTATTGCTATGCACAAGAGGTTTGAATGGTCAATGTTACCTGGCTTTGGATTCGACGGAGCACTTATAGCCATGTTGGCAAATAATAATCCATTGGGAGTGATTTTTTCTTCATTGTTTGTTGCCTATTTAAGAACTGGTGCTGATATAGTGGCTCGTTTATCAGATGTGCCTACAGAACTTGTGACAATATTGCAAAGTTTAGTAATACTACTTATTTCAGCTGAGAGATTCTTACATTCCTATAAGCAGCGCTGGATAGAAAGGGGGATAGGAAATGAGTAAATTTCTAGATATCATACTTTCAACCCAGTTCTTCTATTCAATTTTTCGTGTAACAACCCCAATATTATTTGCATCTATGGGGGCTGTAGTTGCTAATACAGCAGGAGTTCCCAATATTGGTATAGAAGGTATCATGTTAATAGCAGCTTTTACCGGTGTATTTGTAAGTGCAGCTACTCAAAGCGCAGCAATTGGGCTTTTAGGTGCAGCCTTGTCTGGAATTTTACTTGCTGGCTTATTAGCATTTTTCACCTTGTATTATCGTACAAATCCAATATTAGGTGGAATAGCTATTAACAGCCTGGCATCTGGTGGAACAATATTCTTATTATATTTATTTACTGGTGATAAAGGAAGTGCAACTTCAGTAGCAAGTAAAGTAGTGTCTGAAATTAATATTCTTATTATTAGGGATATACCAGTTATTGGAGAAATTATTTCTGGACACAATATATTGACCTATCTCTCTTTATTATCTGTAGTATTTGTGTATGTGTTAATTAAGAAAACCCCCCTTGGTCATCACTTAAGAGCTGTAGGAGAAAGCAAAAATGCTGCTGAGTCAGTGGGAATAAATGTAAATAGGGTAAAATTAATAGCCCTTTTAATAAGTGGATTACTTGCAGGCTTAGGTGGAGCTTTTATGTCAATGGGCTATGTATCCACATTTTCAAGAGACATGGTTTCTGGCAGAGGTTGGATTGCCATTGCAGCAGAAGCCATGGGGAAAACAAACCCAATAGCAACAGCAGTGACTTCATTATTGTTTGGTGCATCTGATGCTATTTCAAATGCAGCTGCTGCAGTGGGATGGGCATCAGACTTAGTTCGTACAATTCCATATATAGCTACTATTATAGGATTGCTTATATTCTCTGCTAGAGAATTAAAGAAAGCAAGGCTTTAATCAGTAATTAAAATTTTTTAGCATAAAGCTGTATATAAATATGGAAAGTATACAATATTTTTGTATTCTACTGATTGAAAGCTTTGACAAAGGAATTAAAATTTTTTACTTAGTTTACATTTCCTTTTTGTCAAGGCTTTCTTTCTTTTAGTCCTTTTCAAAAGTTCAAATACTTATCCATTTTCCATCTTTTGTGTTATCACCATCTTTCATTAACTCTTCCAATTTCACACTTTGTATATGGAACCCTTTAATGTATTATTAATTTGCTATCTTCCTTAAAGTATTTTTAGGAGTCTAAAATAAAAAACTATTGATTAATCTTTTTTTATGGGTTAAATTAAAAATTAATAAGTAGGATAATAATTTTAAGTAAGAGCTAAATAAAAGCAATATTGCCTAATAAATTGGTAATTGGGAATATATTGGCTGTCAAAAGGGATGATATGAAATGAAAGTATTAGGAATAGTTTTTAGTTCAAGAGCTGATGGCAATTGTTCTAATGCTATAAAATATTGTTTAAATAAAATGAAAGATAGGGGATATGAAACTGAAGTACTTAATATATTTGAGTATGATATACAAGGCTGTGGAAGTTGCAATTATTATTGTTTTTTCAGTGGTGAATGTTCTAAAGATGATGATATCCAGCAAATATATGGAAAATGTTTTCAGGCAGACATAATAATATTTGCTATTCCAACATTTTGTGGCCATCTAACTTCTCAATATTTTAAATTCTGGGAGAGGTCACAATCATTGTTTAAGGATGAGATAGAATATGAGGATACTTTTTTAAAGAAGATAAATTTTATCATAATAGGCAATTTATCATCTGGTGGAGATATGGCAGTCCATGAAGCATTATATAGTTTTGCTAATAGGAGCTTTTATCCAGAAGTGATATTGTTATCATCACAAGAATATAATTCTAGTTCCATAGATGGGGATTTAGTCAGAAAAAGAGGGGTAAAAGATAGATTAAGCAACTTTGTAGATAGGATTATAGTCAAAGTTTAATCTTATGGATGATAAGTTTAATAAGTTATTATGGAATAAGCTATAATGATATTTTAGTTAAACCTAAAAAATTGAGCAAATTTTATAATTAAGTTATAATAAATACTATGAAAAAGTTATAGGCCTTAGTTTGCAAATTTTATCAAGCAGGTGAACAAATGATAAGATTAGAAAATGTATCAAAAAAGTTTATGATAAATGGTAAAGAAAATATAGTTATTAAAGATATAAATCTATCTATTGATAAAAAGGAGATCTTTGGACTAGTTGGAGAAACTGGAAGTGGCAAATCTACAATCTTGAGATTAATGAATGGATTTATTGAACCTGATGAAGGAAATATATATTTAATGGGTAAAAAGTTAGACAGGAAAACAAGACATGAGTTGGTAAAAGATACATCTATGATTTTTCAAGACTTCAATTTATTAAGTAACTTAAATGTAATCGATAATGTGCTCCTGCCAACTAAATTAAGAAGGGGAAATAAAAAAGAGAATATTAACAAAGCTAAGGAACTATTATCCTTTGTAGGCTTAGAAGATTTTTACCAATCCTCTATACGAACCCTATCTGGCGGACAAAAACAAAGGGTTGCAATTGCACGTACATTAATAACCAATCCTAAAATCATATTTTGTGATGAGCCCACTTCAGCCTTAGATGATAAGATGAGCTATGAGATATTAAAACTGTTAAAAGACATCAATGAAAAGTTTGATACAACTATTGTCCTAGTATCTCATGATATTTCTGTAATCAAAGCTTTGTGCAATAGGGTAGCCATTTTGGAAAATGGGAGAATTGAGGATATTGTATCTTTAAAGACAAAAAAATTGACCCCAGTTTCCTATAAGGAGGCCTTATTAGATGATTAATCAATATGTAGATACATTTATTAGATTTAAGAGAGAGATTTTTAAAGCATTTTATGAAACCTTAGACATGATTTTTACAGCAATGGTAATTTCCCTTATACTTGGCCTATTGCTTGGCTTTACCCTATTTATTACGCGTTCAGATGGGATTTATAGGAATAAAACAATCTATTTCATTATTTCTAGCTTTATCAATATTACCCGTTCAATCCCCTTTATATTATTTATTATTGTGATGATTCCATTTAATCGGTTCATATTAGGGACTGGTTTTGGAGTCAATGCATCTAAAATTCCTTTGAGCATAATTGGTACTGCAATATTTGCCCGTTTTACAGAACATAATTTGCTAGATGTTAATAAAAACATCTATGAGACTTCCTATGCCTTAGGAGCCAATACATTACAATACTTTATTTATTTCTTGTTAAGGGAAGCACGGTCTGGTCTGATCTTAAGTTTTACTTCTACAATTATTAGTTTATTGTCCTATTCTACAGTAATGGGGATTATTGGGGGTGGAGGCTTAGGGTATTTGGCAATTAGTGAAGGCTATTATAATTTCAATTACAAACTTATGTGGATCATTATTATAATGATGATCTTATTAGTTCATCTTATTCAAAGTGCAGGAAATTTTGTTGCTAAAAAAATTGACAAAAGATAAGGAGATGATGAAGGATGAAAAAAAGCATTTTGGCATTAGCTTTTCTAGTGCTAACAATTTCATTGGTAGGCTGTAGTAAAAGTGGTCCTACAGATAATAATGAAATCCATGTAGGAGTTGCCTTTTATCCAATGAAAGACATTTTATTGTTAATTAAAGATGATTTAAAAGCAGATGGCTATGAGCTAATCATCCATGAGTTTTCAGACTATCAGACTCCCAATAATCTCTTATATAATAAAGAATTAGATGCAAATATGATTCAACATGACTATTTTTTACAGTCTTTTAATGAAGCTAATAACGCAGACTTAGTAACTGTTCAGCCTATATACCATGCTACTTTTGCCTTATACTCTAAAGACTATACTTCAATTGATGAAATACCCAATGGAGCTA
>JAAYHU010000128.1 GCA_012735245.1 Tissierellia bacterium
AAGTCTAATGGATAGAAGAACATCACTAACCATTTACCTTGATAGTCTGATAGACTAACATCAATAAATTCAGACCCATCTCCTTTCACTGCTTTCATTGTAAAGTCTGGTGCTTTTCTTCCTACTATTCTTTCCATACACTATTACCTCCATTTATTATATTTTGTTTTATTTTTTTCTTACATCATATTTATATCCACTCGGAAAAATTTTAAACATAAAATTGATAATTATTATCAATTAATTACAGTTATCATTGCCAAATATTATGTCTGCCACTTCCAATATGGTTTCTTCCCTATTGAAAATAGGTAAAATATCAACCTTTTCCATTAGCTTATTTAAAGGGTTTACTTCTTCCTTGTTATTGGTTATTTTCTTATCTGCCACCTTAGATAATAGGTCTTCAAAGGTATATATTTTAAACCTATCTATTTTGCATTTCTCTGCCTTCTTTTCCAATAAATATATCAATATATCCTCATAATCATAGTCCTTATCTATGGATAGTAGGGAGCAAATCTTAGGTATTATGTCTTCAAATAAGGATCTTTTATAGGGAATTTGTGGAAGTTTCAATATTTTTTGGAGTCTTCTTATATCCTCATCTTTTATTTTTAGCAAAAATTCAAAATAATAATCCTTATTCTCCTTAGGCACAATATAATATCTCTGCCCCTTTAATCCCCTAAGAGCCCTTAGGCCATCGTAATATCCCATTTTGATATTTGCCCTGGCCCTATTTCGGTCGTATTCAATAGATCTTCCTAAATCTCCACTAGGTGATATTAGGACTGCATTAGTATCAGGCAAATAAAGCCTCCTTGTAATCCCCTTTGCATGGGTCCTTATAAGGATTATATCCTTATAGCCCTTATTTAGCAGCATCCTATAGGGAAGGTTATCATAGAACCCCCCATCTAAATATCTCTTGCCGCCTAGCTTTTCAGCCTTGAAAAAGGGTAAATATGCACTGGCAAGTAGATACTGGGTTAATTCTCCCTTTGGAATATCCTCAACAAACATATACAAAGGTTTAAATTCGCTTAAATTTATAGTTACCATTCCAAAATCCATACCAGACTTTCTAATCTTTTCCTCATCTATATATTCATCTAATAATCTTTTTAAGGGGGTAATATCAAAGCCCTTATGGCCTATAAATTCTTTTATCTTTTCCTTTATAAATCTTAAATCATCCTTGGCCAATTTCAATTGAATTATTTTTTCTATCTCTTCATCATCTACATCAACTACCATGGAATAGGTGATTTGGTTCCAAAGCTCATAGCACTTATCATAGTCTCCCTGTACTATCATGGCACCATTTAAGGCACCAATAGATGTGCCTACTACCCCCTTGATCTTTATTCCTTCCTCCATTAGTGCCTTATATACTCCAATATGGTATGAACCTCTAGCTCCTCCACCTTCCAAAACTAGCCCATACATAATCAACACCTCTGCCTAATTTACTATTTCTATTATCCCACTATTATCTATTCTAGTATTGAAAGCCTCTGAAATATTCTTTATATATCCTAATTTTTCTACTAGATTTTCCTTTGATACAGGTATTGGCCTGCCATTTTCAATAGTACAAGGTATTATATGTATTTTGTCTATGATTTTATCCTTTAAAACAACTTGTGCAATCATAGTTTCCCTTGTGATATCAGACTTAGAGCTGAATATGAAATTGCCCAAACTATAAAATATAGGCCTTCCCTTATATATTTCTATACCCTGTAATACATGGGGGTGGTGGCCCATTATAATATCTACACCATTGTCTATTAATTTTCTAGCTAAGTCTATTTCCTTTTGCCTGGGTATGCTGCTACCTTCTTCTCCCCAGTGGATAGATAGTATTAAAATATCTACATCCTTCTTCATTTCCACTACCCTGTCTATTACTTGGTTAATGTGAACATCATATGCTCCTACTATTCCTGGTCTTTTGCTGGTTGCATACCAATCAACATGGGGGACTACCCTTGAAAAACCTAAAAGCCCTATTTTAACTCCTTTAATCTCCACTATTGCTCCTTTTAGAGCTTCTTCTTTGTTTCTTCCCCCTCCTATCCTTTTTATCCCATACCTATCTAGATAATCCAAGATATCTATAAAACCTTCATATCCATAGTCTAAGGTATGATTATTGGCCAAGTTTACTACATCTAAACCCGCATCTTTCATTGCCCTTAAGTTTTTTGGATCGGACCTAAAATTATAAAGCTTATCTTCCCATTTCTCTCCCCTTGTGGTAATGCTTGTTTCTAAATTACCTATGCTTAGGTCATCCTTTTGAAAGTATTCCTTTACCATTTCCCAAGGGTAATCAGTGCCATTCCTATCTATTAATCCTCTTATACTCCCATCCATAAATATGTCTCCTACCATGGAAATGGTAATAGTTTCATTATTAGTTTCTTGTTCTTTTACAATTGCCGCTTCTTCCTTTGGCATAGCCTTTATTATTTCCATTGTATTTATATTTAGCATCCTAGAAAACATAGTTAGGACAAAGAATAAGTATGCTCCTTTTTTCATTTAACACCTCCAAGCAATATAGTTGTATTTAAGTTAGTTTTATTTGTTTTCAAGTGCCGATGTACAATTTGGACATCTTGTTGCTTCTATATGAATATCAGTATAACAATATGGGCATTTCTTTGTTGTAGGTACTTGTTCCACTTTTTCCTCTTTCCTCTTAAACCTATTAATCTGTCTAATAACTATAAATATGGAGAAGGAAATAATCAGAAATTCTATTATAGTATTTATAAATACTCCATAATTTAAAGTAACTGCTCCTGCTTCCTGTGCTGCCGATAAGGATGGATATTCAACACCATCCAAACTAATAAATAGATTAGAAAAATCTACTCCCCCAATTAATAAACCTATTACAGGCATTATCATATCATTGACTAAAGAAGTAACTATTTTACCAAAAGCACCACCTATTATTACCCCAATGGCTAAATCTATAACATTACCTTTAACTGCAAATTCCTTAAATTCCTTTAACATAAAACATCCTCCCTTATTTTGTTAAAGTATACCCAAAATTATATCCCATAAATCATTGGAAAGTACTCACTAATCTGATACTATAATTATTATAAATATGTAAGGGAGGCATATTTTATGAGCAAAAGAAAGGCTTGGAAAGAGTATTTCATGGAAATAGCTGAACTGGTGGCCAGCAGGTCTACCTGTGATAGGGCCTTTGTTGGCTGCTTGCTAGTTAATGATGATAATAGGATAGTATCCAGCGGATACAATGGTTCCATATCTGGAAACCCCCATTGCGATGATGTGGGACATACTATGAGAGATGGCCACTGTATAGCAACTATACATGCTGAGATGAATGCCCTTTTGTACTGTGCTAAGGAAGGTATTTCTGTAAAGGGCTGCACTGCCTATGTAACCCATTTTCCCTGCCTTAACTGTACAAAGGCCTTGATACAAGCTGGGATAAAGTTTATATATTACAAACATGATTATAGAGTAGATGATTATGCTGTTGAACTCCTTGAGAGAAATAATGTTGGATTTGAAAAAATAGAATGATTCCTCTAAGTTAATTAGAGGAATTATTCTATTCCTAAGGCTCTTTTAGCTAATTTGTCTGCTTCTTCATTGTATTCAATGCCTGAATGGGCTTTTACCTTTACAAATTTTACATCTAATTTATCTTTAATCGAATCATAATATTCCTTATATTTTCTAGTACCTATTTTATTAGTCTTCCAAATTCCCTTTGCCCAGTTTTCTATTCCTGCATAATCATAGTAGAGATACAGGGTCCTTATGCCCTTTTCTAGGGCTAATTTCATAGCCTCCATGGCTCCCCTTATCTCTCCCGCTACATTTCTCATTGCTGCCAGTTCTTCATCATTCTCTTTACCATTGTATAATTCCTTCCCTTCTGAAGTAATAAATACAATTCCATAGGCATAGGTATAATCCTCTAACTTAAAGCTGCCATCCACATAGGCAATGGCTTCCCCATCTTCTAGGACTTTTTCTTCAAATTCTATCTCATCTTCCCTATTCTCTATAAAATTTAAAGCCTCTTCATAGGTGGAAAACTTCTTATACTCTGCTCCTGAAAACCCCTTTACATTTTCCTCACATTCTGCCCATGTATTATATACTCCAATATTTCTACCCTTCCTTACTGCATAGTAGTATTTAGTCATGTTTTCACATCCTTCTTTATCGCGTTAATGTGTTGTATGCTTGATTATGCCCATTTAAAATTATTATAATCTATTCCCATTATGATATTGTACATGATATAATGATAACTGTAAATTCATATAAAAATTTATAAGTAGGAGGTAAGCTAATGAAGATTAACATTATTGGTATGCCACTATATTATGGATGTGATAGAAACGGTGCACAGCATGGTCCTGACAGACTTAGGGAAAATGGACTTATAGATATTGCAAAAAATAATGGCCATGAAGTCTATGATATGGGTAATATATATATTCCAAATATTCCCATAGAAGACAAGTATAAGGACCATCCAAAGGTTAAGTATCTAAATCCTGTAGCAGATGCCAGTACAAACTTAGCTAACAATGTATACTGTTCGCTTATGGGACATGGTTTTCCTTTTGTAATTGGAGGAGATCATTCACTTGGAGCAGGCAGTATTGCAGGAGCTAGCAAGTATTTTAATGACTTAGCTGTAATATGGATAGATGCCCATGGAGATATAAACACAGATGAGACGACACCTTCTGGAAATGCACATGGCATGCCATTAGCTGCCTCGATGAATGTGGGACATTCTAGGTTTACTAATATATATTTCCAAGGCCAAAAGGTAAAACCAGAAAACGTTCATATAATAGGAGTTAGGGAAATTGACGATGGAGAGTTAGACCTAATAAAAAGGCTTGACTTGAATTTTTATACCATGGACACTGTAAGAGAAATGGGACTAAAGAACCTATTGCAGAAGATAATAAGTGATATTAGGGCTGCAAAAGTAGACGGGGTTCATTTAAGCTTCGATATAGATGTTCTTGATGCAAGCCTAGTACCTGGTACCGGAACTCCAGTAAACAATGGTTTTTCCATGGAAGAAGCCAAGGAGATATTGGCTGCTTTCTTGAAGGAGAAATTTGTTACTTCCATGGATTTTGTAGAATTTAATCCATTAATTGACCATGAAGATGAAAGGACCCTCAAAAACTGCCTCGACCTCTTAAATCATATTTTTAAAACAATGGCTAATTAAATTTATTGGCTAATTGCTTAAGGTGATTTTATGGATAATTGGGCTTATCTAATTGCAAGATATTTCATCAACTTAACAATAATAATTGGAGTAGCCATTACCCAAATCGATTCTGTAGACATACCCTTAATTATCTTAACCCTCATCTTTGTTATCAATACACAATTTAGATATTTTCAAATTAGGGACAGGTTTGTCCCTAATTTTATATCCATCTTAGTAGACTTTCTCCTAGGCTACTTCACATATACTAATTATGGAGGGATAATTTTACCCTACTTTCTTATTGGTATAATAGACTCCTTCTTCTTGCTAAAGGGGGCCAGTAAATATATTCTTGTAAGCCTGGGCACTGGTATTTTTCTATATGCAGGCCTAGACTTAGCCTTTGAAGTCCTCTTCTCCTATATTGTTGCTATTATTTTTTTAGCTTTTATTTCTTCTATCATAGTAAGGGAGCAAAAAAGTAAATTAAAAGTTGAAGACCTATATAATGAACTTAGAAAATCAGAAGATGAACTAATAAAAGCCAATGAAGAATTAAAGGCCTATGCTGATTCCATCAAGGAATTATATGTATTAAAGGAAAGAAATAGGATCTCTAGAGAGATACACGATAGTGTAGGCCATAGTTTATCGACTATAATAATTCAACTGGGAGCCATTGAAAAAATCGCTAAGGAAAATGGCCAAGCCGCCTCTCAAATGGCAGCAAATTTAAGGGATTTTACAAGAAAAGGCTTAGAGGAAATCAGAAAGGCCTTGAAGGAATTAAAGCCTAAGGAATTTAAGGAATATGAAACTATACTTTCCCTTGAAAATTTAATTAAGGATTTCAGCAAGTTAACAGGCATAGATGTGAAGTTAACCTTTACCAAAAGCAAGTGGAACCTAGATGAAAAATCCTCCTTAGTCCTATATAGGGCTGTACAGGAATTTCTATCTAATTCAGCCAAACATGGAAAGGCAACTAAAATCAATATTTATATCCATTATGATGATGAGTTGATAGTTACTTTAAAGGATAATGGCATAGGTACTGATGAAATCAAGCCAGGTATGGGTTTAACCAGTCTTGCTGAGCGGATTAAGGAAATCGGTGGAAGCCTAAGTTATGAGAGTAAAAGAAATAATGGCTTTTTTATGAGAATAGTACTTAAAAGTGGTGGTCTATATGAGTAAAATAAGGATTGCAATCATCGACGATGAGAAGTTGATTAGGGAAGGACTGAAGATTATCTTATCCTCCTATGAGGACATTGAAGTAGTTGGCATGGGAGAAAACGGCTTAGAGGCTTTAAATATCTGCAAGTCAAGGGATGTTGACTTGGTTTTAATGGATATTAGAATGCCAGTATGCGATGGGGTAGAGGGCACAAAACTGATTAAAAGGGAGTTTTCAAATACTAAGGTCCTGATACTGACTACCTTTAGAGATATTGAATATATTCAAGAGGCCTTGAAAAACGGCGCCTCAGGTTACCTATTAAAGGACAGCTCCTATGATTTGCTTTATGAAGGCGTAAAGGCCGCAGTCATAGGAAATATAGTAATACATCCAGATATAGCCCTAGACATACTTAATCACAAAAATGCAAATACTGACCCTGACAAAATATTAAAAGCATATGGCCTAAGTAAAAAGGAATATGAGATTATAAGGCTTATTGCTGAGGGCCTTTCCAACAAGGAAATAGGTGAGAAATTGTTTCTCTCTGAAGGTACAATTAAAAACAATGTAAGTACAATATTGTCTAAATTGGACCTCCGGGACAGGACCCAAATTGCAGTTTTTGCATATAAGAATAATCTAATAAAGTAGTGACTTTCGTCACTGCTTTTTTGTTACCTATGGCAATGTGTTATTCCTATATTTTGCCATATAATTAAAATAAGCCTAAATATATCATACAAAGGGTCATCAGAATAAATTTTAAACTGCCTCTCCATTCCAGATATGAAGAAGTATAGCCACACTCAAAAATTAGAGCTGCAAACCGGCTGTCCTCAAACAGTGCAACTTTAAGCAAATTTTTTACTTAGTGGATACTTTTTATCAAATTTTCCAACATCGAGCCTTGTTTAAAATTTGTTCTTAGGCTTATTACATAAAAGCTAGACCTAAACATCTATTCACTATTCACTATTAACTATTACTTATTCACTAATAATCGAAGGGGGTTTTAGGATGAATATTATTGAAGTCAAAAATGTTTCCAAAAAATTCGATGACAAGATTGTACTGGATAATATATCCTTTACAGTTGAGGAAGGAGACATCTTTGGCCTTATAGGCCCAAATGGGGCTGGTAAATCTACCTTAATCAATATAATGACAGGGCTCTTAGATGCAAATGGGGGGACTGTTGTCATTGGCGGATTCGATATAAGGAAGGATACTCTAAAAGCCAAGGAGTTCTTTGGCCTGGTCCCTCAGGAGTTGGCTTTAATTGAATCCGTATCTGCCTATGATAACTTGGAATTCTTTGGAAGCCTCTATGGCTTAAGGGGAAAGTTGTTGAAGGAAAGGGTCAATTATGCCCTTGATATTACAGGCCTTAGTGAAAAGAAAAAAGAAAAAGTAAAGAAATTTTCTGGAGGTATGAAAAGGAGATTAAACTTAGCTGCTGCAATCATGCACCAACCTAAAATACTGATCTTAGATGAGCCTACTGTAGGCATTGACCCTCA
>JAAYHU010000129.1 GCA_012735245.1 Tissierellia bacterium
ATAGTTCCTCATTTTCTTATCTAAGGCTGAATACCTTTTAGTTATCCTATTATTCTTTATCATCATATATAGGTATTTTTCTTCTCCTACTAAGACTACTAGGGACTTGGCTCTAGTAATTGCCGTATATAGGAGATTTCTGGTAAGGAGCATTGGCGGCCCCCAACATATAGGCATAACGACTACAGGAAACTCTGAACCCTGAGACTTGTGAACTGTTATGGCATAGGCAAGTTTTAACTCATCTAGTTGGCTGAATTCATATTCTACTTCCTTTTCATCATCGAATAGGACTTTAACTATCCTTTCTTCTTCATCTATATGGGTAATAAAGCCAAAATCTCCATTAAAAACCCCTTGTCCCTTTTCAACTTCAACTCCATCTTTTATTATCTTCCACTCAGTAGCATAGTTGTTTTTAATTTGCATTACCTTGTCTCCGACCCTAAATATCTCGCTTCCTATTTGCTTTTCTGCCTTAGTCGGAGTTTTTGGGTTTAATACCCATTGCAGTTTCTGGTTTAATGAATTTATGCCTACTTCTCCCTTTTTCATAGGAGTTAGGACCTGTATATCCCTTAGTTTATCTACCCCATAGAAATTTGGCAATCTCCTGCTGCAAAGTTCCATTATGGTTTCTGCTATTTTTTCTGGATTGCTTTCAGATATGAAATAGAAGTCCTTGTTTTTTTCATTTAAAATGGGGGCTTCTCCCCTATTTATCCTATGGGCGTTTACTGCAATCAAGCTTTCTTCCGACTGTCTAAATATTTCATCTAACCTAACTACCTTAACTACCCCCGATGAAATAATATCCCTTAAGACGTTGCCTGGACCTACAGATGGCAGTTGGTCCACATCCCCTACTAGGACTAGGCGGGTACCGTAATCTACTGCCTTAAGCAGGGAGTTCATAAGGAGTATATCTATCATGGAAGCCTCGTCTATGATGATTAAGTCTCCATCAATAGGGTTGTCTTCGTCTTTAGCAAAGGCCATATCATCGTCTAAAAAGCTGTACTCCAATAGCCTATGGATTGTTTTTGCTTCCTTACCTGTTGTTTCTGTTATCCTCTTAGCTGCCCTTCCAGTAGGGGCTCCTAGGACTACTTTTAGCCTTAAGTCCTCACATAGTTTGATTATGGACTTTATTATGGTGGTTTTTCCTGTACCAGGTCCACCTGTAATGACCAGTAGGCCATTGTTCATAGCTTCCTTTATGGCCAGGATTTGATTTTGGGCAAAGGAAATGTTTTCTTCCTCTTCTATTTTCTTTATTTCCTCATCCAAGTCTATATCCAGTTCCTTCAACTTCACCTGTGACAATTCTATAAGCTTTCTGCTTACGTAGTTTTCAGCCATATGGAAGGGGGTATAGTATACTAAGGTTTTTTCACCATCTTGAATGAGATTGACACTTCCCTTAATGCCAAGGCTCCTAACTCCTTCTTCTATAAGGTCTTCCTCTAGCTGGAGTAGTTTTGCCCCATAAGCCTTTAGCTCTTCTAAGGGAATATAAGAGTGGCCATTTCCTGCAAATTCCATAATTAGATATTTTATGCCTGCTTCAATCCTATATATGGACTTGGCATTTATACCCATTTTCTTTGCAATCCTATCAGCTATTTTAAATCCTATGCCAAATATATCTTCAGCCAGCCTATAGGGGTTTTCTGAAATGATATTTATGGTATCCTTGCCATATTTTTTGTAAATCCTTATGCCTAAATTTGCTGAAATGTCATATTGCTGCAAAAATACCATGATGTCCCTAAGTTCCCTTTGTTCCTTAAAGGCTTCAACTATTTTTTCAAGCTTTCTCTGGCCTATTCCTGGGATTTCTTTTAGTCTTTCTGGATTGTATTGGATAATATCTAAGGAGTCTAATCCAAATCTTTCTACTATTTTCTTAGCAGTTTTAGGCCCAATATAGGGGATGAGGCCAGATGAAAGGTAGTTTTCTATGCCTGTCAGTGTAGAGGGTAGTACTGTAGTAATATTGGTGAAGGATAATTGTTCACCGTAAGTAGGATGGTAGACCCATTCCCCCTCAACCTTTACTTTTTCATCTAAATATAGGAAGGGAGTATGCCCAACTATGGTAACTGGACCATCAGAAGTATTGAGTATTGCAACTGTATAGCCATTTGCTTCATTTCTAAACTTTATTTCTTCTATAACACCTTCAAGGCTGAGCATGATCCTACCCCCATATTTCTTCGTGAATAGTTTCTATTGTTCACAATTAGGCCCCTTCATAGTAATGATAATACTATCTCAGAGTGATACTATATGTAAACTAATACTGTCTTCTAAACTTGTGGATTATAATATGAATATTTCAGCAACATATCCATATATTTTATATTATAACTCATAAAAGTAAAATTACTAAGGATTATCTCCTTAGTAATTCTACCTTGTCTAATCTTTCCCATGGAAGGTCTAAGTCTTCTCTGCCAAAATGTCCATAGGCTGCCAACTGCTTATATATTGGCCTTTTTAAATTTAAGTCTCTGATCATGGCTGCTGGTCTTAAATCAAAATGTTTAACTACCAAGTCCCTAATTTCCTCATCAGATATCTTGCCAGTACCAAAGGTGTCTATATAAATAGATAAGGGTCTTGCTACTCCTATGGCATAGGCTAAGCCAACTTCACATTTGTCTGCCAGGCCTGCTGCTACAATATTTTTAGCCACATACCTGGCTGCATAGGCTGCAGATCTGTCTACCTTAGTTGGGTCCTTGCCTGAGAATGCTCCGCCTCCATGTCTTGCATATCCCCCATAGGTATCTACTATTATCTTTCTACCTGTTAAGCCAGCATCTCCCATTGGTCCCCCTATAACAAACCTGCCAGTTGGATTTACGTAGTATTTTGTATTTTCATCTAGTAACTCAGAGGGGATTACTTCCTTTATGACGTGTTTTATAATATCCTCCCTAATGGTTTCCAATTCTACATTTGGCTTATGTTGGGCAGATACTACTACATTTTCTACTCTCACTGGCTTATCGTCAATATACTCTACAGTTACCTGGGTTTTCCCATCGGGTCTTAAATAGTCTATTATCCCTTTTTTCCTTACCTCCGCTAACCTTTTAGCCAGCTTGTGGGCTAGGGATATGGGTAGGGGCATTAATTCAGGGGTTTCATTACATGCAAAGCCAAACATCATACCCTGGTCTCCAGCACCAATGGTGTCTAGTTCGTCACCGGAATTGCTCCTCTGCTCCAATGCCTTATTTACCCCTATGGCTATGTCTGGAGACTGCTCATTTATGGAAGTTAGGACTGCACAGGTATCAGCATCAAAGCCATATTTTGCTCTAGTATAGCCTATTTCTTCTATGGTATCCCTTGCAATTTTAGGTATATCAACATAGCAGTCTGTTGTTATTTCACCTACTACCAAGACCAAGCCCGTAGTAACTGTAGTTTCACATGCCACCCTAGCCTCTGGATCCTTTTCCAATATTGCATCAAGTATTGCATCAGAAATCTGATCACATACTTTGTCTGGGTGTCCTTCTGTTACAGATTCAGAAGTAAAGAACCATCTTCTCATTTTATTTTCCTCCTATTTATATTATAGTTTTTCTGAGTTAAGTCATAAAAAAAACCTTCAAGAGAAGGTCACATTCGTTATCCCTCATCTCTCAGAACAAGTTCTGTGGGAATTAGCACCGGGTACTTGTACCATATGTACAAGTACTGGTTGCTGGATTTCATCGGGCCCATCCCTCCATCTCTCTTGATAAGGAACTATTTATTTTTCTTTGTCCACCATTGTACCATATGGATATCTTAGAGTCAACAATTGTCGAATCCTTTTACTAAAATATAGTAATTACTCCATAGGATAGAGTGAGTACAATAATCCCTGCTACTATTATGCCTAAGACCATGGCAAAAAATGCTTTTTTGTGGTTTAATTTTAATAAACTTGCTATGACAGAGCCAGTCCATACTCCAGTACCAGGTAGTGGTATTGCTACAAATATAAAAAGACCTATTAAGCTGTACTTCTTTACAATGTCTGCCTTTTTCATAGATCTTTTCTTTACCCATCCTACAGTTTTAGAGAAGATATATGTCTTTTCTAAAAAGGCCATAATGGGTTGAAGTAGTTTCAGTAAGAATGGTATAATGACTATGTTGCCAATAATACTAAGGACTGCACTATGTATTGGACTAAGATCCATGGATATGCCCAGGGGAATGGCTCCCCTTAGTTCTACAATGGGAAGCATTGAAACAAATACTACAAATAATTCCCGCTTTACTTCTTCTAAGATATCTAGCATAAACATTCCTCCATAAAACCATAGTTACATTATACACCCTTTATTTGGCAATTGGCAATGAGGATTGGGAAAATATTGTCTATCAAGTTTAAATAAGGTGGTTGGGAAGATTTTCATTTAAGATATGGCTTAGATTTAGGAAGAATAAGAAAGTATTCTTTCCATTTCCTTCAAATTAATTAGATTTTAAAAAAATACTATGATATTTTGTTATATTTTATCTAAAATTCCCAAAAATAACCTATTGCATTTTCTTTCAGTCTGTTGTATACTGTAATAGTCGGTTGACTTCGGGGTGTGGCGCAGCTTGGTAGCGCACGTGGTTTGGGACCATGGGGCCGGAGGTTCGAATCCTCTCACCCCGACCAAAGTTTAAAAATAAAATGGCTGATTGACTTCAATCAGCCATTTTTTATTGTCTCTTTGTCAATTGTTGGGGTTTTCTTCTTTAATGGTAATAACATCCCCTGCTTTATTTCTAAAATGTCTATGTGTGCCCTTACTTCTTAGCCTTGCCTTATCCTTCTACTATCTCTAAGAAAGACATAATTAACAATACGCTTTTGTTGATTAATAAAAAACACATTTGAAAATACCAAATTCAATATTTTACCACTTCTCATCCCTAATTTTCCTTTCTTCCAACTTATTGACAATAATTCCAATTGTATATAACTTGTAACATATTTGTAACCCAAATGATATATTAACGTTATATAATTATAGTAACTTTATTAGAAAGGGGGGTAGGTCTTATAGTCGTCTATTACTTTAGTTGACAACAGCGAGGTGAGTGCATGAGGAGAAATATTAGAAATCTGTTAGTATCTTTATTGGCTATTGCCATTCTTTTATCCTTGGCTGGTCCTTCCATAGCTAATAATGTTACTCTAAATATTCCATATACTATCTACGAAAGTGTGGAAAGGACCAACATTGCTTCAGGTACAACCTATGAAAAGATAATGAAGTTTACTACTGCAGGATGGTGGAATATAAATGTCCTAAGGATTAACTTATTAGACCCATATGTGGAAGTTAAAGGACTTTATAACCCCGAATCCGTTACCAATAGAACTAAAGTAAGTACCCTAGTTGAACAAAACAATGCTGTAGCTGGAATAAATGGAGACTTCTTCTATTTTAATAGGTTTTCAGGTCCCATTGGTTCCCTAATAGAAGATGGGGACTTAGTTGTAGTCCCAAGGGACAGTATTCAAGAAAAGCTTCCTGGCTTTTTCATCGATGTTTTAAATCAAGCCAACATAATGGACATGTTCAGGTGGCAAATTTCAGTTACTAACAAAGCTACTGGCAATACAGTAAAGGTAAATGCAGTAAACAACATTTATGGGGATTTCAATGCCATTACCATGTTAAACAGGCATTGGGGTGAAAAGTCTCCAGGCAACACCTATGTACCTGATTTGGTGGAAGTCTTTGTAAGCAATGGAAAGGTAGTAAATGTTCGAGTTGGGGACAGGCCCATAAGAATACCTGAAAATGGATATGTTTTAGTAGCCAGTGGAGAATTGGGTAAAAAGCTGTTGGACTTCACCGTAGGAGATGAGGTAGAATTAAATATTAACAGCGACCCAGATATAAATAAAATTAAATTTGCCATTGGTGGAGGAAATGTAATCCTTAAAGATGGGGAATATGTAACCCTAGATCCCAAATCTGCTGGAGACCCAAATGGAAACCATCCAAGAACTGGTATTGGAATAAGTAAGGACAGGACAGAGATTATTTTAGTTACCATAGATGGCAGGGATACCTCCTTTGAGGGAGTTAGCCAGCCAATGTTTGGTGCCATAATGAAGGAATTAGGCGCCTACAATGCAATTAACCTAGATGGCGGCGGCTCTACAACTATGGCATTAAAGCCCCTTGGAGAGAAAAAGGCCACCGTTGTTAACAGGCCTTCCGATGGTACTGAAAGACCTGTAATAAACGGGGTAGGTGTATTTTCAAATGCTCCCCTAGGTAAGCTATCATCTTTAAATCTAAGTACAGATGATACTAGAATGTTTGTAGGTACTACTAGAAACCTTACTGTAAAGGGATATGATGAGTATTTCAACCCAGTGGCCTTAGACGAAACTAAGCTCCAGTTTACAGTAGAGGGTGTAGAAGGCCAATTTACAGGCAATAAATTTAAGGCCCTATCTGCGGGAAATGCAAAGATAACCGTAAAATATGATGATATAGAATCATCTATAGAGTTGAAAGTCTTAGATAATGTAAAGGACATAAGCACTAGTTTGTCTAGCTTCACCATAGATATAAACAGTGAAAGGGCTTTACCTACATTCTACGGAATAAACGAAAACGGCTATAGAGCAAAAATCTATCCTGAAGATATTGAATTCAGCACAGTTAAGGATATAGGATATGTTGAAGGCAACAAATTCTACAGTGGGCCAGTGCCTGTAGCTGGTGCATTAACTGCTAAATTCGGTGAAGGCCTTAAAAACATCTTAGTCTATGTAGGCAATGAAGGAAAGTTGCTAGAAGGATTTGAAACCCTTGATAATATCAGGTTTACGGTTTATCCTAAAGAGGTTTCAGGGGAAGTAAGTATTACAAATGATGTTAAAGAAGGTAAAGGGTCTGCTGTTTTAAAATACGATTTTTCCAATGGTGAAAATTCTAGAGCTGCATACATCAAATTTGTCAAAGGAGATGTGCCTGGACTAGCCATAGAAAGAATTCCAAAAAAATTGGGCCTATGGGTAAAGGGTGACAACAAGGGCAGCTGGTTAAGAGGAACTATTAAAGATGCACAGGGTAATACTCATAAAATAGATTTTGCTAGGTACATCGATTGGGAAGGCTGGAGATATATAACTGTAAATCTTCCTGCCAATATGGCCTATCCAGTATCCTTAGAGGAGATTTATGTGGTAGAAACAGACCCCCTAAAGAAACACTCAGGAGAAGTAGCCTTTGACGGTTTAACTGCCCTTTACACACCTGAAATAGGCAATGTGGTACTGCCTACCCCAAGTTCACTAAAGGACAGTCAAAATACAAAGGCTAAGGTAGAAAAGGACGGCTTTACCTTTGCAGCCATTGCGGAACCTAAGGGCTTAAACGACTTAGTTAAATATGATGCCCTATCTAGGGTAATTTCCAGGGTAAACCAACATGAAACAGTCGTATTCTTAAACAGCATTAGCGAAGACTTTAACAAGGGCATAACCAGTCCAAACAAGATCAATGCTTCTAGCAGTTATAGCAAGACTAAAAAGGGAGACATAAGCTTCATCTATGTAAATACAGAAAAAGGCGGAATTCGTCCAACAGACTACAATCAGTGGAATCTCTTAAAAGATGATTTAAATAGTGAAAAAAGCAAAAATATTGTACTCTTCTTCCCAACAGCCATCTTCAACTCAGGTGGTTTTACAGACCAATTAGAGGCAGAGCTGCTTCACAAGTATCTGGTTGAAGCTAGGGAAAACGGAAAGAATATCTTTGTAGTCCATGGAGGAAATGGAAACTCCCTTGAATTAAAAGATGGTATTAGGTATATAGGCCTTAAGACCAAGGGACTTACAGCAGCAGAAGAAATATACGATATATCCATTGTAGAATTCGTAGTAAATGGTTCCAATATTACCTATGAAATCAACACCATATTTGATAAACCAAATGTAAAAGTGTCGCCATAATAGGCGACACTTTTATAGTTTAACCCTTCCATTTTTAAATTGGTCATAAAGCATCTTAGCTATGCCTAGGCTATTGTTTCCCTTAGTCATTTCCTTGGATAATTCCTCAAAGTACATGTCCTCAAATATACGGCTTGCCTGAGATTTCTCAATAAGCCCATCTTCAGGTACAGTTTTCTTCATTTCCTTCAAGACCATGTACAAGAAGATGCTTTCAAACTCCCTGCATACTTCCATTAACTTCTCATCATCATCTTTATTTAAATTGTCAACCTTCCTTTGAATAACTGAAAGGTCCTTATAATTATCTAAAATATTATTACTTGGCAGTATTTCCAATTAAATCACCAACTTATTCCTTACTATCATGAAAAATTATGGACTATCTCTTTATATTGTTAGTAATCTGCATCATTTCATCAGCAGTAGTTATCGTCTTGGAATTTATTTCATAGGCTCTTTGGGCAGTAATCATCTTTACCATTTCATCTACTACTTGGACGTTGGATGCCTCTAAGTAGCCTTGTACAACTTTTGTGTTCATCTCCTCAGCCTCTAGTAAAACAGCTTCCCCTGAAGCATCTGTTGCCCTGTAAAGGTTTTGTCCTTCTGATTGAAGTCCTTCTGGATTCATGAAATCAACCAGCATAAATCTAGCTATTTCCACCAATTCGTCATCTTCATCTCTACCGTAGATATATCCCAATTCATCAACTGTAATATCAGTTATTCCTTCTTCTATTACGATAAAGTCTTCATCTTCACTAAGAACATAATAGCCTTCTGAAGTAACTAAGTAAGCCTCATCGTCCTCTATGCTTAGCTTAAAGCTTCCATCCCTTGTATACCTAATTTCCTCATTAGGCAGCAAGACTGCAAAGAAGCCTGCACCATTTAAGGCAAAATCAAAGGTGTTTTGGGTTTCAAGGAAACTACCAGTTCTAAAATCCCTTTTAGTAGCCACAGGCATAACTCCGTGGCCTACTTCTAAATTAACAGGTCTGCCTCCCTCATCCATAATATTGGACCTTTTAATGTTTGCATAGAACAGGTCTTTAAACTCTGCCCTCTGCACCTTGTAGCTAGTAGTATTTACGTTGGATAAATTGTTTGCAATAGTGTCTATATTAAATTGCTGTGCCTTCATACCAGTTGCTGCAGTCCATAAAGCTCTCATACTTTACCTCCTATACTCTACCTATTTCATTGGCTGCCCTTTCAAGCATTTCATCTTGCATCCTAATTACTCTTTGATTTGCTTCAAACTCCCTTAATAGGTTTACCATCTCCACCATTCCGCTTAAAGGATTCATATTTGAGGATTCTAAATATCCTTGGAGTACTTCACCTTGGAAGGGGACTTCTTCGACATTTCCATTTTCCACTACATAGAATAGGTTGTCCCCTCTTTTTCTTAAAAATTCTTTATTATCTATATCTACTATATCCAATACGTCTATTATCTCACCATCTACTCGAACTTCTCCATTTGGTAAAATATCTATCTCTTCACCATCTAAGAGGATTTCCCCATTTAGGCCTAAGACCCTTCTGCCATCTAAATCCGATAAATATCCATCTGTTATGGCAAAGGATCCGTTTCTAGTATAAAGGATCTCCCCATCTTCTCCTTGGATTTTAAAGAATCCATTGCCCTTTATGGCTAAGTCCAGCTTTCCTCCAGTATCTATTAAGCTCCCAGGTGAAAAATCGATAAAGAGCTTTTGAAACCTTACTCCTCCACTCATGGTCCCAATTACATAAGCTGGTGGATAGTAAACTGCTCCTTGTAATGTATTTATTAAATCCCCTTCCCCTTGTAGCCTATCGCCATTATTGTTTATTATGTAGTTTTCGTAATCTGTTTTATTTTCGTCTTCTAAATTTTTATATGAAGTCTTTAAATAGCCTTCATCATCTACGACAAATTCAATTTCCTTTACATAGGATCTTCCTAAGGGAGTTTCCAATATAAAAAATCCGTCTAAGGTCCTAGCCCTATAAAGTCCACCTTGAACTTCTTCAAATTGGATCTCGTTTGTCCTTGGAATATTTCTTAATTCAGGTGTTTTACTTAATTTGGCCAATAGTTTTTCTGGAAAGGACTCAGTTAAAGATATATCCCTTTTATATCCAGCAGTATTGATATTGGCTAGGTTATTTGCAAGGACATCTAGCCTTCTTTGATTTGTCAGTAATGATGTAGCTCCAATATATAGACCTCTATTCATCAGCATCACATCCTATGTTATTCTCTACTATATTATCGTCCTTCTTTTGAGAAACTTTAGCCCCCAAATTTTCTTGCTGAGTCCCTGTCGATTATACCGTTTTCAAAAACATGAATCCAGTCTAGGGCCTTTCCAGTACCCCTAGCCACGCAGGATATAGGCTCATTGGCAATTTTAACTGGTATACCTGTTTTTTCAGCAATTAGCTTGTCCAACCCATAAAGTAAAGCTCCACCGCCAGTTAAGATTATGCCCTTGTTGCTAATATCTGCAGCCAGTTCTGGTGGTGTTCTCTCTAGGACTGAATGGACCGTATCTACGATTACTTGTATCGGATCTTTGAGAGCTTCTATCATATCAGTTGATGAAACGTTTACAGTAATAGGCAGGCCTGTAAGGAGGTTTCTACCT
Source organism: Tissierellia bacterium (assembly GCA_012735245.1). GTDB lineage: Bacteria > Bacillota > Clostridia > Tissierellales > Tissierellaceae > JAAYFT01. The sequence goes on from JAAYHU010000129.1 coordinate 10,630, forward strand.
CTGACTTCCTTATATTCTTCCTCTTCCCTTTTATAAGCAGAGCCAATGCTAAGCTTTAGTTCTTCAGCAGACCTTTCCCCTATCATCATATTGTATTTTTTCCTAATATATCTTGATATGGCTTCATCACATTCGTCTCCAGCTGTTTTTATGGACCTGCTGACAACAATCCCTCCTAAGGATATAACTGCCACATCTGTAGTTCCCCCACCTATATCTACTATCATATTTCCACTTGGCTCTGTAATATCTATACCAGCCCCTATGGCCGCTGCAATAGGCTCTTCTATTAAATGGGTCTTTATAGCACCAGCCTGGTTGCTGGCCTCTATAACAGCCCTTCTTTCTACTTCAGTAATACCGCTTGGAACGCAAACGATAACCCTGGGCTTAAAAAGGGTTCTCCCTATGGCCTTTCTTATAAAATATTTTAACATTCTTTCTGTAGTCTCATAATCTGATATTACGCCATCCTTCATGGGTCTTATGGCGATTATATTTCCGGGAGTCCTCCCTAACATCCTTCGAGCTTCTTCTCCAACTGCTAAGAACTTGTTAGTATTTTGATCTATAGCAACTACAGAAGGCTCTTTTAAAACTATTCCTTTACCTTTTACATAAACAAGTACACTGGAAGTGCCTAAGTCAACACCTAAATCAGCTCTTAATGCACACATTTAAGTTCCCCCTTATATATCCTTATCTTCTATTATATACTACAAACTTCCAAAAATTCCTGCTTTTTTGTAAAATAATTCCATAAAATGCGAAAAAAACTAAAAAGTCCCAACTATGGGACCTTCTTCATTCTCTAGACGCAGTGTACTTTAATTTTGTGGCTTTTCCGCCTCTAATATGTCTTTCTGCTTTATTCTTTTCTAGAATATCTCTGACCTTCTTCGCAACAAGAGGGTTTATCTTAGGTAACCTTTCAGTCACATCTTTGTGTACTGTGGACTTACTCACGCCAAAAACTCCTGCTGCCTGCCTGACTGTAGCCTTTTCCCTTACTATGTATTTTGCAATTTCTAAGACTCTTTCTTCTATATAATCTTTCACTTCATCCATCCCCCCTTGACTTTTTGGGTATTTCACTAAATATTTATGCATTATCATCTTGTAATAGAACGTGGATCTACTAATTTTCCATTTTTCCACACTTCAAAATGAAGATGAGGATCCATCAGCATTTCAATTTTGGCACTATTGCCTACCTTTGAAATATGATCTCCCTGTTTTACCTTGGCTCCTTCTTTTACCATCTCCTTAGTCAATAAATTTGCATATTTAGTTTCCAGCTGGTTGCCATGGTCAATTACTATTACTATCCCCCATAAGCCATCTTCATATACCTCCTTTATTGTTCCATCTGCTGCTGCTTTAACTGGGGTACCTACTTCAGCACCAATATCTATGGCACCATGGCCAATCCAAGCCTCTAGGGTCTCTGAATACACTAAGACATCAGATGTATATTCAGTAATGATGGGACCATCAACGGGAAGGATGATTGTACCACTGGGTTTGCTGACAAGGTTTATTTCTTCCAAGTCCTCAACATCGTCTTCAAACTCTATTTCATCCTCAACATCCCTTGAACTGGCTTCTATTGCCTCTTCATCTTCCTCCTGGGAAATTTCTTCTTCTGTAATCTCTTCATTATCTTCCATATCCTCTAGGGCCAGGTCTCTTTCTTCAGGACCTTTTACATCTTCCTCTCCTTCATCAAATGGGTTTTCTGTACTTGCAGTTTCCTCCAAATCTGTTTCATCTTCTGTATAAGAACCACTTTCAAGGGTATCGTCTAGGATTACAAAATCATCCTTTCCCAGATTGTAGTCCCTGTTTAAGCTTTTCATGGATAAATATAAGGTCCCACCTGCAACCAGGCAGACTAAGATAAATAAGAGTAGAATAAAGCCATTTCTTTCCATTAGTTTGTTTAACCTATCTTTCATATTTCCACCTCCATTACCTAGTATTTCCACATTAAGAAAATCCATACAGGTAAAATAATTTATTTTTTATTTTTTTCTCTTATTAATTAGCCTTTATAGGCCTAGCCAACAAAATAAATATGCCAATAATTAAAGCATAAAGCCTTAACCATTGGCATATTAATATTACATACTATTGTAGATGAGGGGAATACAATGAAAAAACTTGCTATCTATGTACTTACAGTCTTAGTAATAACTATCTTGCTCCCTACAGTTATTGTTAAGACTTTTAATTTTGTCCCTAAGGAGATTTCATCTATTGGAGTATCCTTTGAAGAAAAGCCTAAGGAAGATGATGATAAAAAAGAGCCTGTAGAAATAGACTATGATTTTGAAAAAGTAATGGTCTATAATTCAAAAACAAATACAGTGGAAGTAATTCCAATTGATGATTATGTAAAGGGAGTAGTGGCAGCAGAAATGCCTGCTGAATTTCATATAGAAGCCCTAAAGGCCCAGGCCATTGCTGCTAGGACCTATGCCATATCCAGGAGTATAAAGTTTGAAGAAGGCCATCCTGACCATAAACTGGCCCCCCTATGTACTGGAATCCATTGTCAAGCATACCTGTCCCTGCCACAACTTGAAGAAATCCATGGGGAGTCCTGGGTAGAGAAGTATTGGTCTAAAATAGAGGAAGCAGTGGAAAGCACCAATAACCTAGCCATTTTCTATGAAGGGGAGATTATTGAACCCCTCTATCATTCTACTTCAGGGGGAAGAACAGAAAATGTAAAGGATGTATTTGCCATAGACTTGCCCTATTTAAAATCCGTTTCCAGCCCCTATGAGGAAGAGGCACCCAGGTTTAGGGAAACTGTGACCATGAGCATAGAGGATTTTATTAAGAAGATAAAGTCAAAGTACCCAATGGCAAATATAGACAAGAACAATCTTCACGAAAAGATTAAATTAATTGAAAGGACTGCTACAGGCAGGGTAAAAAAAATTGCCATAGACACAAATGTAGTCGATGGCAGAGAACTAAGGGACTTATTTGAATTGAATTCAACCAACTTTACTATTTCCTTAGATAGGAAGTTGAATATCATTGAAATAGAAACCTATGGCTTTGGCCATGGAGTTGGAATGAGCCAATGGGGTGCCAATGGCATGGGGAAAAATGGGAAAAACTATGAAGAAATCCTTAAACACTATTACACTGGAGTAGAGATTTTACCTATTAAAAAGTGAAAAAGTCTTGGTTTTCCAAGACTTTCTATTTCCTATATATCCTTGCACCTAATTTTGATAGCTTTTCTTCTATACCATCATAACCCCTATCAATATGATAGATATTATCTATTTCAGTAACTCCCTCTGCTACTAGGCCTGCCAATACTAGTGCAGCCCCTGCCCTTAGGTCTGTAGCCTTTACAGGAGCAGAAGTTAATTTATCAACTCCATTAATAATTGCAGACCTACCATCTATCTTTATATCTGCACCCATTCTTTTCAACTCATCTACATGCATAAACCTGTTTTCAAATACGGTTTCGATGACTACACTGGTACCCTTACACAGGCTCATTAGGGTCATGAACTGGGCCTGCATATCCGTTGGAAATCCTGGATATGGCAAGGTCTTTATATCAGTTGCCCTTAAATCCTTAGTACCTATAACCCTAACACTGTCTCCATTTTCTATGACTTCACAGCCAGTTTCCTTAAGCTTTGCTATTATAGGCTTAATATGGCTGGTAATAACGTTTTCCACAACTACATCTCCACCAGTTATGGCAGAGGCAACCATAAAGGTTCCTGCTTCTATCCTATCTGGAATAATGGAATGAACTCCACCTCCCAGTTCCTTCACTCCTTTAATTTTAATGGTGGAGGTACCTGCACCCTTAATATCTGCTCCTAATTTATTTAAGAAGCTGGCCAAATCTACTATTTCAGGCTCCATAGCTGCGTTATCTATTATGGTTTCTCCTTCAGCTAAGACTGCTGCCATCATAATATTTTCTGTTGCCCCCACTGAGGGGAAGTCTAGGTAAATTTTGTTTCCTACAAGCTTATCTGCATAGGCACTTATATTTCCATGGTCCACATTGATAGTAGCTCCCAAGGCCTTAAAGCCCTTTAAGTGTAAATCTATGGGCCTCGTGCCTATGGCACAGCCTCCAGGCAAGGAAGTCTGGGTCTTACCTATCCTAGTTAGTAAAGGCCCCATGACTAAAAAGGAAGCCCTCATTTTACTCATTAACTCATATCTAGTTACATAATTGTTAATATTAGAAGAATTAATCTTTATAATTCCCTTATCTAAGATTTCAACCTTTGCCCCTAAGGAAGTGAGTACTTCACACATTACCTCTATATCTTTTAAATTTGGTACATCTTCTAAGATTATATCTTCTGTCCCTAACAAAGACGCTGCCAAAATGGGAAGAGCTGAGTTTTTTGCACCAGATATTCTAACCTTACCCTTTAATGGAGGGCTCGTTTCCACCAAAATCTTTTCCAAATGTATCTCCTCCGTTTCTTTTAATATCCCGTAGTTATTATAGGTGTTCCAATCCATATATAGGTTTGATTTTCATAATCATTATACCTTATTGCTAAGTTTAAGTTAACTCTTTTTTCCAAGGAAAATATATAATTGTCAATGTAGGGTGTGTATATGGTATAACTTGTAATTAAGGGATCTGTATACTTTTCTACCACTTTTCCTTTGAACTTTTTTATGGCTCTACTGGCATATTTTTCTATATACTGCGGGTCTACTCTTCCATCTATAGTTCCTACTACACATGTGGTAATTTCTGCTGTTTTGCCAAAACTATCAAATATCTTTCCTATACTCTCTATTATACCATTAATGTGAAAATTTTTCTCATCTTTTATAATATTAATGAATAAAGTTGTTTCACCTATATTGATGTCGGGATTTAAATAGGAGGATAACATAATGGTTACGGGATTTTGCTCTTCACTATATCCATAAATTGCCAGGTGGTTAAAGCCCTCTTCATAGATTTCTTCAACTAAATAATATTTTCCTTCTAAAAACAAATCTCCTTGATTCTGGTCTAACTCTTCCCCAATTAGTTTCAGCTCATCTTTTATCTCCCTTCCTATTTCCTTAATTCTTTCCTTAGATATGAATTCATCTAGGATTACTCCCCCAATATTTATTTCGCCTTCCAAAAATTCCCCTTTTAATTCCTTCAAAATTCCTGTCAAAACGTCTCTTTCACTATATTTCATATTGGCTGTTGAAAAAGTAGGTAATAATAAAAAAAGTATGATTACAAACAAAAAAATCCTTTTCATTAATTTCCCTCCTTAAAAGAGTAATTTAAGGAAAGAGTACATCTTAAATAATGTAAAGGGGGACAAAACATTAATTAAGAAAGTACCCTTTCCTTCTGATAAAAGTATTGCCAAAGAAGGGTACTTTTTATACCTAATTCCATAATTTTTTTTGCAAATAAAAAAAAAGCCCCAATCTGAGGCTTTTATTAGGCTTCCTTTTGAATTAAGTCCTTAACCTTCATCAATCTTGTAATTGATGATCTTTCATTTTCATCTAATTTCATCCTGATAAACCTAATGGTATCTTCTAAATCTGGAATCGTCCTATATTCTAGAGCATTTACCCTTCTTCTAGTCTTTTCGATTTCATCTGCCATTAATTGGGTTGCCTTTTCTATTTCTGCCAATTCCAATAGTTTTGGCAAGATCCCATAGAGTTTTGCAATAGCATCATCTAATTCAGATGAAGTCTGAACAAAACCATAAGGATAAATGCTACCTTCATCTCCCTCTAACTTTCTAATGAAGTTCATGGCTGGAACGTTTACGCTCATTATATTCTTCCTTTTGATTTCTACTGAAATGCTCTCCTTAGGGAAGGATACAGCTTGTTTCAGTAGTTCTGGAGACATTACGGCACTGGCTAAGAGGAATTCCTGAAAGGCTTCATGCAATTCCTTTTCAACTTCCATCCTTAAGGCTTTGTTTTTTCTAATCATTTCTATAAACCTTCTCATTAGCTCATCTTGCTTATCCTTTAGAAGCTTATGGCCCCTTTTGGCTGTAGCCAGCCTTTTTCTAATGGTAGTGAGCTCCATGCGAGTAGGTTTTACGTTTAAAATAGCCACTATTTTTCAACTCCTTCAGTCTCCAGCGGAAGATATTTTTCAAGAAATACATCTCTAATTCTCTTAAGTTCAGTTCTTGGTAATAGCTTCAGCAGCTCCCAACCTAAGTCTAGGGTTTCTATAATAGATCTATTGTTATTGTAACCTTGATTTACATACCTGTTTTCAAATTCCTCTGCAAACTTTGCAAAGGCCTTGTCTGTATCGGACAATGCAGCTTCTCCTAGGATAACTGCCAGCTCTCTAGCTTCTTTACCTGTAGCATAGGCTGCAAACAGCTGGTTCATAGTATCTGCATGGTCTTCCCTAGTCTTGCCTTCGCCTATACCCTTATCTTTAAGCCTTGACAAGGAAGGTAGTACGTTTATTGGAGGTTCTATACCTTTTTTATGCAATTCCCTAGAGAGTATTATCTGTCCTTCTGTAATATAACCTGTTAAGTCTGGTATCGGATGGGTTATGTCATCCTCTGGCATGGTCAGGATTGGAATTTGGGTTATGGAACCAGGCCTACCTTTGATTCTTCCTGCCCTTTCATAGATTGTAGCCAGGTCAGTATATAGGTATCCTGGATATCCTCTTCTTCCTGGAACTTCCTTCCTAGCAGCAGAAGTTTCACGAAGGGCTTCTGCATAGTTAGTCATGTCTGTTAATATAACTAAGACATGCATATCCCTTTCATAGGCCAGGTACTCTGCACAGGTTAAGGCCATACGAGGAGTTGCAATTCTCTCTATGGCAGGGTCATCAGCTAGGTTTATGAAGAGTACTGCCCTGTCAATGGCACCAGTTCTGGTAAAGTCATCCATGAAGAACTGGGCTTCCTCAAAAGTAATACCCATGGCAGCAAAGACTACAGCGAATTTTTCACCTTCACCTAGTACCCTAGCCTGTCTAGCAATCTGAGCAGCTAATTCAGCATGGGGCAGACCTGAACCTGAGAATATAGGCAGTTTTTGCCCCCTAACTAGGGTATTCAATCCATCTATGGCAGAAACCCCAGTTTGGATAAACTCAGATGGGTAGTCTCTGGCTACTGGGTTCATAGGTACACCATTGATGTCCATTCTCTTTTCTGGAATGATCTTGGGACCATCGTCAATTGGCCTACCTAGACCATCAAATATCCTACCTATCATGTCATGGGATACACCTAATTCTAATGGCCTGCCCAAGAACCTAACCTTGGTGTTCTTTAGGTTTATACCTGCGGAACCTTCGAAAAGCTGAACTAAGGCCTTGTCTTCATGTATTTCAAGAACCCTACCTCTTCTTATTTCTCCAGTCTGAAGCTCTATTTCTACAAGTTCCTCAAATTTAACTCCCTCTACGCCTTCAACCAACATTAGAGGCCCTACAACTTCCGTAACTGTTCTATATTCTTTAAGCATTGAGGATACCTCCCTTGCTTACGAGCTCATCGATACTTGCTTTGAGCTCCTCAATTATACTTTCTATTTCTGATACTCTGTCTTCTCCTATGAACTTAGCCCTAGCTATTTTTTCTCTTACTGGAAGATCTAAGATTTCCTTTAGGTATACTCCATTATCTAAGGCCCTCTTTCCTTCGTCGTAGAAGGCTAAAACCATCTTTAACATTAGGTTTTGCTTATTTAATGAAGTATAGGTGTCTTCTTCATGGAAGGCGTTTTGTTGCAAGAAGTCTTCCCTAATACTTTTTGCTGCTTCAAGCTTCAATTGGTCACCTTCTGATAGGGAGTCCCTACCTACCAATCTAACGATTTCCTGTAAACTAGATTCTTCCTGTAAAAGAGTCATTGCTTTAATCCTATTCTTGGAGAATTCTGGATCTATGTTTTTATCCATCCATTGATCTACCTTATTTTGATATAGGGAATAGGAATTTAACCAGTTAATAGCTGGGAAGTGTCTCCTGTATGCTAAGCTTGAGTCTAAGCCCCAGAAAACCTTAACGATTCTCAAAGTTGCTTGGGATACTGGCTCTGAAATATCTCCACCTGGAGGAGATACAGCACCGATTACAGTTAAGGCCCCTACTCTATTATCTTTACCTAAGCATACTACTTTTCCAGCCCTCTCATAGAATTCAGCAGCACGAGATGCTAGGTATGCTGGATAACCTTCATCACCTGGCATTTCCTCTAATCTACCGGACATTTCCCTTAGGGCCTCTGCCCATCTAGAAGTAGAGTCTGCCATTATGGCTACTGAATATCCCATATCCCTAAAATATTCTGCAATGGTAATACCTGTATATATGGAAGCTTCCCTAGCTGCAACAGGCATGTTAGATGTATTAGCAATCAGTATGGTCCTGTTCATCAAGGATTCTCCAGTTCTTGGGTCCTTGATTTCAGGGAACTCCATCAGTACATCTGTCATCTCGTTGCCACGCTCACCGCATCCAACATATACGATTATTTCAGCATCTGCCCATTTAGCTAATTGGTGTTGAACAACAGTCTTTCCAGAACCGAAGGGTCCAGGTACGGCGGCTGTTCCACCCTTTGCTGCAGGGAAGAATGTGTCTATTACCCTCTGTCCAGTTATTAAAGGCTCATCAGGATCTAATTTCTTAATATATGGTCTACCCCTTCTTACAGGCCATTTTTGCATCATTTGAAGCTCATATTCCTGATCACCTTCAAGGACGCATACAGTGTCAACTACAGTAAACTCTCCTTCTTCAATGGATTTTACCCTTCCACTAATTCCTGGAGGTACCATGATTTTGTGAAGTACTACTGCAGTTTCCTGTACTGTTCCTATAACGTCTCCTGGCCCTACTTCGTCGCCAACCTTCACAGTTGGGGTAAAGTGCCATTTCTTTTCCCTATCTAGGCCTGGCAAATCGATTCCTCTAGTTAAGAAATCGCCTCCCACTTCTCTAATGGCATCTAGGGGTCTTTGAATACCATCGAACATGGTTGTAACAAGACCAGGTCCTAATTCTACTGAAAGAGGTTCTCCAGTTGTATAAACTGGTTCACCAGGACCAATTCCTGTAGTTTCCTCGTATACTTGAATAGAGGCTTTATCTCCTCTCATCTCAATGATTTCACCGATGAGCTTATTTTCTGAAACTTTAACAACGTCATATACATTAGCTTCATCCATACCCTCAGCTACAACTAAGGGTCCGGATACTTTTATTATTCTTCCTACTTTCAAGATAAGCCCTCTCCTTTTATAAAATATTTGTTCCTACAGCTTTTTCTACATTTTTGTTAATCATATCCATACCAATATTCAAGGTTCCTTGGTTACTAGGTATTAAAATCACTGCAGGAAGCATTTGATTATTATACCTTTCAATTGTGTCAGGTATTAGACTAGCCGTCTGCTCAGTAATAAATATAATCCCATACTTATCCCTAGCTAGGGTATCAACAACCCTTCTAGCCTCATCCTTTTCAATGACTGGGAATACATCTATTCCCAAAGCCTTGAAGCCAAGGATTGAATCTTTATCTCCTACTACTGCAACCTTATACATATAGATCACGCAACCTTTCCCTTATTTCCTCTGGAGAAAGCTTGTTTATTTTTGAAACCATGATAATCCTAAGTATCTTAACTTCTGTTTCCTTGGCTACAATATATGAAAATAAGGGTTCAGGACCAAAGTTAACATACTTAGATGGTTTATTTAACTCCATGAGATAATCGTCCATTAGTCTTTCAAACTCTGACAAACGACTAGTGTTTTGATAAATTTCTAAGCCCTTTCTTATTTCAGGACTAATATCATAATGCCTATATTTATGAATAATAACTTCTATTGGATCATTAAGGGATAAAACTAGTTCCTCTACGTTTATGTTTCCATTGGGAAGCAATACTTCCTCTAAGAATTTCATGTCCTTTTTCTGTTTTTTTACCCTTATAAGGGTCCTAATATTCGTAAAATCGATTAAGTCTTTAACGTATTTTATGAATAGCGGTATATCTGTTTCCTTAGCTAAATCATATAAATGTTTGAAGTAAAATCTATCTAAAAGAATATCGATTCTTTGGGGATCTTGATTTTCATTATAATCCCTTTCAACTTCTTCTAAGGCTTCCCTAAATCTTGGATCCATATCCCTTAGATTATCAGTTTGATAATCTGATTTTAACCTTTGGAAATCAGTAGTGCTAATTGGCACATACATATCGCTTAAGTCTTGATTAAGGACCTTTTCCTTAACTAAGACCTTTAGGTTGTGATAATCATACTTTAGCGCCAATAAATCTACAACTATTTTATCCTTAGACATTTCATACATTAGTTCATAGACTCTCTTTAATTCAGAAGAAAGTATTTTCTCATAATCTTCTACCCTAGTTAAACCTCCCATTACATTGGAATATTCAGTTTCTCCTAGGACTTTTAATACTTCTTCCATGTCTTTGGCATCGACCATTCTTTCAATTCTAGCCCTTGAAAGGAGTCTAGTTTCAAGGACCCTAGTTCTAGTTACAGCTTGGATATAATCCATCCTGTCCATGAAATCACTCCTATTCCTTAAAGAGCTCTTGGGCTATTTCTGTTTCCATTTCATTTCTGTAGTGTTCCACCAAAGAATCAAAGGTGTAGTTGAGTACAACTCCTTTGTCCTTAATTAGGAAACCAGACTCTACAGTTTCATCTTCTGAAACCTTAAGAGCTATACCTTGTCTTTTAACTGTTTCTTTCATATGTTCTGGAACAACTAAGACTTCGTCTCCTTTTAGATTAAGTCCCTTAATTACATTCTTTAAATAGGATATATATTTATCTTCTTCTAAGGCTCTCAACCTTTCCTTAGCTAGGGCAAATACCCTATCTAAAACCTTTTGCTTAGCTAATAACTTCTCATTTCTCACCTTTAATTCAGCACCAGAAATGATTCTCTCCCTAGCTAAGTCAGCTTCCCTTTTTGCTCTTTCTATTATTCTTTTCTTATTCTCCATTGCCTCCTGCTCCTTTGAGGCAATTATTTCCTCTTTGGCCTTATTGGCCTCATCTATAATAAGATCAGCTTTTTCTTTAGCTTCATCAATTATCCTTTGCACTAGATTTTCTAAGTTTGACATCTCTTCACATCCTTAGCTAAATTAAAAACTAACCGCATTTACAAGTATTAATGAAATAACAAAGGCTAATAATGCATA
>JAAYHU010000130.1 GCA_012735245.1 Tissierellia bacterium
AATGGTTACAAGCCTTAATATGCCATGGTTCCAATTATCAGTATCATATGGCTTGCTGTCAATAAGGAAAATGGTAAAATCCTCAGGTAATTCTTTATAGCCTATACCACTAAATGTACCTGTAAATATACCATTATCTACTGCCCCTTTGTCACCTGCTTTTCCTTTCCATTTTGCAAGCTGTAAAAACTGATTTACATAGTTATTTAAAGTGTTTGAATTAATTTCAATTTTTAAATTAAAACTTTCACCACCCATTCCAAAGGCAGGATGATATCTAAATACAACATTTTCCGCTTCATGGGGAATTCTTTCTGGGAAATGTCGTATCAAAGAATTTTCAGGATAGCCATTAATTCTTAAAACTCTTTCATACTTGGCTATATCTGTTGTTTCAGTTGTTGCAGCATCTATAGCTATAAATACAAAAGCATAAACCATTATAATAGACAGGGCTACAATAAGAATAATTGTTATTATTGTGGACTTTGCAGCCTTTAATTTCCCTATTCCAGTAAAATAGGTTACTGCCCCAAATAAGATGAATGGTATGGCAAATATGAGGCCGCCAATATAATAGGGCTCAATTGCTTTTGCAGTAACATACAAGTAAACTGCAACAAATAACAGGAAAGATATTATTGTCATTAGGGCAGGAAATATTGCATTTATTAATGAAAAAGACTCCTTGTTTGCACCCATAGTATCCCTCCTAGTAGGCAAATCATTAAGGATAAGTCCCACTAGCTTATCATTTTTAAATGTATCCACAGAAAATTTAGGGGAATATATCACACTTTTATAGTTTAATTTCCATTAACTCACCTAAGCTGCATACATGTTTGTAAAATCATTTATTTCTGGCCAATGTATAAAAAGTGTTCACTAGTCCCCATTAGATTTTTATCTTGGCCTAATCTGTAGCATAGCTCCAGCCATTTTCTATATTCAGCTTCTTCCAGCCGATTAACCTCTAACTCTTTTGATGCCAGGATATTCTCAACTCCAATAAATGCCAGCTCTTTTAGGCCAAAACTATTCATCAAACTCCTTGCCTCTTCAGGGCTAATAAAATAAGCTGCTGTAAATCCTGTATCTCCATAATATCTACCATCCTCTAAATATCTAAGTAGTTTATCTACAGATTCTATAGGATATAAACCTTTTAAATGATCCTGTATGGGTGCGTAGTTGGATATAAAGGAAGCAAATATGATACCATTTGGCTTTAGTAGCCTTAATGCTCCTTCAATAGCTGCTTTTCTGTCCTTTTTATCTATTAGATGGTATAAGGGACCCATCAATAGAATAACATCATACTTTTCAGCTTCATATTCTTCTAGTTCCAATGCATTACCATGTATATAATTTTTGAGCATAATACCCCTTTCTGCTGATTTTTTCCTTGCAACCTCAATATTGCGCCTTGATAAATCCAACAAAGTTACTTTATGACCCTTTTCAGCTAAATACAGAGAATATCTGCCAGGGCCTCCCCCTATGTCAAATATTTCTAAATTCTCACCTTGTATATATTCATCAAGATATCTTTTTGTAATATCAAATTCTATTTTGTGGTACTCAAGCCTCTCCCACTCATCATATTCTTCATCATACCAGCGTTCAACCTTATCCATACTTTATTCCCCCTGATATAATAAGTAAATTCATTTATAATCATTATGTAACTGTATATCTTATTGAATTCGTGAACTACTCCACAATTGAATTACCGAGGTTTCCCACCATATTTTCCCAAATCAAAGATAATTATATATTTTAAGTTGG
>JAAYHU010000131.1 GCA_012735245.1 Tissierellia bacterium
GTTAATCTTCAATAGGTGGTTTTGTTGTTATGCCCTTTTTAAAGGTTCTGCCTTGCAAGATAGTTTCAATAATCTTTCAAAATTATTTTTTAAAAACTATTGACTTTTATTAGCTGGTCTTTTTATAATATTTTCCTAAACAACACATATTAACTTTTTTTGGTATTTAGTGATTCTATTCTGTAGGTTTAGCTCTATTTTACTACATTAGTATGATATTATTCAAGTACTTTTAAAAGAAGCAAAAAAGTCTTAAGGCCTTGTTATATAACAAGGCCTTTCATCTTTAGTTTCTTTTAAGTTTTTTCTTTCGTTTTCCCCTTATGTAGTTACAAATGTTTTCGAAAAGCTTCATAACTACAAGGTAAATATATCATTAAACCCTTTTTTATAAAATAATGAATTATGTCCTATTAATAGGTACATTTGCCCTATTTTATATCCCTGTTTCTTATCCAATAGGCTGCAGCTTCTGTCCTATTGGAAACATTAATTTTTTTGAAAATATTGCTAACATAGTTGCGAACTGTTTTTTCTGATATGGATAGTTTTGCTGCAATTTCCTTATTGGTCTTTCCCAAACTCAACATTTCCAATATTTCCTTTTCCTTTGGACTTAGGATTGAATCTTCTGTAGAAGTGCTTTTATCCTTTTTGATGCTGCTAAAGATTATGTCAGTCACAGATGAATCCAATACAGATTCACCCCCATAGACAGATATAATAGTTTTAATTAATTCATCAGCTTCAACATTTTTTAGCAAATAACCATCTACGCCTGATCTAATGGCCTCCATTACTAAATGGTCCTCTGCATAGGCAGTTAGTATTATAATTTTTATATTGGGAAAGGTGTTTTTTATGGTAATACATCCACCAATACCATCTCCATCTGGTAACTTAAAATCTAACAAAACTATATCAGGTTCTTTTTCCCTTATGATTTGAATTCCTTCATTCAATGTTGAAGCTTCACCACATACTTCTAGCCTCTCATCCAATTCAAGTAGTAACCTTAAGCCTTCCCTAACTACACTATGGTCATCAATTAATAATACTTTAATTTTTCCCATTTTTACTCCTCCCAAGGGACTACAAGTTGAATTTTAGTTCCATTATTAAGCCTTTCAATATTTAATAAACCTCCAATCCTTTTTGCCCTAGCTTCCATGGACCTAAGGCCCATATGCTTATTATCTTCGTAATCTATAGTACCAATACCTATACCATTGTCTATTATTTCAATTTGCAAAAAACCTTCATTTGCTTCTATATTAATTTTCCCCTCTGTGCCTTGTGAATGTTTTATTATGTTGGTAATTGCCTCTTGTATAATGTAATAGATTTGAGTAGATTTTTCAGAAGATAATCTGCCATGATTTAAAGAAAATTCACTGTTTAAACTCAACTTAATTACTTGGGTTTCATTAAACTTTTTTATCATTTGCTGAATATTATCATTTAAATCTTCTATATCAATTTTTTCTAAGGTTGATGTAGATAAGAAGTTCCTTGTTTTATTTATAGTGTTATTTATATCGTTTTTAATCTGGTATAGTAAGTCTTTATCACTATTATTTTTCATTAAATATTCTATTTTTAATCCTAAACCATATAGTTCTTGTATAATCCCATCGTGTAATTCAATACCTAATTTTCTTCTTGCCTCAGAGGTTATCCGATGTTCTTCTAATCTTTTTAACCTTTCTCTCTGTTCCCATCCAAAAGTATCTATTACTTTTATTAGTAGGCTATTAATCATTATTCCAACTGATGCCTTGACAACTTGTATGGGCAGTAGAAATTTATTAGACATTATTTGGCAATATATTTCATTTGCTGGCGAGAAATCCAACTTACATACAAATAATCCTTCCAAGACTCCATATATCAAAAAAATATTTGCAAGGGCTTTGTATCTCCTTGCCATTAAATAAGATTTGTTTTTTTCAATTTTTTTAGAATTCTTGTATAGTGCTATGGCTGAAACTACTCCACTGGGCAATGCCAGTAGGTATCTTGAGGTTATGGTATTGTATTTAAGGTTGTTAGAATGATACTCTAAGCCAAAAGCATAAATCAATAGAATGTATCCTATAGACCATAGGATACTAAGGATTAAAGGTATTTTTTTGATAAACTTTCTTTTCTTTGCCTTTAAAGGCAATAGGCTTATGCCAAAATACATGAGATAGGCAAAGGATACAACTTTAAATATCTGTTTAATATTGAAATTTATAATTTCATATTCTTTAAATAATCCTGTTATGGAGATCATAGTCATCCATTCAGATATGCCATGGATGATACCAAAGTATCCTAAGTATTTTAAGGATTTAACCAGTGGTAAATTGGTTAGTTCTGCGCCCTTATCTTGAATGGAAAATACCCCCATGTTAATGAAGGCAAATCCATATATTAAATATATTAGAAAAAAAATTTCTGTCATAAAGTAGTCCCCTTTTTATATTATATCATAAAGTCAAACCTTCAAATTCATTAGTTGTTTTTACCTACCCATTCCCCTTTTTCTCTGTTCTTAGAATATCATAAAAAATAAAATTTATAAAGTAATTAGACTATTAATATATAAAAAGTACTATTAATAAAAATAAGCCCTTAATTTCATTTGAAATTAAGGGCTCTGATTAACACTATTTATAGTATTTGTTAACATGATAATCGAATAATGCATGTAAAACTGCCAATGTATTGTCTACAGAAACTGTAGCTCCAGTATATGCATCTACGAAATCAATCATTTGTCCTTTTCTTTCTACTTTACCTGCATCTTGAATATCTTTTAATGTATGTAATTTATCGATTTCTGCTTTACTCTTATATTGTAAATATGGTAAAAATTCTTGTTCTATATCCTCATATGTTATTCCATTTACAGGATTTTGTGGACTATCCCCCCAAAATTGGTATTTTATGTTCCTTATGGTAGCTTCTTCTGGACTATTGTTGTTATTGTTGATTTCAACATATAGTAGATGCTGGTAGTTTTCAGAAGCAGCTCTACAAGTACAAGATAAATAACTTACCTGATACTTAGTAAAATTATCCATCTCATATTCAAACAGTATTACTGCTGCATAATCGTTTAGCTCATTGCCTTTACGATGCTTATATGTTATGATTCTATCATTACTGAAATTATCATAATCCATGTTAGCTGTACTTTGTGAACAGCCAGTAAGTAGTAAAACCAATATTAAAAATAATGCTAAGTACTTTATTTTTCTCATAATGTCCTCCTATTAAGACCTTTTCTCTGTAAGTTGGTTGAAGTCAATTAAGTGATATTTTAGCCTATGAAATGCATTGTAATCATACATATTGTTCTCTCCATAGGAAACTTTCACGTGAACTGTATTGTTTCCTTTGTATCCCCAGAAACCACCAATATTATAGATCTTACTTGGATCATATCCTAGTTCAATTAGCAAAGCCCTTGTAAAGCCTGCATAGCCTCCTCCACCACACATTAGGAAAATATGCTTATCTTCTGGGAATAAATCTTTAATTATCATTTCAGATTCTTCAAAATTAGGTGTAACTGTTTCTATGTTTCCATTATCATCCCAGGTTAAAGTAAATAGGGTAGGTCCATTATATTGGGTTTCTGCTACTTCAGGTGGTAAACCAGTTAAATTAGCAAGATAGGGGTATGGAACTACTTCAAATCCCTCAACAGTGCCTGATAAGACTGGGTCTCCACCTATTGCACCATAGTCACCTGGGTCCACTAGCATCCTAACATCGATATATGCTACATCATCTCTTCCTAACCATTGATCAATAGTATCGATGTTTATGTTTTTGTCTACTCCAAACATACTAGTTTCATCTGGCTCAGCAGCAGGTATTTCTGGTAATGCTTCATTGCTAGAACATGCTGCCAATGTTAAAACTAAGGACAAAATAATAAATACTTTCAAATATTTTTTCATTTACGATCCCTCCTATACTCCATTGTAACACTGGTTACTTTTTTGTCAACCGGTCTGTAATAATATTGTCATTATTTGAAATTTTTTAAAGCTTTTTTGCAAAACTTTCTATTTCTATATTAGATTTTTTTTGTAAGAATACAATATTAAATTGCATTTTATTTATTGTTAATTCTATATCGCTGATAATTTAAAGTCTGATTATTTTTGTTAATATATTAACCATTTAGCAGGATAAATGAAAAATCCCCTGATTAATATTTAATCAGGGGATTAAAGCACATATAATAATTTTTATTTGTTTAAATCTAATAGATTAATGCCTATTTCATCACTATATTTTCTGTCTACTCTGCCTTCTATAAGGTCTATGATTATTTCTCCTGTAGCGCTTATATAGGCATAGTTTAAATGTCCACCGATTACTCTTAAACTATCATCTCCTAAGGCTATATGGAGGTGGATATATACTTCTCCATTCATTTCAGATATGTTTCCTGATAAGTTTATAATCTCCATATCACCTTCAAATTCCTTTGAATAATATTCTTTCTCCTCCATTTTAAATAATCCGAATTTTGCCCGATTTACTGCCCCAATGCCAGTAACTCTACCCAGCCTTATTTTTTCTTCAATAGCTAATTTCTTAATTGATTCAATTATTTCATCTCCTCTTTCTAATCTCACTATATATTTATCTCCAAATCTCCTGTATTCCACTATAACACTCCTTTCTTAACATACTATTATCTTTATATTTATACCTATTTTATACTTTGTAAACCAGATTTCATAGCTAATTTTCTAAGAAATGGATTATACATAGCAGGGGATTTAAGATTTTTAAAAATTAAATTCAACCTAATGCCTTTTACTTTATTATTGTACCTGTCCAAAAATCCATCTATCCCTTCTTCAAGGCTTTGAGCCAAGTATAAAGAACTTTTCAGCCCATAACTTATTCCTTCAGCTGAACTAGGACTAATTGCCCCTGCAGCCTCCCCGATTAAGCCTATATTATCCCTTCCTATGTAGAATTGAGATAATTTCTTTGGCCTATAGATAAAAGCACTTTCTGTTTTTATTTTACTGTTGAATTGGAATCCTAATTTTTTCAATTTCCTTTTTAACACCTGATATTTTTCTTTAGTGTTATCCTTAGGCCTAAGGGCTGACCCTAACAATATATAATTTTCCTTTGGTATGATCCAAGAGTAAAAATCAGTTATCTCTTCATCAAAAATTGCTGTGAAATATGGCATAGGATTTGAGCATTCAAACCATTCCTGTATTGAGATATACTCATCAGGCACAACTAAGTCTTTAGCAATAGACCTCCTGACCTTAGAAAAGGCACCATCGGCCCCAATTATAACCTTTGTCTTGGCAGTTACCTCTTTGCCATTATAAATATATTTTATTTCATATCCTCCAGGTATTTCAATAAAACCTTTAAATAGGCAGTTATACTTCTTATCAATAGTCCTTGGCAGCAGTGAAACTAGCCATCTATCAAATTTTTCCCTATCCATATTATAATAGAAACGCTGGTATAGCCTTTCTATATTATTTGTTAAATCGATAGTCCGCACTGCAAAAAGTTGTGGATCAACTAAAATATCCTTTGGTACTCCTAAACCTAGCTTAGCAATCATCTTTTGAGCATCAGGAGCAAGCAATCCTCCACAACATTTTGTTATATGGCTTTTAGGATTGTCATTTTCTAAATCCCTTTTATCTATTAATAAAACCTTATATTTATCTCCGATTAATCGTGCAAGGTTAGCACCAGCTGGACCTGAACCTATTA
The DNA here is from genome assembly GCA_012735245.1 of Tissierellia bacterium. Taxonomy (GTDB): domain Bacteria; phylum Bacillota; class Clostridia; order Tissierellales; family Tissierellaceae; genus JAAYFT01. The sequence continues at coordinate 5,767 of JAAYHU010000131.1, forward strand.
TTGCAATATCGTACATAAAGGCACCTCACCAATTCCTATTTTAACCCATCAATAATCTATTTTTCCTCATCTGGTACATATTCTAAGATATCTCCAGGTTGACAATCTAAAGCCTTGCAAATTGCATCTAAGGTAGAGAATCTAATAGCCTTTGCTTTTCCATTTTTCAGTATAGAAATATTGGCCATGGTTATTCCAACTTTTTCTGAGAGCTCAGTAACGCTCATCTTCCTCTTAGCCAGCATCACATCAAGATTTATTATAATAGCCACGGTATTCACCTCATATCGTTAAGTCATTATCCCTTTTTATATCTATGGCATTTTGCAATAGCTTTTGGAGAACAGCAGCAAAGACCGATACTACCATAGGGCCGAAGATAAAGATTAGTCCAATGACTATGATGCCAGGAGCATCATCAGCTTCCGCCACTATATAGTAAAGTGGCAAACAAAGAATATATAATATGCTGATTATGGCTGCACAGTTTTTTATATTTTGTAGAGCTTTTACAGATAGTTCAGAAAATGCTTCATTACGGTCAATATAGGTCAGCAGCTTAAATGCTTGGTATAATGCAATGAAAAATGGTATTGCTGATGCATACATAATAATTAAAATACCATATAAGACATAGGCCATCTTAGTACTACTTGTTGCTGCATTGGTTATCCAAGGAAAAAGGAATATACACAAGAGAAAAATTGGTAGTCCAATTAAGAATACTGCTATTTTTAAAAATATGGTTTCTTTCTTCATAAGCTTCACCTCATAAAGATTATTATGATAAATTGTAACATAATATTTATCGTTTATCAATAAATATATATTAAAACTCATTAAATATTTATTGATTATCCCTAAATTAATAGAAAAACACACCCCGAATTTAAGGGGTGTGTTTACGAAATCAAATAGCCTATACTGTCCGAACTATTTCATTAAACTCTTGTATTATCTTCTTTATTTTTTCTTCTCCTATTTCTTCTATACTCTTGCCCATTTCTAAGTGGTAGCTTTCAATGAACTCATCGACTTTTTCCTTGCTCTTATTATCCAATTTATTATAAAAGTTTCCCAGTACTGTAGTTATGGCTATAAAAGGATTTTTTTCTATAAAGTAGTATTCTGCCAAAACTCCTATGCCATATCTTTCACATTTAAATACTGCCCTAAATGTAGTTTCTATTTGAAAGGCATATTTTCGGGTATCGAACATTAAAAACCCTCCTTCCTTTAAGGGATTTACCTATATCTATAATTCTACTCACAAATATTATAGCATAAGTTCTGAATTTCTTTCACATATACCCTAAGAATAGCTTAGTTAAATAAACTAGGCCTACCATATTGGTAAGCCTAGAAATAAATACTTCTATATTTTTCATATCTTTTTTGGATTAATTCCTCTAGTTCTAATTCCATAAGGGCTTTCAGCTCTTCAGATATATATTTTTTAATATTTTTTGCTGCTAAGTGTTTATCCTTATGGGCTCCTCCTAGAGGTTCCTTTATTATTTTATCAATAACTCCAAAGGCTAATAGGTCTTTTGCAGTTAGCTTCATCACCTTGGCTCCTTCTTCAGCCTTTTTTGCATCTTTCCATAAAATACTGGCAAGGCCTTCAGGAGAAATCACTGAGTAGATGGAATACTCCAGCATCCCTATTTTATCTCCTACTCCCAATGCCAAGGCACCGCCACTGCCTCCTTCGCCTATGATTATAGAAATGATGGGGGTCTTTAACCTGCTCATTTCCATAAGGTTTAAGGCTATGGCCTCTCCTTGACCTCTTTCTTCTGCACCTAAACCACAATAAGCTCCAGGGGTGTCTATAAATGTTATCACTGGCCTTCTAAACTTTTCAGCCTGCTTCATAAGCCGCAATGCCTTTCTATACCCTTCAGGATTTGGCATGCCGAAATTTCTTTTGATATTTTCTTTTGTATTCCTACCCTTCTGATGTCCTATTATGGTAACTGGAAGGCCTTGAAACCGTCCTATGCCACCTATTATGGCACTATCATCTCCAAAATACCTGTCCCCATGGAATTCTATAAAATCCTCTATAAGGATTTCAATATAATCTAAGGTTGTAGGCCTGTCTTGGTGTCTTGCTATGCTTACTATTTGCCATGGACTTAAGTTTTCATAAATCTGTTTTTTTATGACATTAACCTTTCTTTGTAAAATATATATTTCATGGGAAAAGTCGATGTTATTCTTATCTGAAAGCTCTTTTAGCTCATTTATCTTATTTTCTAGCTCTATAACCAGCTTTTCAGCTTCTAGGATTTTACCCATGGACTTCACCCCCTCTGGAATGAAGTCTTATGATTTTAGACAAGGTATCCTTCATATCTTCCCTTTTTACTATCTTGTCTATAAATCCCTTTTCCAATAAAAATTCTGCCCTTTGAAAGCCCTCTGGTAGTTTTTGCTTAATAGTTTGCTCTATTACCCTAGGGCCTGCGAAACCAATTAATGCTCCAGGCTCTGCAAGGACTATGTCACCTAACATGGCAAAGCTAGCAGTAACTCCGCCAGTAGTTGGATCTGTTAGGACAGAAATATATAATAGACCACTTTCATCTAGCCTTGCCAATGCTGCAGAAGTCTTTGCCATTTGCATTAGAGATAAAATACCTTCCTGCATCCTAGCTCCACCTGAGGCTGAAAATATTATAAGAGGTAATTTCTTTTCAATGGCCTTTTCTATGGCCCTGGTTATCTTTTCTCCTACAACAGTTCCCATACTTCCCATCATAAAATTAGGATTCATTACGCATATAATAGCTCTTTCTCCCTTTATATCTCCCTCACCTGTAATGACTGCTTCCTTTTCCTTAGTTGCTTCCTTAGCTTGTGCAATCTTAGTGTTGTAATCGGGAAAATCTAATGGATTTGATGCTTCTAAGTCCCTATCATATTCTACAAATGTTTCCTCATCTATTATATCCTGGATTATCTGCCTTGGATTTATTCTAGAATCCTTAATCTTATCATAGGAAGTATTTGATACAGGACCAATATCCTCAATTTCTTTGATTTCTGTAGGGTTTTCTTTATATGTTTTAGCCTGGACTGCTATAGTTGCATACTTTTTCCTTGTAAAGAAATCCTTAAGCATTTATGACCTCCAATCTATTTGTTTTCGCTAAATAAAACCTTTTCTATAAAGGATGTATCTACTTTATTCTGTATAAATTTCTCATTGTTTAATATTTCCTTTTGAAAATCTACATTGGTTTTAATTCCAATTATGACTAACTCATCTAAGGCCCTCTTCATCCTGTTTATAGCTTCATTCCTGTTAGCTCCCCATACTATTACCTTCCCAATCATGGAATCATAATTTGGTGGAATGATGTAGTCTTCATAAATATGGCTGTCTACTCTTATGCCATAGCCTCCGGGAGGGAAATACTTCAGTATTTTACCTGGAGAAGGCATAAAGTTTTTTTCTGGGTCTTCTGCGTTTATTCTACATTCTATAGAATGCCCATTTATTCTTATATCCTCTTGTAATAGGTTTAATTTTTCTCCATATGCAATTTTTATCTGTTCTTTTATAAGATCCACTCCGGTAATTAGCTCTGTAACAGGGTGCTCCACCTGAATTCTTGTATTCATCTCGATGAAATAAA
>JAAYHU010000015.1 GCA_012735245.1 Tissierellia bacterium
AGCATCCAATAGCTATACTTGTAGGGACGAAAGATTAATTCCGCGGTACCACCCTAATTATGACAAAAACGTCATCACTCATTCAGACCTAACAGTCCTATCCCCTATAACGATGGGCCTTCGGATTCGTCTACTCGTAGCTACTTTTAACGAATCAGCTCAGGAGTGAATATTACATATCCTCTTAATGTTGGCTCTCACCTAACCCAACTCTCTGTGATTAAGGACGGATATCTTTCTCTCCTTCAACGCTTTTTAAAATATTAGCAAATATGTTAATACTTTTTTAAAATAATGTCAAGGCTTTTTTTAGAATTTTTTTTAATTTTATCTAGAGAAAAAATTTGAAGACTTCTTTAATGGACCTGTTATGAAGCATGAAGGAGATTTTATAATCTGTGGCTACGATCCTATGAATATGATAAAGTATAAGAATATGATCTTGTGTAGCGATTTGATTATCCTAATGGATAGTTCATATCAGGAAAAGCTATTCCTAAAGGGGCCTTTAGTTGTAAGAGTAAAAAATGGAACTTGTAACCATGTAATAGAATATTATTCAATAATGTAGTAATAGGTAACTTCATATTGAATATGGGGGGTATACTTATGAAATATAAAGCAATCTTTTTTGATAGAGATGGGACTTTGACATATCCAAATGAGAAAAAAATAGAATGGTATAGAGAAACCGTTGAAAAATGGCCAAATAAGAAATTTGAATTAGACTATGAGAAGATGATGAGATTGTTTGATGCTGCTGGTTATCCAAAAGAAGGGTTAAAAAGTATTGATGAGGAGAAAAGGTTTTGGAAAAGGTATTATGAAGAATTATTAAAGGGAGAGGGAATAAAAGACGGAGTAGAAGAAAAGGCAGACTTATTATTTTCTGAGCTTTGGTGTAATGATGAAAGGAAATTATATGATGATGTTGTAGAAGTAATGGAATATTTTAAAAATAGGGGCTTTAAAATAGGAGTAATTAGCGATACTTCACCATATTTGCAAATTACTTTAGAGAACTTAGGACTTGGAAAATACATAGACAGTTATACATGTAGTGATTTAGTAGGTGTTATGAAACCTGACCCACTTATATATAATACAGCTTTAAAGTCTCTAAATATAACAGCTATACAAAGTATTTATGTTGATGATTATGATGTTGAGGCTGATGGAGCAAGGAATTTATATTGAATAGCAGTATTTAGTGGGTCAGCTAAGCATAAATTACCAATAGTAAGTGAGGATTTATCTAGTATAATAACATAAATTGTTTTGCCTAGGGGAGGCATATGGGCAGAAAAAAGCTATTTTATGGCCAGAGTAAAATAAATAGCTAAATTAGCCATGGTATTTTAAAATAATTAGTATGGCTAATTTATTTTTACAAAAGAAGGATTTTATAATGAAATGTAGAATAGTAATATAATAGTTTAAAAGGCTGTAGCATTGAAAGTATTGATTATTGGATAGAGTATTAATAGTAAAATGAGTAAAATGGGGATGATTAAAATACAATTTGTCTATAACATATATAAAATTATAGCAATAGTTTTTATATTGGTTTTGATTTTTATAGCTTTTTATAATGGACTTGTTGTTAGAAGATATACTTTAATAACTAAGAAAATCCAAAGCAACCAGTCAATAAGAATAGTCCTTGTATCCGACCTGCACAGTAAAGTATACGGTGAAAATCAAACTAGGCTTAGGAGTAAAATTGAAGCTGAAAACCCAGACATAATCGCCCTAGTTGGAGACATAGTAGATGACTCAGGTCGTATTGAAGGGGTTAAGTTGTTTTTAGAAGCCATAAAAGATATAGGTCCAATTTATTATGTAACAGGCAACCATGAAATTAGAACAGGTCAAGTGGATAAGATAAAGGACCTTTTCAAGTCTTTCGGAGTATATGTATTGGAAAACAATCTACATAAGGCAAACATAAAGGGGGTCAACTTAATTATTGCAGGAGTTGATGACCCAAATATAGTTAGATATGAAAGGACCCAGTCTAATTGGTACAAAGAGGTATATAATTCATTTTCTAATATTAAGGACATGGAAGGATACAAAATATTATTATCCCATAGGCCAGAAAAGGTTGACTTATATAGTACTTTGCCTTTTGATTTAGTATTATCAGGCCATTCCCATGGAGGGCAAATTAGGATTCCATTTCTATTAAATGGACTTTACGCCCCCCATCAGGGATTTTTCCCCAAGTATGCTGGAGGTGTATATGAGTTTGAAAACTATACCCTTGTAGTAAGCAGGGGCGTATACTTCAATTTATTTTTACCTAGGATATTCAATCCACCAGAAATAGTAGTTGTTGATATTGAAGGAATGGAGTAGATAATAGGGAAAGGAGGATTATTTGAGGGAGTGGAAATATGAGAAAAATTGATTTTTATTATTGGGCAGACCAATGTCCTCCTGGTTAGTTTTTGGACCCAGGTTATATAGATTTAGGTTTGATTTATTATGAAGAAAGACATTTTGCAAAATGCATTTAATAAAGAAGAACCTTATAGATATTTAAGTGATAAGAAATGAATTGAGGGGTGTATATGATGGAAAATACTATAAAGGTATCAATTTCTGTTAATGCAGCAGCTAATTTGCTTGAGAGGGAAATCATTGAGGGGAGCATTACAGGTACTCTTATTGACAGATATGAGGTTAGGAGTTCAGATAATAAGAAATGTGTAATGATGGTATTTGAAAAACATTATTATAGGGCAGGAAACAGGTTAACCCTTACAGTATTAATAGATGATTTAGAAGGATATACTAGAGTACACTATATTGCTGGTGGCGGTGGAGAAGGCCTGTTTAGATTCGATTGGGGTGCTGCTGAAAGCTTTGAAGA
>JAAYHU010000016.1 GCA_012735245.1 Tissierellia bacterium
AATCAAGGGTTAGGGTAGGTGGAGGTCCACTATTTCCAGGAGTTACAGGAGATTTAATGCTAGCAGGTAATGGCAGAACCCACGCCCTAAAGGATTGCAGCGTATTAGTTGTTGGAAAACATTGGGGAGGATTTCAAGACGGCCTTATAGACATGAGTGGAGAAGGGGCTAAGTATACATATTTTTCACAGTTGAAAAATATAGTCTTAGTTGCTGATACAGATGAAGAATTTGAGAAAAGGGAACAGCAAAAGAAAAACAGGGCTTTAAGATGGGCTGGCATGAGGCTGGCAGAATATATAGGCTCATCTGTAAGAAATCTAGAACCAGAAAAATTAGAAGTATTTGAATTAGAGCCGATTACTAAACGGACAAAGGAAAAGGATTTACCTTCAGTTGTACTGGTACTCCAATTCCAATCCCAAATGGAGGAATTGGGATATAACGACTTAATATATGGATGGGATACAAATAGGATGCTACCAACATTTATGCATCCAAATGAAGTGTTGGATGGGGCAGTAATATCAGGAAGTTTTATGCCTAGTTCATCTAAATGGTCAACATATGATATCCAAAATTTCCCAGTTATAAGAAGGTTATATAAAGAACATGGAAAAACATTAAATTTCTTAGGGGTTATAGCTTCTAACTTAAATGTAGCCCTAGACCAAAAAGAAAGGGCAGCATTATTTGTTGCGCAAATGGCAAAGTCCTTAGGAGCAGATGGTGCAATTGTTGCAGAAGAAGGATATGGAAATCCAGATGCTGATTTTATAGCTTGTATTGTAGCCTTAGAAGATGCTGGAATTAAAACTGTAGGAATAACACCTGAATGTACTGGTAGGGACGGTAGATCTCAGCCCCTAGTTACTATGGATCCAAAAGCTGATGCTATTGTTTCTACAGGGGATGTTTCTCAATTGATAGAGCTTCCACTAATGGAAACTGTACTAGGAGAACTAGAATCCTTGGCAAGGGATGGATTTGCTGGAGGATGGTGGGGAGATGAAATCTTAGGTCCCTCAGTAAGGGAGGATGGTTCTATTATAATGGAAAATAACTCTATGTTCTGTGGAGATCAGGTAGTTGGCTGGTCAACAAAAACGGTAAAGGAATTTTAAAGGAGGTGTACCTATGAAAAAAGCTATTCTATACTTAAATCAATTTTTTGGTCAAATTGGTGGTGAAGACAAAGCAGACTTTCCTCCTGAAATTAGAGAAGGCTTGGTTGGTCCAGCGCTGGAATTGCAAAAACAACTGGGAGAAGAAGTGGAAGTTACTCATACAATTATATGTGGGGATAACTATATGGGCTCTAATACAGAAGAAGCTATAGATACTATATTAGGATTTTTAGAGGGCAAGGAATTTCACATATTCTTTGCAGGACCAGCTTTTAGGGCAGGTAGGTATGGTGTTGCCTGCGGACACATAGGAAAAGCTGTTAAGGAGAGATTTAATGTTCCTGTAATATCATCCATGAATGAAGAAAATCCAGGAGTTGAGATGTTCCGCCAAGATATATATATATTTAAGGGTGGAAAGAGTTCAGCAGCAATGAGAAAAGATATAAAGAAGATGGCTGAATTTGCCAAAAAAATATTAAATGGGGAAACTTTGTTGTCTGCTGAAGAAGAAGGCTATTATGGCAGGGGAATCAGAAGACAAGTTTGGCTAGACCCTCCAGTAGCTGCTGCTGACAGGGT
>JAAYHU010000132.1 GCA_012735245.1 Tissierellia bacterium
ACTCTAAGACATCTCCATTATCTAATAAAAATATATTTTCCCTTGGCATACCTAGGGATGCAGCTATTTCTGCATGTTTTTTAAGGTGCCTAAACTCTCCATGTACTGGAATGAAAAACTTAGGCTTAACTAGGGTCAGTATTAGCTTCAATTCTTCTTGACAAGCGTGTCCAGATACGTGGACATCAGCTAGGGACTCAAATACAACATCCGTTCCCCTTTTAATTAGGTTGTTTATAACCTTGGAAACTGTTTTTTCATTTCCAGGTATTGGCGTAGCAGATATAATGACTAGATCTTCTGGCTGCAGCTGTATTTTTTTATGCTCAGAGGAAGATATTCTAGAAAGGGCAGACATTGGCTCTCCTTGGCTGCCTGTGGTTATTATAGTGATTTCATTACTCGGATATTTATTCATGTCATTTATATCTATTAAGGTGCCTTCTTTTATTCTCAGGTATCCTAGCTCAATGGCTACTCCAACGTTGTTAATCATTGATCTTCCAGACAATACTATTTTTCGATTATACTCCTCAGAAGCTTCTATTATCTGCTGAATCCTATGGATATTAGAGGCAAAGGTGGCAACTATTATCCTGTGCTTGTGATTAGCAAAAATTTCTCTAAAAGTATTTCCTACTGTCCTTTCACTCATGGTGTATCCTGGTCTTTCAGCATTTGTACTATCAGATAATAGGGCTAGGACTCCCTTGTTTCCTAATTCACCCAAACGGCCTAAATCTATTACATCTCCATCAATTGGTGTAAAATCAACTTTAAAGTCACCTGTGTGAATAATAGTGCCAACAGGGGAATGGATTGCTAAGGCAGAACTATCTGGTATACTATGGCTAGTTCTAATAAACTCCACTTCTAGGGCACCTAGTTTTATTACATCTCCGTGCTTGACTACATTCATACTAACATTATTTATCTTATGCTCTTTAAATTTTGTATCTAATAAGCCTAGGGTAAGTTTCGTTCCATATATAGGAACATTCAGTTTAGGCAATATATATGGTAATCCTCCAATATGGTCCTCATGACCATGGGTTAATACAAATCCCCTAATCTTTTCCCTATTTTTAAATAAATAGGTTACGTCTGGGATTACCACGTCTATACCCAGCATCTCATCTTCTGGAAAAGTCATTCCGCAATCTATTAATATTATGTCATTTTTATATTCAACAACCGTAATATTTTTGCCGACTTCTCCAAGTCCTCCTAAAGGTATTATTTTAATACTATTGGGTTTTCTCAAGCTATCACTCCTTCTTCTAGTATTTTCTCCAAGATTACATTTTCTACTCCAAAAAATATCCGCCCAAAAAATAAATCCCTATTGGGATTTATCTTTGCATTCACTACAATATCCATAAAATTTAACATTATGGTCTACTATGGTGAACTGTCCTTCCTTCTCTATTTCCTCCTCTAATGCTTCCAAAAGATCAAGTTTTACCTCTAATACCTTCCCACATTTCAAACATATTAAATGGTGATGGTGGTGGCTATCACTGGTGAGTTCGTATCTGCTGCAACCATCATCGAAATTTAACCTATATACAATATTAAGTTTTTCGAACAGCTGTAAAGTCCTATATACTGTGGCAATACCTAGCTCTGGGTATTCCTTTCTTACTATGTTATATATGTCGTCGACGCTCAAATGATCATCATGATTATCAACAATGGCCTTTAGTATAGCCCTTCTTTGAGTTGTTAATTTGTAACCTTCATTTTGCAATTTTCCCTTAATATTACTTAAATTGATATCCATATTTTCACCCGTTTTTATTACTAAATTAACAATACTATTATTTAGTTCTTTTGTCAACTATTGAAAATTTTCCCTTTGAATTTCTTCATAGGCTGCAATGGCATCCTCTAATTCTTTATCATCCTCTATGCCTAGAAGTAATATATCTCCATTTTCATCTCTTTCTATTCTTAAAATATAGGTAGGACTATCTATATTATCTGCAGGGATTAAAGCAGCATAGTCATCGTCATCTAATCCAAAGGTGGCTAAGATTAAAAATTCCTGCTCCTTACCAACTTCGTCAATCAGGACTATTCTATCTTTCATTATCCTCTCTCCCCTTCCTATCTAAATAAGTTTGCAATATGAAAGTAGCTGCAACTTTGTCTATTACTGTCTTTCGCTTTTCTCGCCTCATATCCCCTTCTATTAGGAGCCTTTCAGCTGCAGAAGTGGTTAATCGCTCATCTTCATAGATTATTTCTACTTTTTTAAATCTAGCTTTTAACTTTTCAGTAAATTTTATTACCTTTTCACCTTGGGGACCTATGGTATTGTTCATATTTTTAGGTAGACCAACTACTATTTTTTTTATATTATATTCCTTTATAATGGCCTCTAGTCTATTAAAATCCTTTTCATAACTTTCTCTTTTTATGGTAATAAGACCCTGGGCAGTAATCTGCAATAAATCAGATATGGCTACACCTATGGTCTTATCTCCCACATCTAATCCCATTATTCTTTCCATTATACTCTCCTATTTTAAATTACTTTAATACAAAATTCAGGACATGTTTTGGCACAATATCCGCATAGTATACAGTTTTCGTTGGGAGTGGCTTTCCCTTTAACTATATTTATACCCCTTTGCCTGCACCTTTCAACACAATTTCCGCAAGCAATACAATATTCGGCAACTATTAATTTCCTTTTCTTACTGTTAATTTTTGTCTTTAAATCTTCAGGTATATATCCTTTCTCCATAAGGCTTATATTGGCATCGATTTCATTAGTGGATTGCATTCCTATGGCAATTGAGTGTATATATGGTATAGATTTTACGAAATTGAAAGCCTTTTCAGCTTCTTTAATTAAGTGCCCTCCCCCTAGGGGTTTCATGGCATAAATTCCCTTTCCTAAATTATAGATTTCTTCAATTACCTTTAACATCTCTTCAATAGTTCCATCCTGTATACCAATGCCATCCTTGTTGATTATTGGATGAATTACTTCTATTTCATCAACGTCCCTGGCAGCCATAGCTCCTGCAATTCTATGGGTAGATATTCCTATGCTTCTGATTTTTCCCTTCTCCTTCTCTTTAATAAAATATTCAATAGCTTCAAAATGTCCCCTAACTGTATGGATGCTTTCCTGCTCATGTAGCAAAAAAATATCTATATAATCTGTACCCAATTCTTTTAAAGCTAAGTCTAAACTATCCCTTGCCATTTCCTTAGTGTAGGCGTAGGTCTTAGTTGCTATGCAATAATCTTCCCTATTAATATTCTTTAATGCAGCTTTTATATAATTATAGTTTTCATAAATTTCTGCTGTATCAATAAAATTTATTCCCTTATCATATGCATATTCAATAAGATAAGCTCCTTCTCTTACAGATAAACCTGCTTGAAAAGGAGTCATAGTAAGGGAACCAAAACAAAGTCTAGATACCTCAATTCCTGTATTTCCAAGTTGTACTCTGTCCAATTATTCCACCTTATTCCAATATGAATTTTGAAAAATGCCTATAGTTATGAAATTCATACATATACTGGTAAGTATTAGGCCAGAATCATTGAAGACAAATCCTCCAATGGCACCGGCTAAACCAGCTATAGAAGCTAATAAAATATTTTTATCTATCCTGTAGAAGTAATAAAACAGACTTCCATGTAAAAGCATATTAACTAAGAGCAAATATGTCCAAAAAGACCTTCCTATTAATCTTATATTGGTCAATAGCTTTCTAGTAACGATTTGGTTAACATAGTTTAAGCCCTTTTCTCTTATGAGGAGAATGTTTTTTCCTAAGTGGGTAGGATTCGTATTATAGTTTATATCAATATAGGCCATAAGAGAAATGGCCAATACTAGGCCTATAATAATTAAAATAAGCCTCTTTATATTTAAGTTTTTATTAAAATATTCTTTGATGTAAAATCCTATAGTTATTACAAAGGCAATGGTACCGCCTACATTGGCACCAAAACTTGGATGGGCTACTAGGATTGCTGATATAATATATAGGAACAAAGGAAGTAGGCTTTTGCTTCTCTTTTTCAATATCTCCATAGAAAAAAGAGTCAAAGAGCCCAATAAAAGGCCAACCATTTCGTTGCCTATTCCATAATACCTTGCTCCTATTATAGGGTCATGGGATAATACTGAATATCTACTAATATGACCCTTTAGTATTAAGTCTAGTAATATCAGAAAAGTAGATAGAAATCCAATATATAAGATTTTGTTTTTTTTCTTCCTTATTAACCACAGTATTATAAATGATATTATTAAAAAAGTAAACAATATAATTAGATATTCCAGTATACTTCTAGGCTTCAGTAAGGAAACAATAATGAAAATACTGGGCATAATCAAGATCTGATTAAGTAATACCTTAATTAAATCTTGATATCTTTCTGGAAATCTAATTTTAGTAATTATTTGCATAAGAAAAATGGCCAAAATAATAATAGAAAGAAAGCCATAATAATATAAGGAATTATATCTAACCTTGGAAGTAGTATTTATTTGATCATTGATTGCTTTAACTCCGTCTATATCAATATCTTCTTCTATAAATACCATAGTATTTCCAGACATATTATCCTTTGGACCCATAAAAAAGTCCATTATGGTAGGTCCAATATCTATATTGGATACTATTAGCTGTCTGTTAGTAGTGGCAGAACTAAGAATACCTTTCTTTACATCTTTCCCCCATAGGATAATAGGACTTAATTTGCTATCATCTATCTTAGGGTCCCCACTATTGGGGCTTGTTATTATCAATAGAGAATTGGTAAAATCTATTTTATCAATTAACTCAGCGATGAAAGTATCAATGTTTAATAATATTTCATTTCTTAAATTTACATATTCATCTTCTGAAAAATAGTTATTATTTCTATAGAGCCTATCTAAGTCTCCTGTTTCTATTACTATAAAATCTGCATGACTCTTATATACTTCATCAAACAACTTCTCATAATCCGTCCTAATAAGCAAGGGATGATCCAAGTCTTCTATGGTTATGTCATCAATATTACCATAGTCTACCATGCCCTGTGAATCCATAGGAATTAAGGCTGAAGATCTATAGGGAGTAGTAATGGAATCACTATTCCCATAAATGGCAGTTTTTAGCCCATGCTTGTGTAAGTTGTCTCCAAGGGCACCTATATGGGGTAAGTAGTTATTATCAGAGTTTAAGTTTATTAGCTTTCTAATATCTTTGTTTATCAAAGGCCCCCCGGGTTCTAGCTGTACAAAATCTATAGCATTATAATTTCCATAAGTCCTTTCAGAAGAATTTATAGTAAGAAAGCTATCTACTCCCGTATATCCAGAAAACCCCTTAGTATTCATCAGTCCAATGCTACCATCATTGGCTAGGCTTCCTAAATTGTCCATCCTTTCAATATCTTCTAAGGTCAACTTGTTTATAACTATAAGATATACCTTATCTGCTGGTTTTTCCCCATAAGATATTGAAGAAAACTGAAAGATAAGTAAAAGTAAAAATACTAAAAGCTTTCTTACTTTCAAATTATTTCTCTCCTATTTATTGATTTTTAAGTATGTCTTTAAAAGTTCCTCCAATAATTCATCTCTTTCTATTTTACATATAACTGAACGTGCATTGTTGTGGCTAGTTATATAAGTTGGATCACCTGATAATATATATCCAATAAGCTGATTGACTGGATCATATCCCTTTTCCTCTAAGGCATTGAAGACAGTTAAGATTATTTCTTTAACTGACCCAATATTATCCCTTGGTGGCTGAAATTTCATAGTTTCATTAAATCTATTGTTCACAAAAACACCCCCTAATATACTTGTATTATACCATATGTAAAGGTTAATAGGAAAAAATATTAGCAAATGCTAATATTTTTTCCATTAATATTATTTAATTTGGGATTTAATAATATTTGGAACTATAGATAAGGCTTCATCTACCTTAGATACATCCTTACCACCTGCCTGAGCCATGTCAGGCCTACCTCCACCGCCACCACCGGTGGCCTTAGCCACTTCTCTGATTATATTTCCTGCATGTATTCCCTTTTCAACTAAGTCCTTGGTCACCATAGATACAAAGGATAGTTTTTCCCCTGATATGCTGGCAAGGACTATTACTCCTGAATTTAACTTATCCTTAATTTTATCTCCAAGATTTCTCAAACTATTCATATCCATATTATCTACTTTGTAGGTTACTAAGTTGATACCCTCAACCTCAACCTTAGATGACAGTATGTCATCTGCTATAGATAAGGCCATTTTTGATTTAAGAGCTGTTATTTCCTTTTCCTTTTCCTTAATATCCTCTACCAAGGCTTTTACCTTATTTACTAAATTAGCCTTATTAGACTTTAAGATGCCAGAAATCTCACTTAGATTTTCTTCCATTTCATTAATGTAGTCATAGACAGCCCGTCCTGTTATGGCTTCAATCCTTCTAACTCCTGCAGCTATACTTGATTCAGAAATGATCTTAAATAGGCCTATGCTGCTAGTATTAGACACATGGGTACCTCCGCACAGTTCTTTGGAGTAATCTCCCATCTTCAATACCCTTACCCTGTCCTTATATTTGTCTTCAAATAGGCCAACTACTCCCATTTCCTGTGCTTCCTCTAGGGAGGTTTCAATGGTAACTACATCTAGGGCTTCAAAGATTTTTGAATTTACAATTTCCTCTATTCTCTTTAATTCTTCTGGTGTCACAGCTTCATAGTGGGTAAAGTCAAATCTCAGTCTGTTTGGCATAACGATTGAACCTGCCTGGTTAACATGCTCCCCTAAAACATCCTTCAATGCCCTATGGAGTAAGTGGGTTGCTGAATGGTTTTTCCTTATGAAGTTTCTTCTTTCACTGTCTATTTCAGCTACTACCCTATCTCCAACTTTTGCTACACCATCAACAACTTTTACTATATGGATGATAACTTCTCCCTTTGTACGTTGGGTATCCAATACTGTAGCTTTGAAATCAGGACCTTCTATAATTCCTGTATCTCCCACTTGCCCACCAGACTCGCCATAGAAGGGTGATTCTTTTAAGACTACAATTCCTTCTTCTTCAGCTTTCAATTCATCAACTTTTTCATTATTTGAAAATAAGCCTATTATTTCTGTGACTAAATTATCCTTTTCATAGCCTCTGAACTCTGTTTCTAATCCATCGAATATATCAAGTTCATTTACAGAAGTCCAACCACTGTCCCCTTCTTCTCTAGACCTTCTTGCCCTTTCTCTTTGGGCTTCCATATTCTTATTAAAGCCTTCTTCGTCTACTGTAAGGGATCTTTCACCTAAAATTTCTTTGGTTAAATCTAGAGGAAAACCATAAGTATCGTATAGCTTAAAGGCTTTTTCCCCAGATAGGACATTTTCATTATTTCTTTCCATTTCCTCAATATATTCTTCCAAGATGGCAATTCCCTGATGAATAGTTTCTTGGAATTTATCTTCCTCTGCATCAATTACCTTCTTAATCTTGTCTTCTCTTTCTTTTAATTCTGGGTATTCCACTTGCCAAGAATTAATGACTACACCTGCTACCTGGCTTAAAAACGCCTTTTCTATACCTAATAATTTACCATGTCTCGCAGCTCTACGAATTAATCTCCTTAAAACATAGCCCCTACCTTCATTGCTAGGCAATACTCCGTCAGAAACTAAGAATGTCATGGCCCTTGCATGATCTGTAATTACCCTCATGGAAATATCCTTAGTTTCATCTTCTCCGTAAGTAACACCTGAAATTTCTTCTATTTTTTCTAAGATCTCCCTTATAGCAGCTACATCGAAAATGGTGTCAACCCCTTCCATAACTGCTGCTATTCTTTCCAAGCCCATGCCTGTATCTATATTGGGGTTTGGTAAGGGATGATATACTCCCTTTTCATCCTTATCAAACTGGGTAAATACTAAGTTCCAAACTTCAATAAACCTATCACAGTCACAACCTGGCTTACAATCAGGAGAACCACAACCGTATTTTTCTCCCCTATCTACATATATTTCCGAACAAGGCCCAGATGGACCTACCTCTAATTCCCAAAAGTTATCTTCTTTTCCCAATCTAATAATTTTTTCTGCTGGAACTCCAACTCCCTTATTCCAAACTTCAAAGGCTTCATCGTCTTCATGATATATGCTAACCCAGAGATCCTTTTCCTCTAAGCCAAGTCTTTCAGTTAGAAATTCCCATGCCCAAGCTGTAGCTTCCTTTTTGAAATAATCTCCAAAGGAAAAATTACCTAACATTTCAAAAAAAGTAGCATGTCTTGCAGTTTTACCTACATTTTCTATATCTCCAGTCCTAATACATTTTTGACATGTTGCCATTCTTTTATTTGGTGGAGTCAATTCTCCAGTGAAATATTTTTTTAATGGAGCCATACCTGCCCCTATTAATAATAGAGATTTATCATTTTTGGGTATAAGTGAAAAACTAGGTGCAACTAAATGATCTTTCTCCCTAAAAAACTCTAAAAACTCTCTTCTTATCTCATGTAAACCCATTTTTTTCATTTTTTACACCTCTCATTTAGATTATCTAATCCAAACTATTGAAAAAAAGCCCCTATAAGGGGACAAATTACCCGTATTATATTTGGATTATAATTTAATATATTTGCTTTGTCAATATAAAAGCTTCTATTTCTGCATTCTTGAAGGTATATTCAGCTTTTTTCTTAGGAACTTAAATAGTATTATAGATATGGCAACTACAGGAACTGCTAATATCATACCCAAAACTCCAAAAATACCACCACCAATTATTATGGATATGAGGACTATTAATGGATGTAGACCCGTACTATCTCCTAAAATCTTTGGTGCCAGGATATTATTCTCTACCCATTGTATCAATACAAATAGGATAGATACCCATATGGCCTTAATTGGACTATCTAAGTAAGCAAAAAATGCTGCAGGCAAGAAACCTAGGAAAGGTCCTATATATGGTATGATATCTGCAATTCCAGTAATAAATCCAATTAACAATGCAAAGTCAATCCTTAATATTGATAGAATTATGGCGGTGACAACTCCTACATAGGCTGCCATAATAATTCTTCCTCTTACAAAAAGAGACATTGACCTATCTATTTCAAGAAATAGTTTTCTATACTCTTCCCTATTTTTTTTAGGTATTAGGTTCATGAATTTTTCTTTAAAATAATTTTTGTCCACCAGGAAATAGAAGGTAAGTATGGGAGTCAAAACTAAGGAAACAAATTTAGAGAAGGTCTTTAGTATTCCTCCAATGAAGGATTTTAACCCATCCATGATCATATGTTCAAATCCTACTATATTTTCCATAACCACCTGTTGTACACCTTGGAACAAGGGAGGCAATTCTCCTATGGTTGAATAATATTTATTGTAAATTTCATCCATTACTTTAGAAATCTTCTCAATATACTCTGGCATATTATTCATTAATCCCTTTATTTCACTACTGGACCTTGGAATTACCAATAGGGCAAAAATAAGTAAAAAACATAAGATCCCTAGGTAAAGTAAAATAACTCCAATCATCCTGTTAATATTTTTTGATTCTAGAAAATTTATTATTGGATTAAATAGATAAGCTAGTATTGCAGAAAATATTATGGTAAAAAAGGTATCGGATAATATGGTATACTTATTTAGTAAGGCAAAAAATAGATATATAAAAACAATAGAAAGAATTATAGGCAAAATCTTTTTGTCCTTTATTCTTATTTTTTTCCTTTCTGGAACAAAATTATTACCTATGTTGATTAAATAATATATTATTAAAATCAATAAGATTATAGAAAGTATCCAAGTCACCTTATATAGAAAAATAGGTGGATTAAATCTTTCCATTCCTAACTCCCCTTATTTAGAAAAAGGCAGCCTTAGCTGCCTAGTTCCATAATGAGCTCATACCATCTACTACATTGGATTTTACTTTTCTTGCTAACTTCATCATTTTCCTGCTATTAAAGGGCTTCATTCTTGAACTTAAAATTATCCCTAGAGATGTACCTATTACCGTACCCAAGAATGCACCGTAATTTCTATTCCTATTAAACATATTGTTCATCTCCTTTTGGTAATTTCACAATATTATTGTTTATAATATATAATGTCACAAAAGGAGATTATAATTCTGGCAAAATAATCTAATTTTACATTTTTTTGTAATTATTCCTCATCAGACTCATGATGGTGATGATCTTCATCAAAATTTATATCCTCTAAGCCTTCTATATATACATTATGTCTTCTTGAATAATCAAGTAAAGCAGATTTAATAGCCTGTTCCGCCAAGACTGAACAATGCATTTTTATTGGTGGAAGTCCATCTAAGGCATCTGCAACAGCTTTGTTTGTAAGTTTCATAGCTTCTTCTATTGTTTTTCCTTTAATTAACTCAGTTGCCATACTTGAAGATGCAATGGCAGAACCGCATCCAAAGGTTTTAAACTTTACATCTTCTATTACTCCATCTTTTATTTTAAGATACATTTTCATTATATCTCCACATTTTGGATTGCCTACTTGACCTACTCCATCGGCGTCCTCAATTTCTCCTACATTTCTTGGGTTCATAAAATGATCCATAACCTTTTCAGAATACATTATTTTTCCTCCTTAACCTTTTCATAAAGTGGTGACATACTTCTAAGTCTTTCAACTATTTTAACTAGCTTCTCAACGACATAGTCAATTTCTTCTTCAGTATTAAAATCTCCCAAAGTCAGTCTTAAAGAACCGTGAGCAATTTCATGGCTCAAACCTATGGCCAAGAGAACATGGGAAGGATCCAATGAACCAGAAGTACAAGCTGAACCACTTGAGGCAGCAATTCCTTCCATATCTAAACTTAGCAATAAGGATTCTCCTTCAATAAATTGAAAGCACATATTGACATTACCAGGTAATCTTTTTACAGGATGGCCATTTAATCTAACATAATCTATATTTGATTTGATTTTTTCTATGAGCATATCCCTCAATTTTATTAATCTATTATTCTTTTCTTCAAAATTAGTATAGGCCAATTCAATGGCTTTGCCCAATCCCACTATGGCTGGAACATTTTCAGTACCAGCCCTTCTTTTTCTTTCCTGTGCTCCACCAGTAATTAGAGGATCAATCTTTACTCCCTGTCTAACATATAAGGCTCCTATTCCCTTTGGTCCATAGAATTTATGGGCTGATAAAGATAGTAAATCTATATTTAATTCCTTGACATCTATTTTTATATTTCCAATTGCCTGTACAGCATCTGTATGGAAATATATGTTTTTTTCTTTGGCTATTTCACCTATTTCCTTAATAGGTTGAATAGTACCAATTTCGTTGTTTGCAAACATAATGGATATGAGTATTGTTTTATCTGTAATGGCATTTCTAAGCTGCTCTAAATCAACAATCCCATATTCATCAACATCTAAGTAAGTAACTTCAAAACCCTTTTTTTCCAAATATTCACAGGTATGCAGTATTGCATGATGTTCTATCTTGGAAGTAATAATATGGTTCCCTTTATCATAATTTGCAAAGGCTACTCCCTTAATAGCCCAATTATCAGATTCTGATCCCCCTCCAGTAAAGAATATTTCCCTAGGATTAGCCCCTAAGGCCTTTGCAACCTTTTCTCTTGCATCTTCTACTGCTCTTTTTGACATGCTGCCTAAGGAATACACTGAAGATGGATTACCATATTTTTCAGTAAAATAGGGCAACATTTCCTCTAATACTTCTTTTTTTACTGGTGTTGTGGCTGCATTATCCATGTAGATGTACTTTTTCATTATTCATCCTCCTGTTCAAAAATCTTTTTGCTATCCTCAAGCATATCTTGTAGTGTAATGGAGTCTATGACTTCGTCTATGCTATTTTTAATCCTCATCCATACATGTTTTGTTACACATCTATCCTCCTTAGAACACTCAAATTCCTCATCCACAACGCAATCGTGAGGTGCAATATTACCTTCTAAGGCCCTAAGTATTTGACCAACTGTTATTTGGCTGGGTTCCTTTGATAACATATACCCACCTTGTGCCCCTCTTACACTATGTAAAAAACCTTCTTTTCTTAAGGTGGAGAATAACTGCTCTAAGTAGTTCTCAGACAACTCCTGCTCAAGGGCTATTTGTTTAATGGAAATAGGTCCTTGGCCATAATGTAATGCCAGTTGAAACATTGCTTTCAATCCATATCTTCCTCTTGTGGATAGTCTCATTATTTCACCTCTTTTTAATCCCAAGTGTTTCACTGGGTATTCCAATATAAGTATATTATACCCTAGTAATATTGTCAACATTCACATAATAAAAAATGCTTCTTACGAAGCATTTTTTATACGTATGATATGAGGCCCTTTTTGAACTTTATAAGTCAGAACATAGAAAAGAAGAGTTATTGACTCTTCTTTTAACTATCCTATCAATTGTGGTGGGAAGAAATCTGGAAACTCTGCATATTCAAAGTCTTCACATACATCACTTGGGCTAAATTCAGTACACTCTGGAGGTGGAGGACAATATCCGTATGATGGTATTAGCAATTGAACAGTACCAACAACTTTAATTATTATAAATGTTCCCACTGGGAAAGTTAAAGTATTTCCAGTTCTTATAGGTGTTGATAACTCGTCAGAAGCTGTTTCAACAACTATTCTAAATTCAAATTCATCTCTAGCATCTGGTATATATATGATTATATCCTTTGGTATATCAGGCAAATAAGCTTCAGTTATGACTTCCCCATTTGGATCTAAAACTTGGTATGGAATTCTAACTGTAAATCTTACTCTTCTAAAGTTTGGCGTATCTGTATCTGTAACAATTAATGTATTAGGTACAATAAATCCTGGCCTAAATCTTAATCTA
>JAAYHU010000133.1 GCA_012735245.1 Tissierellia bacterium
ATGCTGGTATTCCACTAGGAAACCAATCAGTACTTTTAAGAGGAGTAAACGACTGTCCACACATAATGAAAGACTTAGTACATGGTCTAGTTAAGATGAGGGTAAGACCTTACTACATCTATCAATGCGACCTATCCATGGGAATTGAACACTTTAGAACAAAGGTATCTAAGGGTATAGAAATCATAGAAGCGTTAAGAGGCCATACATCAGGCTATGCAGTACCAACCTTCGTAGTAGACGCTCCTGGTGGAGGAGGAAAAACTCCAGTAATGCCTCAATATGTAATCTCACAATCACCTACAAAAGTTGTACTTAGAAACTATGAAGGTATCATAACAACATACACAGAACCACAATATGTAGAAGAAGAATGCAACTGCCCAACCTGCAGAGGCGAAAAAGAAGCAAGAATAACAGGAGTTGCAGAACTACTTCAAGGCCCAGAAGTTAAAAACCTAGAACCAAGCCACTTGGAAAGAAGACAAAGAAAGTTCAAATAATAGTGAAGAGTGAAAAGTTAATAGTGAATAGTTAATCAGAACTATTCACTATTAACTATTAGTTATTCACCGTATAAAACATCTGGAGGTGTTCTATGCTAGAATTAATCAAAGATAAATACAAGACGATTTCTATAGTTGGCATGGCTAAAAATAGCGGAAAAACCGTCGCCTTAAACCACTTGATCTCAGAAGCCATGGAAAGTAGATTTCCCCTTGGTATTACTTCTATTGGTCGTGATGGAGAAACTATAGATATAGTTACAGAAACGGAAAAACCTTCAATCTTCGTAGAAGAAGGCACATTCCTAGCTACTTCCACTAAAATGCTAGATTTTAGTGATGCCAATATAGAAATACTTAAGGTAACAGAATATAGGACACCTCTAGGTGAAATAATCATAGGCAGGGTAAAGGATGGGGGCTATGTTCAAATAGCAGGCCCCCAACTGCTGTCTGAAGTCAAAGAAGTAGCAGATACCATGCTGAGCCTGGGAGCTAAGGCTGTAATCATAGATGGGGCCTTAGACAGGCTGTCTCAGGCAGCCCCAACCATATCTGAGGCAACTATCCTATCTACTGGAGCAGTATTATCAAGGGATATGAACAAGGTAATAGAGGAAACCTTACATACAGTAAATACCCTAAGCCTTCCACCCATAGAAGATGAAGGGATAAGGGAAATGGCAAGACAAATCATAGAAAACAATGAAATAGCAGTTATAGACGAAGAAAATAAAGTTGAAATAATACCTATTAAAACAGCCCTAAATGCAGGCTGTATCATAGGAGACCATATAAGGGATAATTCAAAATACTTAATTCTTCCAGGTTCCTTAGTTAAGGGTACTCTAGAGGACTTAATCCATTCTACAAGAAAGTATAAGAATATAGAAATAATCATTAAGGACGGAACAAAGATATTCGTAGAATCTAAGGATTGGCTAAGATTTATGAGGCAGGGAGTTAAAGTTAAAGTCTTAGATAAAATCAACTTAATAGCCATAACAGTAAACCCTTACTCACCCAAGGGCTATTATTTTCAACCTAGGGAATTTCTATCAAAAATGAAATCCTATGTTAGTCATATACCAGTAATGGATTTAATGTTAGGAAGTGAATAAAATGTTATTTATGGACGAGAAGACAAAGGAATCCTTAGATTTTCAATATGTATTAAACAAAATAAACACCCTTACGCCCTATGGGGCAATGTTTAAAAGAAGATTGAAGCCCTATGAATTGGGAGAAGAAGATGAATTAAGAAAAGAACTGGAAAAGATAGAAAGCTTTATACCAATAGTAAAAAACAAGCAAATTAGCAGAGAATTTGACAATATCTTTAATCATATAAAGGATTTGAGGAACTCTGTCAGACGGGGAATGGAAGGCTTTATCCTAACAGAAGTAGAATTGTTTGAGATAAAAAACTTCCTTTCTTTAATAAGAGAACTTTACAACTTAATCAATAAACACCATCTTCCCAGCTTTCCAGATACAAAGGTGACTCCCATTGAGAGTCTAGAAAAGATTTTAGACCCAGAAAACACAGGCATATCTACATTTTATATATATGACGCCTATTCAGAAGAATTGAAAAATATAAGAGAGCGGAAGAGAAATCTAGATAAGGAAATCAAATTAGAGAAAAAGCTTATAAAGGAAAAGATCAAAGAAGAATTAAACCTAGACCTAAGGCCTGATTCAACAGTAGTTTTGGCTAAGGATGATAAGGAACTAATGGAAAAAGTCCAAAACTACCCCTACCTAATATATAATTCAGAAACCTATATGACCATTAAATTTTCCATCAAGCCCACTGAAAAATTAGCTAAGCTGGAAGGGGAAAAAACTATCCTAAGGGATAAGGAAGAGAAAGAAGAACTGCGGATAAGGGAAGAACTGTCTAAGGAAATAGGTAAGAGGAGAAGGGAGCTCTTCACCAATATGGCCAATATAGGCCGCCTAGACCTTCTATTGGCCAAGGCCAAATTTGCCCTAGAAATCGGTGGAATTAAACCAGAGATATTAAATGATGGAATTATAGAAATAGAAGAAGGTATCCATCCCAAGGTATCGGACCTTTTAAAAGCAAAGGGCTTAGAATTTACCCCCATATCCCTTAGGCTTAAGCAAGGTGTAACCTGTATTACAGGGGCTAATATGGGCGGTAAAACCATTAGCCTAAAGCTGATTGGTCTCTTATCTGCCATGGCCCAGTATGGATTATTCGTCCCTGCCAAGTCTATGAAGTACGGCTTAAATCAATTTATAAAGGCCTCCATAGGAGATATGCAGTCTACTGATTCAGGCCTTTCTACCTTTGGAGGAGAGATAAAGATAGTTCAGGAAGCCATATCTCAGGCAGATAACCGAGGTTTAATTTTAATAGATGAATTGGCAAG